>NZ_CP013232.1:4044248-4355344 GCF_001584145.1 Collimonas fungivorans | reverse complement strand
TCACGGTCGGCACTGCCGCCAACCAGCTGGCGGTGACGGTCAAGGCCGACCAGCCCAGCTATGCGATCCGCACCACCGCCAAGGTGAACATCCAGGTCAACCTGCCGAACGGCAAACCAGCTGCCGGCGCTGAGATAGCCTTGGCGGCAGTCGACGAAGCCTTGCTGGAGCTAGAGCCCAACCGCAGCTGGAATCTGCTGGAGGCGATGTTGCAGCGGCGCAGCTACGGCGTGGAAACCTCGACCGCGCAAATGCAGGTAGTCGGCAAGCGCCATTACGGCCGCAAGGCGATTCCTGCCGGCGGCGGCGGCGGCAAATCGCCGACCCGTGAACTGTTCGACACCTTGCTGTTGTGGAAACCGGTGATTGTGCTGGACGCTAACGGCCGGGCTCAGGTTGACGTGCCTCTGAACGATGCGCTGACCAGCTTCAAGATCGTGGCGGTGGCGCAAAGCGGCGACAGCCTGTTCGGTACCGGCGCCGTCAGCATCCGCTCGACCCAGGACCTGCAGCTGATTTCCGGCTTGCCGCCGCTGGTGCGCGAAGGCGACAATTTCAGCGCGCTGGTTACGGTGCGCAACACCACCACCCGCGCCATGCAAGTCCATGCCACGGCGCAGGCCGCCGGCCTGGCGGCAACGCCGTTGGCGGCCAAGGATGAGAACATTCCCGCCGGTGAAACCCGTGAGCTGGTGTGGGCCGTGACAGTACCGGCGGACGTCGGCCAGCTGGCATGGGAGATCAATGCCCAGGAACAGGGCGGACCGAAGGTCAAGGACAGCATCAAGTTCACCCAGCGCGTGGTGCCTGCAGTGCCGGTGACGGTGCAGCAAGCCACCCTGTTCCAGCTCGACAAGCCGTTCAGCATGGCGGTAGCGCCACCCGCGGACGGTTTGCCGGGGCGTGGCGGCCTGGCGATCTCGCTGGCGCCGTCGCTAGCCTCCGGCAACGAGGGCCTGCGCCGTTACTTCGTCAATTATCCGTTCTCTTGTCTGGAGCAAAAGACTTCGCGCGCGATAGGATTGCGCGATGAGGCGATGTGGCAAAAGGTATTGAACGATTTGCCGACCTACCTGGATAGCGACGGCCTGGCTTATTATTATCCGCCGAACGAAGGCAATGCCCGCCGCGGCAGCGATACATTGACGGCTTACCTGCTGGCGGTAACCCAGGAATCGGGTTTTGCGATTCCGCAGCAAAGCCGCGACAAGATGCTCGATGGCCTCGCGGCGTTCGTGGAAGGCAAGATCACCCGCGATTTCTGGTCGCCGCAGAAAGACCTGGACGTGCGCAAGCTGGCGGCGCTGGAAGCCTTGTCGCGCTACGATCGGGTACGGCCGGCGATGTTGGATTCGATCCAGATCTCGCCCAACCTGTGGCCGACCTCGGCGCTGCTGGACTGGATCAACATCCTGCAACGGGTTTCCAGCATTCCAGAGCGCGCCAAGCGCCAGGCCGAAGCCGACCAGATCATCCGTTCGCGTCTGAATTACCAAAGCACGCGCATGGGCTTCTCCACCGAGAGCAGCGACTACTGGTGGTGGCTGATGGCCAGCGCCGACGTTAACGCCAACCGGCTGGTGCTGACCATGCTGGAAAATCCGGCCTGGAAAGAAGACATGCCGAAGCTGATCAACGGCGCCATCCAGCGTCAGTCGCGCGGCCACTGGTCGACCACTACGGCCAACCTGTGGGGCTCGCTGGCGTTGCAGAAGTTCGCGCGCAAGTTCGAGTCGGAAAAAGTGACGGGCGTGACCAAGGCCAGCCTGGAGCAGGGCGCTACCGTCAGCGGCAGCCAGAGCTACAGTTGGCCCGCCACAGCTAATGTGGCCGAGGCCGGCAAGCTGCAATTGCCATGGCCGGTGTCCGCTGCTGCTGCAGACCTGAAGCTGAGCCATGCCGGCAGCGGCGCGCCATGGGTGACGGTGCAAAGCCTGGCTGCAGTAGTGTTGAAGAAACCGTTCTCCAGCGGCTACCGGATCAGTAAGAACATTGTTCCGGTCGAGCAAAAGGAAAAAGGCAAATACACGCGCGGCGACATCGTGCGGATCGACCTCGAAATCGATGCGCAGACCGACATGACCTGGGTGGTGGTGACCGATCCGATCCCGGCAGGCGCCACCCTGCTGGGTTCGGGCCTGGGCCGCGATTCGGCCATCGCCACCAGCAGCGAACGGCCTAGCGGCAGCGCCTGGGTGACGTACGAAGAACGCAGTTTTGAAGCGTTCCGCAGCTATTACGAGTACGTGCCGAAGGGGAAATTCACCATGACATACACCTTCCGCATCAACAACCCAGGCGAATTCAGCTTGCCGCCGACCCGGGTGGAAGCGATGTATGCGCCGGAAATGTTTGGTGAGAGTCCTAACCAGAAATGGACGGTGAAGTGAAGTCGACTGGAATCAGGCGCTGGGCGCCGGGCGCTGCACCGACGTTGGCCTTGGTGCTGGCCTTAAGTGCCGGCCCGGTGCACGCCCTGCAAAGTTTCGCCGATGTGCAGCAGGAGTTCCGTTCTTCCGAAGCTAGCCTGTACGACCGCAAGGGCCAGCTGCTGCAGCAGGTCCGCATGAATCCGAACGAACGACGCCTGTCGTGGGTGGCGCTGGAAGATGTGTCGCCGGCGCTGCGCAATGCACTGGTGGCGTCGGAAGACCGGCGTTTCTACCAGCACAGCGGGGTCGACTGGAACGCCGTGGCGGCGGCAGCGTGGGGCAACCTGTGGAACACCAAGACCCGCGGCGCTTCGACCATCACCATGCAACTGGCGGGTTTGCTGGATGACGACCTGCGGCGGCGCAATGCGCCACGTTCGATCGGGCAGAAAATGTCGCAGGTGGTAGTGGCGCAGCAGTTGGAGCGCAACTGGCGCAAGGACCAGATCCTGGAAGCCTACCTGAACCTGGTCAGTTTCAGGGGCGAGCTGGTCGGCATACACGCCTTGTCGCGGGTATTGTTCGGCAAACACCCCAGCGGCCTGAGCCAGCGCGAAGCGGCGATTGCGGTGGCGCTGATCCGCGGCCCGAACGCGACGCCGGCCAGGGTCGCCGAACGCGCCTGCCGCATCTTGCGGGAACAGCGCTCGGGAGATGAATGCAAGGGTCTGGAAGATTTCACCTTGCTGGCGCTGGTGCGCACCGGCTCCAACTCGGAAGTCATCGTCACCACCACCGCACCGCAACTGGCGCCGCACCTGGCGCGCAAGCTGCTGCGTACACCCGGGCAGTCTGTGCGTTCAACCCTGGATGGCGGCGTGCAGCGTTTTGCCAACGATGCCTTGCGGCGCCAGCTGGCGGCGCTGGTGGAACGCAATATCGAAGACGGCGCCATTGTCGTGCTCGACAACGCCAGCGGCGACGTGCTGGCCTGGGTCGGTTCCAGCGGTTCCTTTTCGAACGCGGCCGATGTCGACGGCGTGGTTGCTTTGCGCCAGGCTGGCTCGACCTTGAAACCGTTCCTGTACGAACTGGCGATCGAAAAAAAGTGGATGACCGCAGCCTCGATCCTGAACGATTCGGCGATCAACCTGCCGACCGCCAGCGGCTTGTACATCCCGCAAAATTACGACAAGCAGTTTAAAGGCCTGGTCAGTGTGCGGACCGCCCTGGCGTCGTCGCTGAACATTCCGGCGGTGCGGACCCTGGTGACGGTGACGCCCACGACTTTCTTCGAGCGGCTGCAAGGACTGGGTTTCCAGTTGCGCGAATCCGGCGACTATTACGGCTACAGCCTGGCGCTGGGCAGCGCCGACGTCAGCTTGCTGGCGCTGAGCAATGCCTACCGCGCGCTGGCCAACCAGGGGCGCTACAGCGGCGTGCGTACTGCGCTGAGCGATCCTGCGGTAAAAATGCGCAAGGTAATGGATCCCGGCGCCGCTTTCATCATCGGCGACATCTTGTCCGACCGCAGCGCCCGCAGCCGCACCTTCGGCCTGGAGAACGCGCTTTCGACGCGCGTCTGGGCGGCGGTCAAGACCGGTACTTCCAAGGACATGCGCGACAACTGGGCGGTCGGTTATTCGGACCGGTATACGGTAGGCGTCTGGGTCGGCAATGCGTCCGGCCTGCCGATGTGGGACGTATCCGGCGTGACCGGCGCCGCGCCGATCTGGCAGGAAGTGATGCAATACCTGCACACGCGTGACCAGCTGCGGCAGCAGATCCCGAAAAAACCGGCCGGCGTGGTGGAGCAGGACATCCGCTACCAGGACAAGCTTGAAGCGTCGCGTCCGGAGTATTTCCTGGCTGGGACAGAGCAAAGCCTGATCACCACCGCCAAGTCAGATGACATCAGCATCGCCATCCGTTATCCGACGCCGGGCATGCTGGTCGCGCTGGACCCGGATATTCCGCCGCAGCGGCAGCGCATACGGTTTGCCGCCGATGGCTTGTCCAGCGGCATGTGGCGGCTGGATGGCAAGCTGCTGGCAATGCCGGTGGCGCAGGCCGGCAAGGCAAATGGCAAGACAGCCAAGCGCCAGGCAGCCGCTTCCGATCCGCAGCTTGCTTTCGACTGGATGCCGTGGCCCGGCCGGCATGTGCTGGAATTGCTGGACCATAAAATGGCCGTGGTTGACCAGGTCCGTTTTGAAGTGCGCGGCGCGGTTGCAAATACTTTGCCGCAAAGTGCAGGCCGCACCGGTAAAAAATAAGCGTAACCCGGCGATTCTCGTTGCCTACGCGTTGCCGCGCAACTTGGCTACACTATCTTCCGCGCCTTGGCGGCGCGCCGCAGCCGCCACTTCTTTCGTCACAATGGTTTTCCCTATCGGCGCCAGCGCAATGCCGGCCAGCTTCAGGTGCTGGACGCCGAATGGAATGCCGATGATGGTGATGAAGCAGGCGATGGCCGACAGCACATGGCCGATAGCCAGCCAGATGCCGGCAAACACGAACCACAGGATATTGCCGACCAGGCCCAGGCTGCCGGTGCCGATATCGTCTCTGTTGTTCAGTTCCTTGCGGCTCACGGCTTCCCTGCCGAAGGGGAAGAAAGTGAACTGTCCGATCACGAAACAGGCTTTGCCCCATGGGATGCCGACTATCGTGAGGAAGGCGACGGCGCCTGCCAGCCACCAGCCCAGGCCCATGAACACCCCGCCCAGCACAAACCACAGGAAATTGAGGATGGCGCGCATATCGTTTTCTCTCCTTCGTTGCCGCAGTTAATTAGGGTCAGAGTCGAATAATTTATTTGACCCTGACCTTGAATTGCAAAAGAGAAAAATGTAACACCGTAAGCAGCCGGCTACAAGGACAAGCGTTACCACTTGCAGCCGCCATCTTTTTTTGACAATACCGCATCTGCAGCCAGCACCAGCGGCGCCAATAAGCCAAAGGGACGGCCGACGTCGAGGCAGCCGGCGCGCGCGCTGCGTTGAATGTCCTGCGCCAGGCGGCTGTCCGGCCGGGCTTCGAGTGGATGCGTTTGCAATTGCGAGACGGCAGTGCCGTTGCGTCTGCCGGCGGGATCTGTTGCTATCTGCCTGGCCGTTTTCAATGCGGCGTCCAAGTCCACGCGCGGTTGTTTGTCGGCCGGCTGGGAGAGGGCTGCCGTGTCGCTGATGATGGTGGCGGGCGGCGCCGCGGGTAGTGGGGCGATTGTATTTGCGCGTACAGAAGATTTTGCAGGGCGCTGGTCGCGCTGCACGATAACGGGCTTGGCCGGCGGCAGCGTGCGTACCGAGGCTGGTTGGGGTGGCGCCGCCGGCAGCAGCAACAGCGTCATCGCCGCCTGCGCAGTAGGGCCGGTATCGATTGTTTTGTGAGGCCGGAACAATTGGAGCAAACCGGCATGCAGCACCAAGGACAGCAACAAGCCGAGGCTCATTGCGCGCCGATTTACCCCTGCAGGCCAGCGGGTCTCGTTAATCATTTTTAGTGTTGATCGGGAAGGGAATCGGTTTCCCATGGCGTCCAGCGTAATGATGATGCACGTTTATATAAACTGTCGATTTTCGGCATTATCCTAGCACGCGGCAATACCTGTTTGTCATGGCCGCGCGCAGTTCACGCCAATCTTTTGCGCTTCCCTGCCAACAAACCGTTCAGCTTGCCGCTAGCGAGTGCAGTCCCTAGCAGCGTGATTGCGCAGCCGGCCAGCATCGCCGGTGTGATTTTTTCGTTAAGGAAAACGGCGCCCCAGACCAGCCCGAAGACCGGAATCAGGAAAGTGACGGAGGCAGCATAAGCTGCGCCTACCCGTTCGATCAGGCGGAAATACAAGATATAGGCGAAGCCGGTGCAGACCACGCCGAGCGCCGCGACGCAAATCCAGATGGAGGGCGCGATCGCATGTTGCGGCCAGGACAGCAGCGCCGGCGGCAGCAGTACTATGGAGGCGGCCAACTGGCTGCCGAAGGCGACTACCAGGGGCTGGACTCCAGCCAGATGCCGCTTTGAATAGTTCACAGCGAAACCATAGCAAACGGCAGCCAGCAGCGCGGCGGCGATCGCCAGCGGCACGCCCGCAACGCCAGCGCCCGCCGTATCCCACACCAGCACCGCAACCCCTGCCAAGCCCAGCATCAGGCCGCAGACCTGGCTGCGGTTCATGGCCTGCCCGAACCAGAGAGCTGCGATCAGGGCAGCCCAGATCGGCGTGGTTGCATTCAAGATGGAATCGATGCCGGCGTTCACGTACAGGGTGGAATAGGCGAACAGGCCGAACGGTATCGCGGAATTGCTGAGGCCGACTACAAACAGCGGCCAGGCCTTGCGGCGGCATTGGCTGCGGGCAGCGGCTGAGCGCAGCACTGGCGCCAGTACCAGCGCGGCGATACCGACCCGCAGCGCAATCAGCGCGAAGGGACCGAATTCTGGCGCGGCAATCCGCAGGAAGAGAAAAGAGGCGCCCCAGATCGCGGCGAGCAGGAGCAGTTCGATAAAGTTCATGGCGAGTGTCCGTCAGTTGGCAAGCGGCGGGCGCCGCACAACTGCAACATAGGGCATATCCAGGCCCTGGACACTCTGGTTCTTGCGTTTGAATTCTGCAGTAAAGTAAGCCGGCTCCGGCTGGCGCCGGAGTCGATTCTTTTTCCTGCGCTTTTGCTACCCTATTGCGCCAGGCGCTTGACTAGGCGGTAGAGGAATTCGCGGCCGTCGTAAACGCGCTGGATTTCGACCCGTTCGTCGAGGCCGTGCGTGCGGCGGTCGGAAGGCTCGACGAACAAGCCCGAGACGCCGTACATCGGGATGCCGGCATTACGCATATAGCTGCTGTCGGTGGCGCCGGTGCTCATGGCCGGCACTACCGGCACGCCTGGCCACATGTCCTGGGTCAGCGCTTCGACTGTCTTCACCAGGTCGCCGTTGAGCGGTGAAGCCGGGCTGCGCAGCGGTTTGTTGGTGTAGCGCACCGCGATCTTGTCGTTATTGATCACCTGCTTGAGCTGGCGGTCTATGTCGTCCGGATCGTCTTGCGGCAGGATGCGGCAGTTGACCGTGGCCTTGGCCGATTGCGGCAGCGCGTTTTCCGCATGGCCGGCGCTGACCATGGTGGCCACGCAGGTGCTGCGCAACTGTGCGTTGTAGTCGGGGATCGCCGATAAGCGTTCTATCGCGGCGGCGTCCGGCTTACCGCTGCCGACCGCACGCATGTCGGCGGCCAGCTGGCCGCTGGCAAACGGCGCACTGCGGGCGAAATAGCCGGTGGTGACTTCGGCCAGGTGCACCGGGAAACGGTAGGCGCTCAGTCTGTTCAGGGCAGCGGCGATGGCATAGATCGGATTGCTGGCAGTGGGGGTCGAACTGTGGCCACCGGCATCACGCGCTTCCAGTTCATAGGTGGCATAGATTTTCTCGGCGACCTGGATCCGGTGCAGGTTGGGCTTGCCGTCGCGCAGCTCGCCGCCGCCGCCTTCGTTGATGCCGAACTCTGCCTTGAGCAATTCCGGCTTGTTGGCGATCAGCCATTTGGCGCCGTTGCTCTCTACATCGCCACGCTCTTCATCGGTGGTCAGCGCCAGGATGATGTCGCGGCTGGGCTTGAATCCTTCCTGCTTGAGCTGGCTCAGCACCGAGACGAAAGCCGAGGCCATCGCCTTGTCGTCGATAGAGCCGCGGGCGGTGAAATAGCCGCCGGTTTCCTGCAGCTGAAAAGGATCGGTTTTCCAGTCTTCGCGCTTGGCTTCGACCACGTCGATATGCGCCAGCAACAGCAGCGGCTGCTTGCTGCCGTTGCCCTTGAAACGCAGCACCAGGTTGCCTTTGCGCGGGAACGGTTCGATCACCTGGATATCGCTGGCCGTGAAACCGGCGTCCAGCAAGTGTTTTTCCATCGCGTGCGCGGCTTTTGTAGTGTCGCCTGCGGAGTGGCTGGTATTGATTTCCACCAGCTCTTTGTAGATATCGTGGTAGCGCTGGGTTTCCGGTGACAGCGTTTGCGCCGACGCCATGACTCCCAGCGTGGCAAGGGCAAGGGCCAGTGTGGCTTGTGTCGGCAAGCGGCCAATCTGCATTCTCATGGACTTCCTTTCTTGGCGGGGTGGATGGATCAGGAAGGATCGGTATCGTCTGGAATTTCCATGGTCATTATCGCCGAACTCAGGCATTTTCCGTGAGCATCCAGCGCGAGCGAGCGGGTGACGCCGCCGCCCAGGGCGCGTTGCATGACGAAGTTCAGCGCGCCAATGCTTGGCAGCGCATAGCGCAGCACCTCGCCGTGCACGATGCCTGCGAAATGCGCTTTGACCCGTTCCGGGGTCAGGTATTTTTCCAGCAGCGCGTAATCTTTCTCCTGGTAGGCGATCACCGAGATGTTCGAGATGTCGCCTTTGTCGCCGGCGCGGGAATGGGCAAGTTCGCGTAGTTTCATCTTCATCCTCACTCGAAATGCACAGAGGTTGTTACTTGCCGGCGCGGCAGCAGGCATGACTGCACCGCGACCACTTCCTTCGCCGTCTTGGTGGCGCCGCCGCCGCCGGCCGGACCGCAGGTGTACAGCGTTTCGACTTCGTTGCCGATGCGGATGGCATCGCGCATGCTGCCGCTGCGGGCGCTCACGCGGACCCGTACCTCATACGGTTCGCTCGCTTGTGCAGACAAGGCAGCGCCGTGGATAGCGTCGGTGCCCAGCAGGTCGTAGCGGATTTCATCGAATACCGCCGCGCTGAGTTGCAGCCGTTCCGCAACAATGGCCTGCGCCAGTTTGCCGCGCGCCAGCGCGCCCGGGCCGGCATAGGAAATCTGCCCTTCGCCGATGTAGCTGTCGATGTAGCCTATCGATACTTTCAGGGTATCCGGCCTGGCGCGGCCGGTAGCGCCTTGCACCAGCACCCGGTCGGGACCGATTTCCCGCACGGTGGCCGCGGAAAAATCGGCCACCACATCCGGCGTCAGGTAACTGGCGGGATCGTGTATTTCGTACAGCAGCTGTTCCTTGCAGGTAGCCGGCGTTACCTGGCCGCCGGAGCCCGTCACCTTGGTGATGACCACCGAACCGTCTTCCGCCACCTCGCCGATCGGGAACCCCAGCCGCGCCAGTCCCTGAACATCCTTGTAGCCGGGATCGGCGAAGTAGCCGCCGCTGACCTGGCCGGCGCATTCCAGCAAATGCCCGACCAGCGTACCCTGGCCGAGGCGATGCCAGTCGTCCATGGCCCAGTTGAATTCGTGGATCAAGGGCGCCAGGAACAGCGCCGGATCGGCCACGCGGCCGGTGATGATCACGTCGGCGCCCTGTGCCAGCGCCTCCACCAGGGGCGCGGCGCCGATATAGGCGTTGGCCGACAGCAGCTTGTCGCCGAGACTATTGACAGCGATGTCCTGGTCGCTGATGTAGTCGCCAGCTTTCAGGGTATCCAGCACATCGTCGCCGGTTATCGCCGCCACTTTCAGCTTGAGGTGCATGGCCTGTGCAATCTGCCTGACCATGGCGGCGGCGGCCAGCGGATTGGCTGCGCCCATATTGGTGATGATCTTGATTTTTTTTTCGCTGCAGATGGCGAGCACAGCCTGCATCCGTTCCGCCAGCAGCGGATCGAAGCCGAGCGCAGGATCGTTCATCCGGGCCTGCTGGGCAATGGCGATGGTGCGCTCGGCCAGGCATTCGAACACCAGGTAGTCGATCTCGCCTTTCTCTGCCAGTTCGATGGCGGGTTCGATGCGGTCGCCGGAGTAGCCGGCGCCGGCGCCGATGCGGATATGTCTCATGCTGGTTTCCTTAATCTAAAACGCGCCTCACAGGGGAAAGACGCCGATCACGACGCAGGTGATGGTCATGATGACGGACGCGGCGAACAGGTATTTGAACGTGTATTTCTGGTGATCGGCCAGGTCGATGCCGGCCAGGCCAGCCACCAGGAAGGTCGCCGGCGTCAGCGGGCTGACGGGGAAGCCGGTGGTCATCTGGCCCAGCAGCGCGGCTTGCGCCACATGCAGCGGCTGTACGCCCAGCATGTGGCCGACTTCGGCGATCACGGGCAGCACGCCGAAGTAGAAAGAGTCGGGATCGAACAGCATCGACAATGGCATCGACAGCAGGCCCAGCACCACAGGGATATGCGACGCCATGGAGGGCGGGACGAAACCGACCGCCATCTTGGCCATGGCGCTCAGCATCCCGGATTTGGTCATGATGCCGGTGAACACGCCGGCGGCGAACAGGATGCTGGCCATCAGCAGGGCAGCCTTGGCGTGGGCGTCGATGCGGGTGCGCTGCATGTCGGCGTTGCGGTAATTGATCATCAGCGCCAGCACCACGCCGATCATGAACATCACTACCGGATCGATTTTGCCGCTGATCATCACGCCCAATACAAACACGGTCAGCACGATGTTGATCCAGAAATTCTGCGGACGGCGTATGTTCTTTTCCGCTTCCGACAACTCGTGGGTATGGACGAAGCCAAGCGGCGCGCCCTTGGTCAGGCCGAGCCGCCGTTCTTCTTTCAGGCCGAGGTAGTAAGCCACGGAAAAAACGAACACCAGGCCGACGATCTGCACCGGGATCAAGGGCGTGAAGATTTCACTGACCGGGATGTGCAAGGCGGCGGAAGCGCGGATCATGGGGCCGGTCCACGGCAGGAAATTGACGCCGGCCGCCAGCGAGGCGACGCAGGCCAGGATGCGCTTGTCTATGCCGAGCCGCGTATATAGCGGCAGCATGGCCGGAATCGTCACCAGGAAGGTGACCGCGCCCGAGCCGTCCAGGTGGATCAGCAGCGCCAGCAATGCGGTGCCGGGCACGATGCGGGTGGGACGGCTGCCGACGATGCGCAGGATGGCGGAGATGATCGGATCCAGCATGCCGGCATCGGTGACTATGCCGAAGAACAGGATGGCGAATACGAACATGCCGGCCACCGGAGCGATGCTGGTGATGCCCGAGACGATGAATTTCGACGTCTCCAGGCCAAAGCCGCCTATCAGGGCGGCGATGATGGGAATCGCAATAAGCGCCACCAGCGGCGACATCTTTTTTGTCAGGATCGCCGCCAGCAGGGTGACGATGGTAATGAAGCCGAGTAATGCCAGCATGTTGTCTGTCTCCTATCCCGTGGATATTTTTATGGGAATACTTGTTATTGCTCTTGTTTTAAGAGCATTCTGGTAGCTGGAGTTTGTGCTGTAAAATGATTTTTTTCGATGGATTGATCGTAAAAACGGGTTAATCGATGAAGCTCAATATCTCCACCCGTTCGCTGCACGCCTTCCTGGCGCTGCAGGAATGCAAGCATTTCACCCATGCCGCCGAACGCTGTTTCATGTCGCAATCGGCGTTCAGCGTCATGATCCAGAAGCTGGAAGTAGCGGTGGGCGCCAAGCTGTTCGAGCGCGATACACGCAATGTCACGCTGACTGCGGAGGGTGAACTGTTCGCGGAAGTGGCGCGCTCGCTGGTGAGCGATATCGAATCGGCGTTTGCCGACATGAGCGACTACGTCGCCAGGCGCAAGGGCCGGGTCGCGATTGCGGCCTTGCCGTCGCTGGCGGCGAACGGCTTGCCGGCGGTGATTGCCGAATACAAACGGGCTTATCCCGGAATTACGGTGCAGCTGTTCGATGCCTTGTCGGACCAGTGCCTTGCCATGCTGCGCCAGGGCAAGGTGGATATCGCTTTGACCGCGCCGGGCTCGGGCCTGATCGAATTCGATACCAAGACCTTATGCAGCGATCCGTTTTACCTGGTGTGCCGCCAGGATCACGCGCTGGCCGGCAAGCGCCGCATCCGGTTGTCCGACCTGAGTGGCTGCGAGCTGATCCACCTGGCGCGCTCCACCAGCGTGCGCCAGCATGTCGAGCTGCTGTTGCGCGGCATCCCGGTGATGAATTCCGGCCTTGAAGTGGAGCATCTGGCTACGGTGGCGGGCTTGATCGAATCCGGCCTCGGTGTCAGCATCGTGCCGGAGCTGACCTTGTTCCAGTTCCGTCACATGGACCTGGTCAGCATCCCGATCGATGCGCATGACATCGTGCGGCCTATCCTGATCGTGAAAAAGAAAGAGCGTTCTCTTTCGATTGCGGCGCAGGGCATGTCGGAGCTGATTGAAAAGCGGCTGCATGACATCGGCAGCCGTGCAGCGAAACGCTAATGTAGTTGCATGCCGAAACGTTCGGTCCTTGGCATCCAGTTGCCCTTGATGTCGGCCGACACCAGCACCCGCTCGGCGCGCCCGATCAGCAGCTCGCGCGGGACGAAGCCGAAATGACGGTAATCTCCGCTGTTGTCGCGGTTATCGCCTAGCATCATGTAGTGGTCTTGCGGCACCGTGATCGGACCGAAGTTACGGTCGGCGTTGACTTGCGGCAGCAGCTGGATGCGATGCTGTTCCGCTCCCATTTTTTCATTTAGGCGCAAGGCGACCAGGGCGCCGCCGTGGTCCAGCGGTTCCGGCGCGCTGCCCAGCATGGCGTAGCTGGCTTCCTGGCCGTTGATGATCATCTTTTCATCGCGCATTTCGACGGTGTCGCCGGGCAGGGCGATCACGCGTTTGATGAGCCTGGTGTCATCCAGCGGTGAAAAGAAGGTAACGATGTCGCCGCGCTTCGGTTCGCAGAGGTGGCCGATGACGATATTAGTGAGCGGGACTTTGAGGTTGAATGCAAGGCGGTTGACGAACACCACATCGCCTTCCAGCAGGTTGGGGCGCATGGAGCCGGAGGGGATAGGGTTCCAGTCGGCGACCGCGGTGCGGAAAATCCCGAAAAGAAAAAGGAACAGCAGGAATCCCTTGTTGAGACGAATCCAGTTTTTCATTTCATTCCGCCTTTCAGTGGTGTTCAGCCTTGCGATCTGCATAGTATGCCACTTATTTTCGAACCATTTCCGCCCGCCGCCAATGCCTCCCAAACTGCCCACAACCATGCCAGCCAGTTAATTAGGGTCAGAGTCGAATATTGATGCAGGAGAATATTCGACTCTCGTATATTGAACCTACCGCATCGCCATTGGATAATCATGATGTCGAAGCGGTCGGGCAGAGTGATGCCGATTAGACTGAGTGCGGTTGAGCACGTGGGTCAGATAGGTGCCTCTGCCCGTTTCATTTTATAAGTCCGAACGGTATCTTGGGCCATCGCCTGGCGCGTAAGCCCGCATACGAGAAAGGTCAAAATGGAAACGGTGTGCGCAGTTGTTGGTATCGATGTGAGCAAGAAGAAGCTCGATATTGCCTTGCTGGTCAACGGCAAGACCAAGGCCAAGGTGGTGGATAATTCGGCCGAGGGATACAAATTACTCCTGGAGTGGTTAAGCAAGGCGAAAGTCGCTAAAGAAACGCTGCATGTCTGCATGGAGGCCACTGGGATTTACTATGAACCGGTGGCATTGGCGCTGCATGACGCAGCAATGAGCGTTAGCGTGGTCAATCCGGCCTGCATCAAAGGCTTCGGCCATAGTGAGAATATCCGCAACAAGAACGATACTGCCGATGCCGGACTCATTGCGCGCTATTGCGCTGCCATGAAGCCCGCGCCTTGGGTGCCGCCACCGCTGGAACAGCGCCAGTTGCGGGCTTGGTCGATGCGAGTACAAGCATTAAAGGATATTCGCCAACAGGAAGAAAACCGGCTTGAAGCGAACACCTTCACCGGTATGAGCGACGTCGCCGACCATGTGAAGCAACACATCGCCTGGCTAAGCGCTGAGATCAAAAAATTGGAGGGTGACATCGATGATCACATCGATCGACATCCCGGCCTCAAGCATGATGCCGAGCTCATCACGAGCATCCCAGGTATCGGCGGCACTACGGTGGCGAGGATCTTAGGCCAGTTGGGTGACATCCGGAGATTTGACAGCGCCAAGGCATTTGCCGCATTTCTCGGCGTAACTCCGAAACAACGCAGCTCCGGCACCTCCATCAAAGGTCGAACCATGATTAGCCGAGTTGGAAGCATGTCTATGCGGGCGGCGCTTTATATGCCTAGCTTAGTAGCATGTCGACACAACCCGCTACTACGTCGCTTTGCTGAGCGACTATTGGCCACCGGTATGGCAAAAAAAGCTGTAATCGGGGCCGTGATGCACAAAATGACACATCTGATTTACGGAGTGGTCCGTACTGGCAAGCCCTTCGATCCCAATTATTTAGCGAACGGCCTTGCTATTCAAGACGGTATCTGACCCTAATTAATCAGTGCGATGGCTTAGGCTAGGGGCAGCTGCAGGATCTGCGCGGTTGTCATGACTTCGCCGAAGGTATCGGCGATGGTCGCCAGCGATGCGCGGTGGAGTGCGGCGTGCGGCAGGATGGCGCCGTCGGCGCTGTCGAGGTCGCGCGTGGCGCAGGCGTCTTCGGCTACCAGCACTTCGTAGCCGAGAGGCACCGCGTCGCGTGCGGCGCCGGCCACGCAGGCATGGGTCATCAAGCCGCTGACGATCAGGGTCTTGATGCCTGCCGCCTTGAGGCGGCTGTCGATGTCAGTGGTTGGGAATACGCTGACGGAAGATTTCTGCAGCACGCTGTGGTGTGCCGCCGGCTGCAGTTCTTCATGGAATTGCACCGTGGCGCCGCCCTCGGCAAAAATCGGCGTACCGGCCGGGGTGACATGCTGGACGTGGAACACGGGAATGCCGGCCTGGTCGGCAAATTCGACCAGGCGCCGGGCGTTGCCAAGTGCGCGTTTGCCGTCGGGAATCGGCATCTTGCCGCTGAAATATTCGTTTTGAAAATCGATGACCAGCAGGGCGGTGCTGGCGGCCTCTATCCTGGCCGGTGCGGCAGCGCCGGCGATGGCGCGGATGGTCGGGTGGTTCATCTTGAGACTCCTGTCTGATTGGGCATGACGAACGCCAGTCGCTCATCTCTGCTTTTCCCTCGGCTCGCTGCATTGAGCGTCGGGACAGGACGAAGTATCGGGTTTCAGGGTTGGCGACGAAAGTGTCCCGATAGACATAATATGATAGGATCGGGCCATGTTGAAATCAGCCCAGATTCACGAGATTGCGCCAGAGGCAGTGCATACCGTAGCGGTAATCGCGTTCGAAGGTATCAGTCCTTTCCACCTGTCCGTGCCCTGCATGGTGTTCGGCGATGACCTTGCCCGGCTGGGTGCACCGCGTTACCGTTTGCTGATATGCGGCGAACAGGCCGGGTTGATCCCGACCATGTCGGGCTTCAATATCGATGTGCAGCATGATTTGTCCGCGCTGGCTCAGGCCGATACGGTGATCGTGCCGGCTTGGCGCGATCCCGACGAGCGCCCGCCGGAAGCCCTGCTGCAGGCTTTGCGCAAGGCGCACGCGCGTGGCGCCAGGATTGTCGGTTTATGCCTGGGAGCTTTTGTACTGGCGGAAGCCGGCTTGCTGGATGGCCGCGCAGCCTCCACCCACTGGGTGTGGGCCGACGACTTTGCGCGGAAATACCCGCGCGTCAAGCTGGACCAGAAAGTACTGTACGTGGACGACGGCGACATCCTGACTTCAGCCGGCACCGCCGCCGCGATCGACTGCTGCCTGCATCTGCTGCGCCGTGACCACGGCGCCGAGGTGGCGAACCGCATCGCCCGACGCATGGTGGTGGCGCCGCACCGCGATGGCGGCCAGGCCCAATATATCGAACAGCCCTTGCCGGCAACCGGCGGCAGCGACCAGCTCACGGCCACCCTGGACTGGGCCATGCAACATCTTGAACAGCCGCTGTGCCTGGATGTGCTGGCGGCGCGGGCGGCCATGAGCCGGCGCAACTTCACGCGCCGCTTCAAGATGAAGACTGGCGCCACGGTATCGCAATGGCTGCTCAACCACAGGCTGGCTGCGGCACAGCGGCTGCTGGAAACCAGCGACAAGGCGATCGACCGCGTGGCCGAAATGGTCGGCTTCGGTTCCACCGTGTCGCTGCGCCAGCATTTCACTTCCGCCTTCTCGGTTTCGCCTGCTGCTTACCGCAAACAATTCCGGCGCCTGTGAGCTGCCGCGCTTTGTACTATACAATTCGGGCTAGTTCCAGCCTCCTTATCCTCCATCAGCAGTGAAGCAATCCGCAATGACAGACCATTCCACAGCAAGCCCCGAAGCACACGATGCCCACGATGAAAGCGCCGCCGCCGGCGACCAGAAAATCCAGGAACCGCGCCTGTGGCAGGACGACGGCTGGACCGCGCGCATCATCAAGAACGATGACGACGACGGCTGGGCGGTAGCGATGATCAAGGATGGCGAACCCGAACCGGCCCTGATCGGCCCCTGGACCATGGGCCGCGACAAGAAGAATCCCAAGCCGCTGGACCCCTCGGCCTTCATTACGCTGGTCAAGACCGCCTCGGAATTCGTGCGCCGGCACGAGCAGCAATTGCATGCCATGCTGCACAAGAGCATCGTGGTGGACCATGCCGAAACAACGCTCAATATTACGCTCGACATCGTTCCCGACGACGATTTCCCTTATGCCTTGCTGACCGCCCACAACGCCGATGGTGAACAGCTGGCGCAAGTGCGGGTGGCCGCAACTTTCAAGCTCAGCCAGAGCAGCGCCAGCGCCTGGGCAGCCAACGAATTTCGTACGCCACACTAAAATTGCAGGGAGAAATCGGGGATAGTGCTTGGAGCGATTTAAGTTAAACCTTATACTGGGTATTTATACAGTTTTTGGTGAGTAATGCCGCACAAGCTACGTATCTTCTTCCTGCTTTTCTTTTTCAGTTCTACGGTTTTTGCCACAGATTGTCCCTCGCATTACGCTGCCGGCCGCGCCCCTGAAATCCTTAACGACAAGCTGGCGCGCCAGACCCAGGAGTTGTGTTACCAGGCTTTTGCCGTCATGCATTCAGGCGTTACGCGCACGCCTTTATGGTCGGCCGAGCATCTGACGCGCAGCAATATCGATGCCGCCCGCACATTGTCGCGCGAAAATTCATTTCATCCCGAACCCGGCCTGCTGATCAGCGGCCGCGCCGAGCTGAAAGACTATGCACGCTCCGGTTTCGACCGCGGCCACATGAGCCCCAACGGCGACATGGCGAACCGCACTTCGCAATATGAAAGTTTCAGCCTGGCCAACATGATTCCGCAGAATCCGCAGAACAACCACCATGTCTGGGCCGATATCGAAAGCGCGGTGCGGCGCCTGGCTGAGAAAGACGGCGAGCTGTACGTGATTACCGGGCCGGCGTTCCTCGGCCAGGACCTGCAAAAGATCGGCAATGTGCTGGTGCCGACTTATATCTATAAAGTGGTCTATAGTCCGAGAAGACAGCAGGCCGCCGCCTACTTCATCAAGAACGAAGACACTTCCCGTTACCAGGCCTTGTCGGTGACGCAGCTGGAAAGCACTTTGCGCATCGATCTGTTGCCTGGCGTGCCGAAGCGCATCAAGGACGTGGCGATGGCATTGCCGGTTGCAGGCCAGCACGGCGGCAGGAATGCTCCCGAAAAAAGAGAAGAGCCGGCGGCCCAGGTCAAGAAGATCGAAGCGGATTTACTGTCCAGGCTATTCAACGACGGCTTGAAAATGTTCCTGAATTTCATCACAAACCTGATCCATAAAGGATGGTCGCATGTCTAAATTTATCCCGTTCTCGGACGAGAGCTCGACTCTTACCATCGGCAAGCTGAATGTCGAGAATCGCCTGGACCGGGTCAGCCTGTTCGGCGATCTCGACCTGACCTTGGACCAGCGTGGACTGGAGCAAGCCAAGACGTTGCAGTCGCTGCTCAACCGGGTGGTGGAGGAACTGGAGTCGCGGAGCTTGCCAGAGACCTTGGCCACCGCTCCGGTGGTGAAGGTCAGTAATCCTTTTTGAACAAGCGAGGCAATCGAGATGGAAGATACAACAGCCGATACCGGACTGAGCGCGGTCGGCATGCTGGGCAACGGAGCGCCGGCCAGCCAGGTGCTGGAGGCAGTGGCGATGCGCAAGCATGGCGATCCGGCCTGGGAGCCGTTTCACTATGAGAAGATTTCCGAGACCGAATACGAAGTCAACGGCGGCGCGCCGGCTGTAATCGGCGGCGTCAAGAAATGGCCGGGCCGCATAGCAGCGTGCTGGTGACGGTGGATGAAATCGCCGAGGAACAGCAAATACGGTTTCCAGCGCAAGCTGCGCCGGAGCCGGCTGCGGTCCGTCAGCTTTTGCCGGACGAAGCGCAGGACAGCGCAGCGGCAAACTTCCTGACAGTGGTCCTGCAGTTGCCGCAGGATGAAGCAGGCCGCAAACGCATCTGCAATGCGCTCGGACTGGACGCCGATTTTTTCGGCGCCAAAGTGACGGCGACTTCGCTGGCCGACGAGATTGCGGTCAACCAGCTGCTGGAACTGCGCTGCGATCCGGCCGATGTGCAAGACGTGCGGGCGCGTGTGGCAAAGCGCAACGCGGGGACGTAGCCTGCGCTAGTTCAGAGCGAAGTCCGCAGCGAAAACAATTCCGGGAACAGCACCACGTCCAGCATCATTTTCAGGTAGCTGGCGCCTTCGGTGCCGCCGGTGCCTTTCTTGAAGCCGATGATGCGCTCCACCGTGGTCAGGTGGCGGAAGCGCCAGTAGCGGAACGCGGTTTCGAGATCGACCAGTTTTTCGGCCAGCTCGTATAACTCCCAATGCGTATCGGGCGCCTGGTATACCGCCAGCCAGGCCGTTTCCACCGAGTGGTCGGCGGCGGTGGCCTGGCTCCAGTCACGGCGCAGGCGGGCCGGATCGACCGCCAGGCCGGCGCGTGCCAGCAGCATCACTGCTTCGTCATAGATCGACGGCTGCTGCAAGGCATCCTGCAGCCGCGCATACGATTCCGGCGAATGCTGGTGAACCTGCAATAAGGCGGCGTTCTTGTTCCCCAGCAGGAATTCGATCTCCCGGTACTGGAACGACTGGAAACCGGACGACTGGCCGAGATAGGGGCGGATCGCGGTGTATTCCGGCGGTGTCATGGTCGCCAGCACATCCCAGGCGTGCACCAGCTGGTCCATGATGCGCGCTACCCTGGCCATCATCTTGAATGCGGGCGACAAGTCGTTGCTGCGCATCTGCGCGCGCACCGCGTGCAGTTCATGCAGCATCAGCTTCATCCATAGCTCGCTGGTCTGGTGCTGGATGATGAACAGCATTTCATTGTGGTTGGGCGAGAGCGGCCGTTGCGCCGACAATACCTGGTCCAGCGCCAGGTAATCGCCGTAACTCATGTTCTCGCCGAATTCCATTTTTGCGCCATGCCATGATTCGTTGGGCTTGTAAGGGCATTCCATTGCGTGGCTCCTGCGTAGTTAGGTGACAGCTTCCCGCTGCGCATCGATTTCATAATCCTGGTCGGCCAGGATCCGGCGCAGGATGCTGACGGCATCCCAGACATCGGTGAATTGGGTATACAGCGGCGTGAAGCCGAAGCGCATCACCTGCGGTTCGCGGTAATCGCCGATGACGCCGTGCGCGATCAGCTCGCGCATGACGGCGTAGCCGTGCACGTGGGTGAAGCTGACGTGGCTGCCGCGCTGCTCGTGCGGGCGCGGGGTCACCAGCGTCAGGCCGAGGCCGGCGCAGCGGCTTTCGACCAGGGCGATGAACAGGTCGGTCAGCGCCAGCGATTTGCGGCGCAGGGCGTGCATGTCGGTTTGAGCGAAAATGTCGAGGCCGCATTCCACCAGCGCCAGCGACACCACCGGCTGGGTGCCGCACAGTGCGCGGCGTATGCCTTCGCCGGGAGCAAATGCGGGCTGCATGGTGAACGGCGCCTGGTGGCTCCACCAGCCGCTCAGCGGCTGCCGGAACTGCGCGTGGTGGCGCGGCGCGATCCAGGCGAAGGCCGGCGCGCCGGGGCCGCCGTTGATGTATTTGTAGGTGCAGCCGACGGCAAAGTCGGCATTTGCCGCGTGCAGGTCGATCGGCACGGCGCCGGCCGAATGCGCCAGGTCCCACAGCACCAGCGCGCCTTGTTCCTGAGCGCTTTTGGAGATGGCTTGCATGTCGTGCAGGTGGCCGCTGCGGTAGTTGACGTGGGTCAGCATGAGGACCGCGGTTTCCGCGTTTACTGCCGTGGCAAGCTCTTGCGGCGTGTCGACCAGGTGAATGCGGTAGCCGCGGTCCAGCCATTCGGTCAGGCCTTGCGCCATGTAGATGTCGGTCGGGAAATTGTCGCGTTCGGTGACGATCACCTTGCGGCTGGCGCCATCGGTTTTGCCGGCCTGGATCTGCAAGGCGCCGGCCAGCAGCTTGAACAGGTTGATGGAAGTGGAATCCGTGATCACCACTTCATTTTCGCCGGCGCCGATCAGCGGCGCCAGCTTGTTGCCCAGCCGGCTCGGCAGGTCGAACCAGCCAGCCTTGTTCCAGCTGCGGATCAGGTCGTGTCCCCATTCCTGCTGGATCACTTGCTGCGCACGCTGCAGCGCTGCGTGCGGGCGCGCGCCCAGCGAATTGCCGTCCAGGTAAATCACGCCTGGCGGCAGGTCGAACAAGGTTCGCAGCGGCGCCAGCGGATCGTCTGCATCCAGGGCTTGGCAAGCTGCACGGCTACTGTTTGTCATGGGGGAGTTCCTGAAGGTGAAAGAGGGCGCAAAACCGCCCGCACCGGACTGGCGTCCATGCCGGCCAGGCGCAGGGGCAGGGCAATCAGCTCGTAGTCGCCGTCGTCAATTGCATCGAGCACGATGCCCTCCAGTATTGCCATGCCGTGTTGCCTGATGGCGTGGTGCGCCAGCATGGTCTTGGATTTCTGCGGATCGAGCGACGGCGTATCGATGCCGACCAGGCGCACCCCGTGTTGCGCCAGCAGCGCGATGGTCTCCGGCGCTACCGCTGCAAACGCCGGATCCCATTGTTCTTGCGGCGCGCTGGCGTAAGTGCGCAACAGTACGCGCGGCGGAAGGTTGGCCAGGGCGTGGGCAATGTGCTGCGGCGTGACCAGCGCAGCGCCTATGCAATGAATGACGCGGCAGGGGCCGATATAAGCATCCAGGGCGACCTGGTCGATAGACAGGCCCTGTGCATCGTAATGACTGGGCGCGTCGCAGTGGGCGCCGGTATGGGTGGAAAGCGTGATCTGGCTGACATGCACCGGGCAGTTGTCGCCGATTTCCCAGGTGGCTTGCGCGCTATAGGCGGTGTCGCCCGGCCACACGGGGATCCGTGCGGACAGGGCTGGGCTGATGTCCCAGATAGGTTTTGAAGTGGCGATGGCGTTCCCCGGTGCTGAATCCGAGCAACTATTTTAGGCGAGCTTGCCAGAATTTTTATACGAAATTAGTGGAAAATTTATGTATTAATTAGAATAAAATGAAGGATATATAATTATTATTGAAAGATAATTTCAATGCAGCTCGATACCATCGATTTAAACATTCTGACCCTCCTGCAGCAGAATGGCCGGATCAGCAACCAGGACCTGGCGGAGCAGGTATTCCTGTCACCCTCATCCTGCCTGCGCCGCGTCCGCATCCTGGAAGAGACAGGCATCATCAGCCGCTACAGCGCCGTGCTGAGTCCGGAAAAACTGGGGCTGGAGCTGGATGTGTTCGTGCAGGTGACGATGCGGCGCGATGTCGAGAGCTGGCATGAGAACTTCATGCAGGCGTTGCAGGATTATCCGGAAGTGGTCGGTTCCTACATCATCACCGGCGATGCCAACTACCTGCTGCGAGTGAAGGCGCGCAACCTGAAGCACTATTCCGCTTTTGTACTGGAGAAGTTATATAAAATACCGGGCGTGCAAGATATCCGCTCCAATATCGTACTGCAGGCGATCAAGGAAACCTACGAACTGCCGCGCGAATTGCTGGGCGATGGCTGAGGCGCCGGATCCCTGGCACTGCGCAGATAATGAATAACCCCGATATATCAGGTTGAAACCATGGCAAAGACGATTGAAGAAGTGTTGGCAAGGCAAAAGGAAGGGGCACAATTCGTGCTGTCGGCGCCGCTGCTCGGATTGGAGCTGGAAGATTTCGACACGGTCGCCAAAATCTGGGCTGCCGAAGGCGGGCCTGGATTCAAGGTGGCCGGCGTGCCGCACCGCAAGTGCGTCGACGGCGAGTTTTTCATAGATCGCGTGACGGTGGTCAAGCTGGCGCTGCTCTAAAGACATCGGCTGGCGCACTGCTTTGGCGGCGCGCCAGCGCTACCTTGCAACTATCGGTCAGGCAGCTTTCTCGCAATTGACCATCCATGGCGTGCCGAACTGGTCTTCCAGCATGCCGAAACGCTCAGCCCAGAAGGTTTTCTCGAACGGCATCTTGATCGTGCCGTTTTTTGCCAGGGCATTGAAGACCCGTTCGCCATCCGCAATCTTGTCGAACACCAGCGACAGGACTATGCCTTGCGCTTTCTCAAAATACTCGGTGGGACAGTCCGAGCCCATCAAGACCCCGCCATCGACTTCCAGGCGTATGTGCGCGATCCGGCCTTGCTGGTCCGGCGGCGTCTTTTCCGCCATCGGCGTATCGGCATTGGTCACTCTCAAGGCGATTTTTCCGCCCAGGATCTGCTGGTAGAACTTGAAGGCGGCGTCGCACTGGCCGTCGAAATTCAGATAGGGATTCAATAGCATGTTGTTCTCCTCTGTTCCTGCGATGGATAATGAAAACAGCGCCACGCCTGCTTGCGTGCATGGCGCCAGGGTGACCGTCGTTTATTTCTCGGCGACGGCCTTCAGGTTGGCAAGGCCGGCTTCGAAATCCTTGCCGATCATGCTGTCCATATTGAAAAACAAGCCCATCACCTTGCTGACATAAGGCGCGGGTCCATACATGGCCCAGGTGACGTTGCTGCTGTCGCCCTGGGTGTCGACGCTGAACTCGGCGACATTGCTGGCTTCAAACGGTTTGCTGAAATCGAGCTTGATGACGGTTTTCGACGGCGACGCTTCCTTGATCTCCATGCGTCCGGCGCCGGCGTCGCCATTGCCGTCCCAGGCATACACCGCACCCGGGCCGCTAGCGGCGCCGCTGAAAGTCCGCTTCATCGCCGGATCCATTTTTTCGTAAGGCGACCAGTTGCTCCAGTCGTGGAAGTTGTTGACCTGCGCCAGGATTTTTTCCGGCGGCGCCTTGATCGAGATCGTGCGCTGGACGCGGAATGTATCGGGCTTGGTCGCTGCATAACCAAGGACGGCGGCCAGTGCGACGACGATAACGATAGCAATTTTCTTGATCATGCAGATCTCCTGATGGTGTCGGGATGGCGCGGCAACTCAGGCGCCGGCACTTTGGCGGCGCAGGCGTTCTTCGGTTTCCCGGAGTTCCGGCGTGAATTCGGCGCCGAAATCCTCTGCCTCGAATACCTGGCGCAGTTCGAGCTCGACGGCGCCGTCGCCATCCAGGGCCGGCCAGCGCTTGACCCATTCGATGGCTTCCTGTTTCGACTTCACCTGAATCATGGTAAAGCCGGCGATCAGTTCCTTGGTTTCGGCGAAGGGGCCGTCGAACACGGTCGGTTTGCCTCCCGCAAAACTGATGCGAGCGCCCTTGCCGCTAGGCTGCAAGCCTTCGCCGGCCTGCATTACGCCGGCATTCACCATTTCTTCGTTGTATTTCATCATGGCGGCCAGCAGTTCGGTGCTGGGCATGGTGCCGGCTTCTGTATTCTTGTCCGCCTTGCGTATGATCATGAATCGCATTTTGATATCTCCGTTCGGTTTAAGGTTGGGGCCGGGCCGGCGGCTGCCGCCGATTAATTCCCGGATCTGCTAACTAGTCGAGCGGGAAACGGCGAGATCGACAGTTTGCGGATTTTTTTTGAATTATATTTGAAGAGGCGGTTTTACTTGTGGAAATCGCAATTCCTTTATTCGGCAGGCATGCGGCCGGGCTTGTTTGAGCGCAAACAGCCAATGCAGGTTCAGTGCAAGCTGCGAACCGAGCATTCATTCAGAAATGGAATTTTGCGGCGCCACGATGTTGCCGCAGCCAGGCAGCATCAGGCGCTATTTCAGCGGCACTGCTCGCACGACAATGAGCACAGATGAAAAATGCATATAGATCAAGCACATAGCTGAAACGCACAAGAGTTATCAACAGGACTGTCCACAGTTTCTGTGGGTAACTTTGACGGGAATGAAAATTCAGTCAATCACCACCGCCATGAAGACGGTAGACAGGCTGAGCAGGGTCAGGCCAAAGATGAAGGCGATATCGGCGTATTGCTCCAGGCGCGTGTTGCGGCTGGAACGCATGGAGGCATACGACAGCACGCCGCTGGTCAGGAACACCAGGCTGTTGAGCGCCAGCAGGTGGCTTAGCCAAAGCGCCAGCCCGCTGAAGCGCGCCAGCTTGATGATCGACAGCGCGGTGATGCAGACGCCGATCATCGTGGCGGAAGAGGGCAGGATGTGTTGCGACAGATTGTTGTTGGCCAGCTTGATCATCGTTTTACATCCTGAGGTTGCGGCCTTAGCCCAGGTTGAGCGGGACGAAGATCTTGTCCTTGTCACGCTGCACCAGCAGCGCCACGTTCTTGCCGGCCTTGCTCACCAGCTGGCGCAACTGCTCGACGCTGTTGACCGGCTTGCCGTTGAGCGACAGGATCACGTCGCCGCGCTGGATGCCAGCCAGCGCCGACGGTCCGGAAGCATCTTCCACCACCAGCCCGCCGTGGATTCCGACCTGCTGCTGTTCGTCCGGGCTGAGCTGGCGCAGCGCCAGTCCCAGCCGCGCCTGCGAACCGGCGCCTTCGTCGTTGCTGGCGGTTTTCACCGCTTCCGCCTCGGTCGGCTTGACGGTCAGCGTCTTGGGCTGGCCGTTGCGCACCACTTCAATCGTGCTGGCGGTGCCCGGCGCGGTGTCGGCCACCAGGCTCGGCAGGTCGGACGAATGGCTGATCGGCTGGCCGTTGAAGCGCAGGATCACGTCGCCGGTCTGCAGGCCGCCCTTGTCAGCCGGACTGCCCTTGTCGACCGAACTGACCAGCGCGCCGGCGGCGCTCTTCAAGCCGAACGATTCGGCCAGCGCCTGGTTCACCTCTTGCACGCTGACGCCGAGATGGCTGCGTGTGACCTTGCCGTGCTTGACCAGCTGCTGCTCGACCTTGGTCGCGACATCGATAGGAATCGCAAACGACAGGCCCTGGTAACCGCCGGTCTGGCTGTAGATCTGCGAATTGATGCCGATTACTTCGCCTTTGATATTGAACAGCGGACCGCCCGAGTTGCCGGGATTGACGGCGACGTCGGTCTGGATGAACGGCACGTAGGTATCGTCCGGCAAGGAGCGCGACTTGGCGCTGACGATGCCGGCGGTGGCGGTATTTTCGAAGCCGTAAGGCGAGCCTATCGCCAGCACCGGTTCGCCGACCCTGGTCAGCGCCGGATTGCCGATCTGCACGATCGGCAGGTTCTTGGCGTCTATCCGTATCACGGCGATGTCGCTCTGTTTGTCGGAGCCCAATACCTTGGCCCTGAATTCGCGGCGATCGGTCAGCTTGACCGTCACTTCCGAGGCGCCCTCGACCACGTGGGCGTTGGTCAGGATCAGGCCGTCGGCGCTGATGATGAAGCCGGAGCCTTCGCCGCGCATGATCTGCGGATGGCGCGGGATTTGCAGCTGCGGGCCGAAGCGCTTGAAGAATTGGGAGAAAGGATCGTTCGGATCGAGTTCATCGTCCTGGTCGGACACCGCACTCTGTTTTGCCTTGCCGGTGACGCTGATATTCACCACGGCCGGCCCGGCGCGTTCGACGATGCCGGAAAAATCGGTGGCCACCGCAACTGCCGGCGCGGTATTGCTCGCCGCCGGGGCTGCAGGGACAGGAGCGACGATCGCTGCATTGGCGTTGTCGATGCCGATATCGCCGTTCTTCGAATGCAGGTAGGCGCCGCCGGCCACCACCAGGACGGCGATGGCAATGGTGCTGCGGGTAAAGGTCTGACGATTCATGCTGTGCTCCTTGCAGATGGACTAGAACTAGCACACAGCATAAATACGAAAAATTAAAGCAAACTTAAACAGTAAACCAGGCGCTTGTTTCAGATCACGGATCAATCACCGGTGGCGAACCTTGTCCAGCATGGCTGCCCGCAAGATATCGTTCATGCGGCTTTGGTAACCTTTTCCTTCTTCCTTGAGCCACCCCACGACATCGGCATCAATGCGTACCGTCAACTGCTGTTTGACAGGGCGATAGAATTTCCCGCGGACTGCGCCTTGCCAATCCTGTTTGGTGGTGGCGGGGAGGTCGGAGAAATCGATATCGCTCTCTGGTTTGGCGGCCAATGCTGCCAGTTCCTTGCGGATAGATTCAGGTACCTTGCTCATAGATTTTCCTTTCCAGTTTTGTCGCGCGCCGCGCCGAGATGATGCGAATATGTTCTGAGCCGCTTTCTGCTTCATGCCAGGTATGGGCAACCAACAACAAGATGACGCCGCTGACCATGCCGATGGTCTGCCATCGCTGTTCGTTGTTTTCGACGCGATCTTGCCTGGTGATATGCAAAGGGTCGTCAAAGACATGTGTCGCGGCCTCAAAATTGAGGCCATGTTTGCGCTGGTTACTCTCGTTTTTTTCATCATCCCATGAAAACAATTGTAACTCCAAATATGTAGTTACATTATTGTAGTTTTAAATTGTCAAAAAAATACTGCTGATGAGGGTGTTTGAGCAATAGCTTAAAGAGCTCGTCAGACGCCGAAACGCACGCTGGCGCGCAGCCCATGCCCGGTATTTTGCAGGCTGACGCTGGCCTGGTGGGCGTCGGCGATCTGCTTGACGATCGCCAGGCCGAGGCCGCTGCCGCGCGTTTGCGACTGGCTGTCGGCGGCGCGGTAGAAACGATCGAACACGCGTTCCAGGTCGGCCTCGGGAATGCCGGGCCGCCGTCTTGCACGGCTACGGTGACACCGGCGGCGCCGGCGGCCAGCGAGACGTCGATGGTGCTGCCGGCAGGGCTGTACTGCAAGGCGTTGTCGATCAGGTTGTTGAACAGGATGCGCAAGGCGTCGGCATTGCCGGTTACGCTGGCCGGCGTCTCGGTGCTGATGCCGAGGTCGACCTGGCGTTCGTGAGCCGCCAGTGCGAAGTCACCGATCACGCTGTGCAGCAGTGCGCGCAAGTCGAGTTCGGCATGGGCTTGATCGAAGGCGCCGGGTTCCTGGCGCGCCAGCGTCAGCAGTTGCTGCAGCAAGTGGGTGGCGCGTTCCAGACCTTGTTTCAGGTCGCCGAAAGCCGCTTGCCGCTCGTTCTCGTCGGCGGCGCGTTCCGCCAGCTGGACTTGCAGGCGCAGGGCAGTCAGCGGCGTGCGCAGTTCGTGCGCGGCGTCGGCGACGAAGGCGCGTTGCGCCTTGATCGATTGTCCCAGGCGCGCCAGCAAATCGTTGAGAGCCCGGGTCAGGGGTTGAATTTCTCCTGGCAGGGTGGCGTCGGGGATCGGCGACAGGGCATGCATATCGTGCATGCTGCGTGCCTGGACTTCCATCGCCACGCGCCTGATCGGCGCCAGCCCGCGGCTGACGGCGACCCAGATCAGCACGCCCAGCAGCGGAAACAGCAGCAGCAGGGGGGTGACGGTCTTGACTGCCATCTGCGCGGCGATCTGGTTGCGGGCGCTTTGCGGCTGCGCGATCTGCACCACGGTATTGCCGATCTGCGCGCTGTAGACGCGCCACAGGCCATTGGTCTGGCGGACGTTGGTGAATCCCAGTTCGGCTTGCAGCGGCAGGCGGGCCTGTCCATGCGAGTGGTAGATGACGACGCCGGTGTTGTCCCAGATCTGGATCATGATCTGGTCGTCCAGCTCGGGGCCGCCGTCGCCATTCTCTATCATCGGCGAAAACGCCTGGCGCGGCAGGGACGCGACGATCTGCCGCATCTGGTAATCGAACAGTTCGTTGGCTTCGCCGCGCGCCTGGAAATACAGGGCGATGCCGGCCACCAGGATGGCGCCGCTCAGGCCGAGCGCCAGCCACAGCAGCAAGCTCCTGCGTATCGACGGCGCCGATTTCATTTGGCCACCATGTAACCGATGCCGCGCACATTCTTGATGAAGTTGCTGCCGAGTTTTTTGCGCAAGGCGTGGATGTAGACCTCGACCGCATTGCTTTCGATGCTGTCGTCCCAGCCGTACATTTTTTCTTCCAGCTGCGCGCGCGACAGCACTACGCCGGGGCGATCGAGGAAGGCGCGCAGCAAGGCGAATTCGCGCGCCGACAGGTTCACCTGGCGGCCTTCCAGCAAAACTTCATGGGTGGCCGGGTTGAGCGTCAGTTGGCCCAGTTCGATCAGCGGTTCGGCGCGTCCCGACTGGCGCCGCAGCAGGGCGCGGATGCGGGCCGCCAGTTCTTCCAGGTCGAACGGCTTGACCAGGTAGTCGTCGGCGCCGCCGTCGAGGCCGGCGACCCGGTCCGAGATGGAGTCGCGGGCGGTCAGGATCAGTACCGGGATGCGGTTGCCGCCGGCGCGCAGCGATTTCAGCACTTCCAGGCCGTTCTTTTTCGGCAGGCCGAGATCGAGCAGCAGCAACTGGTAATCTTCCTGCGCCAGCGCGCTGAGCGCCGCGGCGCCGTCCTGCACCCAGTCGACGGCGAAACCGTCCTGGCGCAATCCCTTGCGCACGGCTTCGCCCACCATCAGATCGTCTTCCACCAACAGCAAACGCATGGGCCCGGCTCCTTCGCAACATAGCGGAAATGACGACAGTTTAGCCGGATTGAATTAAACGATTCTTAAAGCACTGCGCGACAACTCTGTGCAGCGATGAAAAACCTATACATATCAGTCACATAGCTAAAACACACGGGAGTTATCAACAGGACTGTCCACACTTTCTGTGGGTAACCCGGAATTAGAGGTAAACATCGGAAAGCGCCGGCCGTCATCTTAATGTCACCTGCATATTATTTCCTTGTGTCAATATTGTCGCGGCCATATCAATGATGGCATTTTGCTATCGATGGCAAGCGCTGTTCCCGTGATCCAGAGACTAACGAGACAACAAGGAAACCAATAATGAAAACTCTGTTTTTACTTTGTGCTTTGTGTTCGAATCTAGCCGTGGCAGAAGTCCAATCCGATGCAAAACCCGATCCTGCTTATACCCACCGGTTATCGTCGTCCGGGCCGCTCTCCAAAGAGCAGCTCCTGAAACAGCAGGCGCAAAAGCCTGCCGCGCGCAGCATGGCTGCGACCGCGGCGGCCAGCACCAGTACTTACACTTATTTGCGCTGCTGGTACCGCACCGGCAGCAATCCGGCCAAGCCAACCACTACCTATGTCTGGGGGCTGGATCCGTCCAGCGGCGATTATTACCGTATCAACGGCTACTGGTGGGCCGGCGGCCTGCTCAACTGGGAAAACATGTTTTACAGCGATGTCGCGCAGGATACGCTGCAATCGGTATGCCAAAGCACGCTGAGCGCCAAGGGCATCAGCCAGCCGGTGGCGATGGTGGCGGCCGCCGACAATGCGCTGTCGTTCAACTACACCGTGTGGACCAACGACAGCGTGGTCCAGGGCGGCATCAACAAGATCGTCGCGTTCGGCGACAGCTTGTCCGATACCCAGAACGTCTACAACGCCTCGCAATGGAAACTGCCGAATTCCGGCAGCTGGTTCCTGGGCCGTTTCAGCAATGGCAAGAACTGGGTCGAATACCTGGCCGACAACCTGCAGCTTCCCTTGTATAACTGGGCTATCGGCGGCGCCGGCGTGAGTACCCAGAACCTGGTGATTCCGGGCGTGATCCAGCAAGTGCAGTCGTACACCGAGTACATGCAGAAGGCGCAGAATTACCAGCCGCAAAACACCTTGTTTACCATGCTCATCGGCGGCAACGACCTGGTCAATTACAACAGCACGGTCGACCAGGTGATCAGCGGCCAGAGCCAGGCCTTGCAAAGCCTGATCCAGGCCGGCGCCAGGAATATCCTGCTGCTCAAGCTGCCCGATGTCTCCAAGGCGCCTGTGTTTACCATCAAGACCAACGGTCCGGCGGTAGCGGCGCAGGTGATCGACCTGAACACACGGCTGGCGGCGCTGGTCGCTTCCTTGCAGGCGCAATACGGCGCCAGCCTGCATATCCGCCTGTTCGACAGTTATGCGCTGTTCAACGACCTGCTGGCCAACCCGGCCAAATACCAGGTCAGCAATACCAGCCAGTCCTGCCTGAACATCAACACCGATTCCAGCACCAACTACCTGAGCACGCAGACCGCGCGTTCCCAGTGCAGCAATCCGGACAGCTTTGTGTTCTGGGATACCCTGCATCCGACCACGCATACGCACAAGCTGCTGGCCGATGCGGTGACGGCTTTTTACAAGGCAGGCCAGTAACGCCGGCGGTCCTGGTGCGGTTTTAGCGGTTGAATGAAAAGAGAAGAGCCGGGTCTGACCGGCTCGCTGTCACCGGCGGGCCTGGCTTTTCTTCTGTTCCATCGCAGAACACCGGCACTCCATAGGTGATGGCAAAGCGGGCGGCATCCTGCCTGTCGTTGACGAGCGGTTCACCTTTTACATTCAGGCTTGTATTGAGCAGCATGGGGCAGCCTGTGGCGTCGTGGAATTCACGCAGCAATGCGTAGAATCCAGGATTGTCCGCTGCCGTCACGGTCTGCACGCGCGAGGTGCCGTCGACGTGGACAATGCCTGGAAACTGTTCAGGCTGTTTGCACCTGGCGGTAAACTGCATGTAGGGGCTGGAAGGCAGGCCCATGTCGAAATAATCTGCCGCCATTTCAGCCATGATGGCCGGCGCGAACGGTCTGAACTTTTCCCGTTGCTTGATGGCGTTGACCTTCGACTGGCTGTCGGCTATCCGTGGATCGGCCAGCAGGCTGCGATTACCCAGCGCACGCGGGCCGAATTCGGCCCGGCCGTTGGCGATGCCGACGACTTCGCCGGCAGTCAGGCGCCGCAGGGCCTGTGCGACGGGGTAGGAACCGTCGATACAGTGTCCGAGAAACGGTCCAGGCCAGTGCACGAATTCCTTCATGGTAGCCAGCACGCAGCCTATGCTACTGCCGGCATCGCCAGGGCAGGGCATCACCCATATGTCGTCCCAGTCGCCGCTATCCGCCAGGCGCCGGTTGGCTACGCAGTTGAGGGCGCAGCCGCCCATCAGCACCAGGTTCCTGCTCGGCAGGGCCTGGCCCGCAAAGCGCGATGCGTGCAGCAGGATGTCATCATAGATTCTTTGGGTCGCAGCGGCGATGTTTTCGACGTCCGTGATATCCGGCGCCCACCATCTGCAGCCGCGATGCAGGTTGTGGCGCAGCCGGACCGACGGATGGTCCTGCCGCCACACAAAAAAATCGGCCTTGATCCTGTCGTAATATTTCAGCGGGTCGCCGAAGGCCGACAGGCCCATCAGGATGTACTCTTCTTCGTTCGGCTTGAAGCCGCAGCGCTGAGTCATGGCGGAATACCAGAGGCCGACCGAATGCGGGTAGCGCTGGCTGAAGCGGAGCTTGAGCTGGGTTCCAGCCGCTTCCCAGATGGTAAAGGTTTGCCATTCGCCGATGGCGTCAAGCACGATGATCGTCGCATCGCGGAACGGCGATGTGTAATATCCGGCTGCCGCGTGGCTCAGGTGATGACTGACGAATGAAACAGGACGGGAGACCTGCAAGTACCTGGACAGGTAGCGAGCGATATTTTCCGTCTCTCGGATTTCCTGCCATTGCCCCGCCAGCACCTGCCTGGTTTTCTTCAGCCAGGGCCGTTCGTACCAGACGATCTGCCCGGGTTCGCCATAGGCAAGCGCATCCGCAATCAGGCCGGGAGCAAGCTCGCAGTCATTCTTGATTTTGGAATAACGTTCCGCGTGCGCTGCAAATACCAGCGCGCCGTCGGCAAATACCGCCAATGCCGCGTCATGGCTGCGGGCAGAGATGCCCCAGGAAATCATGGCGGCTGCAGTTATTTGTAAATGTAGGGATCGCGCTTCCTGATGGCGCGCATTTTTTTCTTGTACGCCCGCGCGGTGCTCCAGCGTTGCAGCAGGTGCTTGAGATATTTCATCATGCCAGTCTCCTGTCTTGAATAAAGGCGTGCAAGACGCCGGCCCAGTAACGGTGCCCGTCTTCGCCAAAATGCACATTGTCGCCGGCGCGCGTCTTGAATCCTTGCTGCGTCAGGATCTGCACAAAACCGGTGCTGTCTTCGAATGGCTGGTAGTAGGCTGCAAGATCGACCTGGCTGCGGAAGCCGGCATATTCCTGGGTTTCAGGAAGGCCCTGGTAGGCGTTGCAGAACATGTAATTGATGTGGTTGATCTTCAGGTAGCTTTGCATCATGATGACTTCGGCCCAGAGCCGCGAGTAAGTCTGAACGTCGCTGGTGCGCACCAGCATGTGGAACTTGAAGTATTGCTGGACCGCATAAGTGAAGTCGGCGAACCACCTGGAGCGTTCCACGCCCGGACACAGGCTGAGCCAGATCCGGTTGCGGTCGTCGTAGAGTTCGAAGCGGTCGCGGCCGGTCCACATGATCACCACGAACAGCTGGTCCGCCGGCTTATGATATTTACCTATCCAGTCGATCGTGGTGCGCGTGATCCGTTCGTTGGAACCCCCGGGCATCGCAATGTTGACGTAATCGTCGCAACCCATTGCATCGGCAAGGCGGGCGCCGAATGCTTTTTCCGGCGAATAGCCGTGCGGCGCCACGCCAAGCGTATCGATTTCCGACCCCGCGGTGTGGCTGCAGCCGTTGACCAGCAATATTTTTTTTGGAGCCATCATGTCCATCCTTCGTGAACCATCGCTGCGCCGCCGATGATTTCCCGGACGATATCGGCGTCGCACATGGGATGCCAGGCGTCCCGCACGCATTGGTGCGTCTCCGGGCCGCGGCCGGCGAGCACGACGACATCGTCGCCCGAGGCCGCTTCAAGTGCCGCGATGATGGCCTGCCGGCGATCGGGATTGACGCTGACCTCCCGATGCCCTTGCAGCCCAAGCCGGATATCTTCGATGATGGCCAGCGGATCTTCGTTGCGCGGATTGTCGCTGGTAAGGAACACGCGGTCGGCCGCCATGGCCGCCTGGCCCATCAGTTTCCGCTTGGGCCGGTCGCGGTCGCCGCCGGCGCCGAAGACGATCGATATGCAGCCGTGGCTCAATCGGCGCGCCGTGGCAAGCGTGCGGCAGATGGCGTCAGGCGTGTGAGCATAATCCAGCACGATCCATGGCGCTTGCCCGAGTATTTCGAAACGGCCCGGAGGCGGCGCAGTGGCCGCAATGGCATCGGCTGCCAGCTGCGCCGGAACGCCAGCGCCGATCGCCGCGGCCAGTGCGGCTAGCGCATTTTCCGCATAAATTTCACCAATCGCCCGCAGCGTCAGTTCCAGCGGCACCGGACCGAGGCCGGCGGCTGCCGACAAGCGCAGGCGGGTGCCGGTCCAGCTCACGGCTACCTCGTCCGCGATAATGTCCAGCGCGTGCCATGGCTGGCCGCGCGATGCAGCGCCGTAATAAATGATCCGCGTTCCGGCCGGCGTGACAGCTGCGATGGCTTCCGATGCCGGATCGCAGCCGTTGAGCACGGCGATTCCCGTCTCCGGCAGATTGATGAATAGCTGCGTCTTGGCGGCCAGGTAGTTTTCCATCGAGCCGTGTATATCCATATGTTCGGGAGTCAGGTTGGTAAAGACGCCAACCTGGCACGGCCAGGCTTGCACGAACCCCTGGGCCAATGACCAGCTGGCCAGCTCAAGCGCGGCATAACGGCCGCCGCGCTGCAAGACCGCGCGCATCGTCTCTATCAGGCCGGCGTAGCTGCGCGGCACATCCATGCGCTCGCTGCCGAGGTAGGCGCCGATGCTGGTGATGCGAGCCACCGGCTGTTGCAGGCAGCCAAGCGCGTTCGCCACCATGCCGGTAGTCGACGTCTTGCCGTTAGTCCCGGTGACACCTACCGTCAGCAGGGAGTCGCTCCATGCGGGTGGCGAAGGTGGGCGCATGCGAGGCAGCGCAGCGTGCCTATCCATGGCGCGTCCGCATTTTCATTGCAGCTCGCCTTCGCGGACAAATGGCGCCGCGGTTTTGCGCAAGCGGGCCAGGCAGGCGGCCAGCGCAGTTATGACACAGTCTGCGTCTGCCAGTGTCATGTCGGAATGAATCGGCAGGCAGACGTGGCGGGCGCAAACATCTTCCGCCACCTGCAGGCTGGTGTTGTCCATGCCGGAAAAAACCGGCTGCAGGTGGAGCGGTACATCGTAGACGCCGGTTCCAAGCTGGATGCCCGCCGTCTCCTGCATCATGGAGCGCAGCATCGTCCTGTCGCAGCCGGCATCGAGCAGCACGACATATTTATGGTAGTTGGAACGTACGCTGGCTGCTTCCAGGACCGGCGTGACGCCGTCGAGGACAGCGATGCGCTGGTCGTATCTTGCGGCGACAGCGCGTTTTGCCGCGATGAATTGCTGCAGCCGCCGCAGCTGGACCAGGCCGACCGCCGCATGCATTTCGCTCAGGCGCCAGTTATAGCCAAGCCGGATGTGGCAGTTCTCGGCAAAAGCCTGTTTGCCCTGGTCGCGAAGGATGACGGCTTCGCGCGCGATCGCTGCATCGCGTGTGACGATGGCGCCGCCTTCGCAGCAAGTGACGATCTTGGTCGGATAGAACGAGAATGAACCTGCTGCGCCGAGCGTTCCTGCCGCCCGTCCCTGATAAGTCGATCCCAGGGCGTGCGCTGCATCCTCAACCAAGTGTATGCTGCGCGCCTCGCAAAATGCTTTGATCGCACCCAGTTCCGGCGAAATGGCGCCGCCGATATGCACCATGACCACCGCCGCGGTATCGGTCGTCACGGCGCGTTCGACGCTGGCCAGGGTGAGCATCATGGTCTGTGCGCCGACGTCGGCAAACCGCAGGCTGGCGCCGGCATGCAGCGCGGCGGCGGCTGTTGCAAAAAAAGTATTGGCAGGAACCACCACCTGTCTTCCCTGCACGTCCAGCGCGCGCAAGACGATTTCCAGTGCGCCGGTGCCGTTGCTGACGGCGATTGCGTGCGCGCCGCCATGCATGCTGGACAGAGCCTGTTCGAAAGCCTCGGTGTAAGGCCCGAGGATGAGCCGCCCGCTTTCGAGAATCAGGCGGATGTTTCTGGTGATTTCGTCGATATCCTCTGCCGGCATGACGATCTTTGCCGAAGCGATGTTCATTGCCAGCCTCCCTCGAATTCGAAGCGTACATAACCATCTGCGCAAGCGATCACCGCGTGGCTGCCGCTGCCGGTCGCCACCTGTCCCGGCCGGTGCCGCTCTCTGCGCGGCAGGGCAATGCATTCGCAGCCGCGGATGGCGCGTCCGCCGAATCGGGGAAACTGGCGCGGCGGAAAAATCAGGGAGCGGACCCAGCCATCGACAACACGCGCCGGCCGCTCGAAATCGCCGACATCCAGGGCCTGGAAATCGATCGAGTCGCGCGCATAAAAAACCGCCTGGCCGGCAGCTTGCGGCTGCAGGACGTGATCGGCGGTCAGCATGCCGGCGAATTGTTCCTTCAGCAGTTCGAACCCGTGGCGTTGCAGAAGGAGATACAAATCGAAGGCGGTATGAAACGGTGAAACCTGGAACTGACGTGCGGCGATCACCGGTCCCGCATCCATTTTTTCGGTCAGCTGGTGAAGCGTGGCGGTTGCGGCCGATTCACCGTTGCGCAAGGGCCAGCTGCTGTTGAGGCAGCCGCGATAGCCAGGCAGCGCCGCCAGGTGGAGATTGTAGGCGCGGGCGCCGCCCAATTCTTCGATGCGGACCTTGCGATCGTATTCGACCGACAGGAATATGTCGCCGGCAGTGAGACTGGCCGCAGCGATGTCGGCGACGATATTGACGTCAAGCTGGCGCGCAGTCCGGCGCAACGACGGTTCCCAGCTCAAGGCGGCAGCGTCGCCGGCATTGGGCAGCGCCAGCAGCGTATAGCCGGTTGCGCCGATCGCCTGCATGTCGCGGGCATGGCGCAAGCTATTGCAGCCGATGAAGCTCTTGCCGGCGATTAGCAGTTTCATAGCACACCTTCCAGCTGCCTGGACCTGGCGTGAATCTGCTCCAGGAAGCCTGAGCCAAACCGTTCGCTTGGTTCGATCGCCGATGCCTCGGTCCATTCGTTGTAGGCATGCAGGAAGACCACACGGTGAGCCGGGTGCCAGCGCTCGTTAAAGGCAATCGCCTCATCCAGGAAACGGCCGAACAGCTGCGGCGTGACGCCGGCCACGATCGGCCGCCAGGGGAAACCTCGCACCTGGCGGATGTCGGCGACCGGCGCGCCGCGCAGCGTGGCATCCCAGCCGGCGCAGACCACAGGCAGGAACGGGATGCGAAGCCGTTGCTGAAGGCGGTGCCATTCGGCCACCCGCTTCGGTATGAGTTCGCCGTACCATTGCACCGGCGGCCCTTCCCAATCGGGCAGCATGCCGTATCCGGTGACGGCGTCTACCGGCAGGCGCTGGAGAATCCTGGTGTGGTACTCGTCGATGAGCGGAAAGACGCCGATCAGGAACGGATTCACGCCGAAATGGGAAACCAGCTTGCGGCGGATGTACTGCAGCAGGAACAGGAATCCGTCTGTGCCGTAGAGCTTGTCGAAGTCGGTAACGTTGAGCAGCGACAGGACCGGACGGCCGTCAATCCGGAGAAACGCCCGGCGCGAAGCAAACTGCGCGATCCAGTCGTCGAGGAAACCATCGACTGCGCCGATGCTCAGCCGCCCCGAACGCTGGATGACGGGGCGCAGCGGCTGCGGGTTCACGGGCGCCGGGTTAGTCGACATGGCAGGCCGCATCCGATGCGGCTATAACATGGGCCGGCGCAAGATCGAGCGGCGCAAAATAGCCGCCGACAGACATCGGGACTTCGGTGTTCACGCTGCGCATGCCGGTGTTCTCGAACAGGCGCGCCGGCACTGCGCGGAAGTCGAAACTGAAGCGGGTGACCTGGCTTTCGTTGACGACATTGCCATGCATGAGGTTGGCGCCGTCGAACACCAGGATCTCGCCGTACTGGGCGACATAGGGATGGAAATCCTGTTTCCCCTCGCTCGATTCGATCCATACCGCTGTGTGTTCCGAGACCGGCGTGAGCGGCACCCAGAAATTGATTTCGGCAGTGTGATGATGGTTGTCGCGGTCGCGATGGAAACCGGATACGGCGACGTTTCCGGGCAGCTGAAAGCGGAAGTTCGGTCGCGCCTGGTACACGATTTCGTCGCCGATCATCGGTGCGATCTGGTCCCTTATGAAACGGCCGTAGACATCGAAGAATTCCTTGCCGATCGCATACAGCCGATGGTGCAGCTCGGTGGATTGTTCAATGGCGCAGTCGAATCTCGGATATTGGTGGACATGATGGATGGCGGCGAGGTTCGAGCACCTCAAGTGGCTGGCGACGATGCGCGCAAAAGGATAGCGCTCTGTGTCGTACTTCACGATCAGGTGATTTAGCATGGAAACCTCGTTTTCTTCGATATCGCAACGCCTGGCCTGGCCGGTTATTTCTTTTTCTGCCTTGGTCCGATTTGCGTCAGCCGCATGGCGGCGCTGAGCGAAAGCTGGTCGAGGCAATTCGGCCCCAGCACCCGGCCCAGTTCGCCGATGGTGAACTCGCTGTCCGGCACGGCCTTTCCTGTAATCCGGTCGACGCTGATTCCCATGCCATCGGCAACCAGCGGAATCGGGAAATTCGTGTGGGGCAGGCGCAGGCACCAGGTGGTTCCGACTTCGAATGCGGTATCGGCTGCAGTGTCGGCTGCGGCCGCTGCATCGAGGGCAGCGTCAAGCGGCCCGGCCATGATCGGGCCGTCGTTGCCGTAATAAAAAAAATAGGTGAAGCCATTGATGCCGGCGTCGGCGGCTTCCTGTACCTGCCGCCTTGAACACGATTGCTGGCTATCGTCATAGAATCCGGCAGCAGGGCGCGACGGCATCTGGTGCCCGTCAAAATAAGGAGAGAACCTGTCAAACAGGCTCCATTCGTCAAAATCGCCGCGGAATTCATTAGCGTGCCAGCCAGGATAGACATAGGCGATGAATTGTGTAGGTTGTTTCATGTCGATATGTTCCTGTGGTTGGCGCCATTCAAGGCCAGGTTCGACGCCGGTCCGAGCGGCGTCAGGCGTGTCCGCTGTTGCAGCTGCCGCAGGAACTGGTCGCCGAAACGGTCGCTCGGTTCGATCGCGGAAGATTCCGTCCATTCGTTCCATGCGTGCACATAGACCACGTTGAGGTCAGGGTGGTGGGCAAGGTTGAAAGCGACCGCGGCATCGATGAAGTGGCCGAACAATTCGGCGTTGACGCCGTCGACCACCGGGCGCCAGGGAAACCCGCGGCAGTTGCGCAAGTCCGCCGCCCATTCGCCGCGCACAGTGGCATCCCATCCAGCGCACACGACGGGAAAGAACGGCACCCGCAGATTACGCTGCACCATGGCCCATTCGGCGGCCCTGCGCGGAATCAGTTCGCCATAGTGCTGCACCGGCGGGCCGGTCCATTCCGGCAGCAGTCCGTAGCCTGTAGCGCCGTCGATCGAAGTCTGGTTCGCCAGCGCGCAGTGCTTCAAGGTAGCCTCGCCAAACACGCCGATGACAAAAGGGTCCTGTCCAAGGCGCCTTTGCATGATCTGGCGTGCTGTCTGGATGATGAGCTGGAATCCGTCCAGGCCATAGGTATTCACGAAATCGCCCAGGTTCAGGAACGAGCACACCGGCCGGCCGCCGATGCGGAAATACGAAGGATGCGCGCAGTAGCGCTCGGCCCATCCTTCGAATAGCGCAATCATGCTCTGCCAGTCGAGCAGCTCGAGCCGCTCGTGCGGATTGTCCCGGTCCATGGCGGCGCCTTGGCGGGATTACTTCTCGCTCTTCGCGAATACTCCCGATGTCGCCAATCCTTCCAAGGTGGTTCGCAATTCGGCAAGCGTAAATGCGCGCAAGGCCGAGTGCGAGAGCGAATGCGTCAGCAGTTCCACGGTGACCTGGTCGAAGACGTCGACATGGCGGGCCTGGCGCGAAGCCAGCCTGGCGACGCCAACCAGGTCTTCCAGTTTCAGCCGCGCAAACTGGGGCCGCATGATGGCGCCCAGCTGGTTCATCGTCAGGCTGTCCAGTACCGAACTGCGGCCATGGGTGGCTTTCGCATGCTTGCTGCACAGCTCGACGATGCCGAATACCGATGACACCGGCAGGAACGTTGCGTTGTGGCTGCGAATGGTGGCTTCCAGCGCGCGCAGCGTCACTTTGCCGGCGTTGCCGCCGGCTACGTCGAGCTCGGTGACCGCGCCGACCAGTTCGCGCAGCTGGCCGAATGTAATGTCGACTGGGTCCACTACGTAGGACCTGATGACATCAATCAAATCTTCAACCCAGTCGTGGTGGAACCAAGAGCCATAGTCGCCGTCGTCGGACATGATGTTTCTCCCTTTTTTCGCCGGTCATCGGCGCATGTGGTGGATAAGCGGCTATCTGCAGTTTTTCATTCGCAGGAATGAAGCAACCGAGAAGCCTTCCAGTTCGGAATCTCCGATGAGTTCGGAGACTTCGCTAAAAGTGTGCTGCCGTCGAACTTCTGTCTGCCTGGAATTATCCGGTTGCGGACAGGGTTCGGCCGCGGCCGGAGGGGAATCGCGCCAGTGGCGGTAATCGAGCGGCAGCGGCAGTGTGCGATGCGGCAAACGCAGGCAAAGCGTCAGCGATAATTGAAACGCAGATACCGTTCCGGCGCGCGCGAATGCTGCATCGACAGGCGCGTCGAGGACGAAGCCGCCGCGCCGGTAGTAAGCAAAATAAGAGAATCCGGCAATGCCATAAGCGCTGGCCTGGCGCATGCTTGCCTCAGCTGTTTCGGGGCGGGAGTCGTCGTAGTATCCGGCCTTCGGCCTTGGCGGCGCCACGTGTCCTTCGTAGTAAGGCCGGAAGCGATCGAGCAGTTTCCACTCCTCGAAACCAGGGCGGAATGGCGACGCGTGCCAGCCGGGATAGACGTACGCGATGAACACGGGAAGCGCGCTCACGATAAATCCTGAGGTAATAGTTTGCCCACAAGCGTCTCCCGCATTGCTACGCGCATTGCCTCGATCAACTGGAATTGTCTACCCGCGCATATTCGGCGTGGTCCGCAAGATTCAGGTGCACGGATACGTGCGTTTGCAACGCATCGTGCACGGGCCGGGAATTTCTAGTTTGTCGTTTTCGGTCCGTCGAATCTACGTGTATTTAACATAGCTTCTGCTTTCCGTAAGTCAAGTTTTTTGACTTCGCATCGTGCTGGATTTGATTGCGCGACACCAGGATATTCTGAACAATAATTTGGCATGGCTCGTATGAAAAAAAACGATTTAAAAAAATCTCATAGCTAGGTCGCACCTCGCCACGCATCGGGTATTCCGGAAAATTATTTTTTTCTGAAAACATATTCCAACAAACACCTGTCACTTTTAACAGGTGGAAAGTTGCGCCATGCCTGACAGGAACTGAAAGTTTTCGACAGGTTTCCCGTCAAAAAACCGTTTTAGGATTTGTGGAGCAGAATGACGAGGCGGACGCAGCACACAGCCGTTTCTCCTGATCGCCTGGCGAGCCCGTAAAATAGCAGCTTGAATTAGACCGAGAAGCTCATGACACAACACACACAGAACCACCTGCACGGCGTCACGCTGGAGGCCATGCTGACCGAACTGGTCGCGCACTACGGTTGGGAAGGCCTGGCGCAGAGGATAGACATCCGCTGCTTCAAGGCCGATCCCAGCATCAAGTCCAGCCTGACATTCTTGCGCAAGACGGCGTGGGCGCGCGAAAAGGTGGAAGCCCTGTATGTCGGCATGCGGCGTGCAATGAAATGAGTTTTGCAAAATGAGGTAAAGTTTTGTGGTGGGTTTTGTGACTGCGGGCAGCTTGCAGCCGCCTCGGAAAACTCTTTACCGCGCCAGGACTTCCCGGCTTGCCATGGCGCCTGTTGATTCACAGCATCGAAGGAAGAACCAGCATGCGCAATGTGATTTATAAAACGGTGGTCTTGAAAGCGACTCCCGACGCTTTGTTCGACATGTATGTCGATCCGGTGCTGCACCAGGCGATCACCGGCTTGCCGGTCACCATAGGCGCCGAAGCCGGCGCCGAGTTCGTGGCTTTCGACGGCACCCTGACCGGCGTCATGCTGCAGGTGGTCAAACCGCGGCTGATTGTCCAGACCTGGCGCTCGCCGGCGTTTGCCGAAGACGATCCGGATTCGATCCTGATCCTGTCGTTCCACCCGCAAGGCGAGCATGGACGGATTGAACTGGTGCACCTGGACGTGCCGGACCAGGATTACGAAGAGGTCAAGCTCGGCTGGCGCGAAAAATATTTCGAGCCATGGCGTGAATTCCTTGCGAACTGAACCATCGCCGGCGCCGGATCATTGATCTCACTGCGCAAAAAGCGCGACTGTTGCCTGCAACCCCTGCATTTTGGCAGCATGGTCTATGGCTTCCTCCAGGTCCGGGAAGGTAAAGCTTTTCACCTCGATGTCGTCCAACGACAACAGTCCGGACCTGATCAGCGACAGCAGCGCCAGGTAATCGCTCGGCGTATACATGAAATGGCCGATCAGTTCCCAGCTGTTAAGCAGCATGTCGCCATAAGGTATCGGCAGGGGACCTTGCATGCTGCCCATCAGCACCAGCCGACCGCCGCGCCGCAAGCTGCGCAACAGCGCCAGCGTACTGTTGGCGTCGCCAGCCTTGCCGACCATGTCGAAAGCCATCTCGATGCCGCCGCCGGCTGCGGCCCGGATTCCTGCCGTATCGGCGCTGCTGTCGCCCGAGAGCAGCACCGGCACCACTCTTCCTCGGCCTAATTCCACCAGTTTCCGGAGCGCTTCGGGGCGGCGTCCCAGCGCGATGACTTTAGCCGCGCCCAGCGCCAATGCGGCCAGCACCGCCGCCGACCCAAAATAGCCGCCGGCGCCGTTGATGGCCACCGTTTCACCGGCCGCCAGGCGGCCGCGGCGCAAGCCGCCGAACGGCACCACGAATTTCGCCAATACAGCCAGCCGTTCGCTGCTCAAGTGATCGAGCCCATCCAGCGGCAGCAAGGTGGATGCGGGGACGTCGGCCACTTCCCGCAAGCTGCCGTGCGGGAATTCCTGGAGCATCTGCGCGCTGTCCAGGCTGATGCCGGTCAGGCCGATCAGGACCTGCGGCGGTTCGGCCACTGCCTCGTTGGCGATCCAGTAGGGATTGATGGCGACCCGTTGTCCCGGCCGGAACTGCTGCACGCCGGCGCCGACGGCGAGGATGCGGCCGATGCCATTGGTGCCGGGCGTGAATGTGCCGGGCGGATAGGCGTAGGGTAAATCGCCCTTCAGGTAATCGCGGGTATAACTCAGCAGCGGCACTGCTTCCATGCGCAGCAGCGCGGCGCCGGCGCGCAGCTCCGGTTGTGGTATTTCTTGCAACGCCAGCGTCAGTTCCGCGCGATTGAACATCCATGCTTTCATATTGAGCTCCTGTGGGTTTCCGGTTGAACGATGATTGAACTCTAGAGCGTCAGGACGTATATTTGAAATCAATTAATGGCATAGGACCTATCAACGTGATTGATTTGCGCGGTGTCGACCTCAACCTGCTGGTGTCGCTCGACGCCTTGCTGGAAGAGTGCAATGTGACCAAGGCCGCGGCGCGGCTGCACCTGACCCAGCCGGCGGTGTCCACGCAGCTGTCGTGGCTGCGCAAGATTTTCGACGATCCCTTGCTGATCCCGGCCGACAGCGGCCGCGGCATGACGCCGAGCGCGCGGGCGCTGGGACTGATCGTGCCGCTGCATGCCGCGCTCAACGATTTGCAGGCGGTGGTCAGGCAACGGCCGGTGTTCGACCCTTACCGGGACAGCCGGCGTTTTGTGATTGCAGCCAACGATAATGCGGCGGCGGTGCTTGGCCTGCGCCTGATGGAGCAATTGCCGCAGCTGGCCGGCGTCGGCATCAAGATCGCTTTTGTGAATGCCGACCAGCGCCAGGTGGCGCTGCAGCTGGAGCGTGCCGAGATCGACCTGCTGCTCGGTTCCGAGCGCATGGTGCCGCCGTCGATGAAAGCCAGGAAACTGTACGACGAACGGTTTGTGATGGTGCAAAGGAAAGGGCATCCGCGCGGCGCCGGCCCGCTGGACATGGACCAGTACTGCAGCCTGAAGCACGTGCTGGTGTCGACCAGCGGCGGCAGCTTTTCCGGTTTCATGGATGAACACCTGGAGCGGCTGGGCCGTCGGCGCGAAGTCTGTTTATCGGTGCAGAATTTCACGCTGGTGCCGGATCTGTTGTGCAATAGCGACTATGTTGCAACCTTGCCAAGCCGTTTGTTTGCGCGCTATCGCGACAGGCTGGATGCTTTTGAACTGCCTTTCCAGGCCGAGAATTTTTCCCTGTTCGCCGCCTGGCATCCTCGCAACCAGGCTGATCCTGCGCTGCTATGGCTGCGTGAAGCGCTGGCTGCCATCAGCGCCGGCTAGTCGTGCTGACAAGGGTCGACTAGCAAGCTGGGGTAACGGCGTTGTCATAGTTGACATGACTGTCAGGCGCACGGATTTGTAAACCTGTTAAAAGTGACAGGTGTGGCAGTTTCCAATTCTCACTAGAATAAAACCGTCTATCGGAGCCTATCCTCTCCTATGTTGATATTTAGCCCGCTGCCGCAAGGCGGTGGGCTTTTTTTTTGATTTCCTCCAGGCGCCGCGGCATCGCGCTCCAGGATCGCTTGGCCGCAACCGCGCCATGAGCGCGGTTTTCCGTGGCCGCGACGGAGATTGCCTGCTCCCTGTACTTCCGCTTAAGATCTGCCATTGCTCGACGCCGGATCAGTTTCGCCATAGGGAAAACAGGATGCAAAAAATCAAACCAGCCATATCTGCGCTTTTATTCTTCGGCTGCGCCTTGCTGCTTGCGGCTTGCGCCTCCCTGTCCACCTCGATTTCACAGTTCAAGGACGGCAACTATGTCGCCAGCGTGCAATCGACCCTGGTCTACCTCGACGACAAATACAAGAAAGCGGATTACGACGACAGCGATGAAAGAAACGGCATCCGCGAGCGCCTGCGGATTATCGAAGACAGTTACGCTACCACGGTGCAGACCGTCAGCGACCAGGAATACGACAGGAAGATAGCCGCTTATTCCGATCTGCTGGCAATCCGGACCATGCTCGCCAGCAGGCCCTATTACGCAAAATATACGGATTTGCCGAATCGCTATCTTGAGGTCGGCTTGCGGGAAAACCTGGCCGGCCAGTACTACCTGAAAGCACGGGCGGCGGCCGCCGCCAAGGATGACCGGATGGCAGCCGTCAGCTATGCAGCGTCTTATGACGCCTACCAGAAATACGGCGAGTTCAAGGACGCCAGGAAACTGGCCGACAAGTACAAGTATGCGGCGGACAGCAAGGACGCCGCCAGCTATTACCAGCAGGGGACCGAGCTGGCGGCGAATAATCCGCAGCGCCGCAAGGCGCTGTACCGCGACGCCAGTCTGGCTTTTTTCAACGCCTACGACATCTACCGCCAGCACGGTCCTTACAAGGATGCGCAGCCGCTCTCCGACAAATACCGCAACATGGGCGCCGTGGTGCTGCAAATCAGCAGCAATGAACCGAACAGCGAGATCACCAGGAGCGTGCTGGCATTGTTCGATCTCGGCTTTACCCGCTTTCAATACCAGGGCGGCGGTGCCGCCGACCTCGGCATGTACCTGAATACCTCTTACGTGTACCAGCCGCCCAAGTACCGGCAGTACGTAGAGGCAATGAGCGAGAACGTCGAATATAAAAAAGCCGACGGCACCACCGCAGTGCGCACCTATCGCTTCAACCGCAGGGTGGTCGAAGAAGCCAACGCCATGCAGATCATCCTCGACCTGTCCGTGACCAGGGTGCCGCCGCTCGACCTGCGTTATAACGAAGTCGCCGAAAGCCGGCGGGCGACGATCAGCTATTACGGCGATGTGCCGGGCAACGGCCGCTACGGCTACCGTACCGAAGGTTACCTGATGGACCGCGACCAGCTGTGGCGGGCGGCCCAGGCGCAGCTGATCAATCGCCTCAACAGCGACAACCGGATCAGGATGATCCAGGACGACATACGCAACTTCTAAAGAATGGTCTTGCCGGAAGATTCCCGGCTCATCCTGCTAAACTGTGGAACCCTTGCCGCGGGGTTTCGCCCCCATTTTTATTTCAGCTTCTTAATTGTCTATCACTTCGCGCCTATGACTTCGATCCGCGGTCCTTCCTTCCAGCTAGTCGACCAGATCGATGCCGAGCAGCTGCAGCGCGACGGCGGTTTCGGCGCGCGCACCCGGCCTTTGCTGGTCAAGGGCGCGTTGCGCAACTGGCAGGCGCAGCAAAGCTGGTCGTTCGAACAGATGGCGGCGCTGCGCTACAAGGACGGTTCCGAACCGCAGGTGAAATTCCAGAACGGCCTGGTGGAGCAGGGTCAGACCCGGCACCGGCCGGTGATGCCGGTCGGCCCTTATCTACAGGAACTGGCGGCGCTGGCCAAGCAGGCGCTGCCGGACGATGTCGGCCTGTTGCCGGACCGGCGGCGGCGCCAGCTGGCGGCGGGCGAACGGTTTTTTCTCGACTGGCCGCACATGCAGTCGTTCCAGCCCGACCGCATGTACCTGGCGCAGTGGAATATCCTGGATGAGTTCCCGGCGCTGCGCCATGATTTCTCGATCAAGGACCTGTGGCCGGGCTGGCGCTGGACCTGGGAATATGTATTCATGGGGCCGGCCAATACCGTCACCGGCCTGCACTACGACTTCCCGCACAACTGGTTTTGCCAGGTGCGCGGCAGCAAGGAGTTCATCCTGTTCCCGCCTGAGCAGACGCAGCACATGTGCATTTCAGCGAAATACGACTGGGGTGCGATCCTGAGCGACATCAATATCTCGCAGCTGGACCGGCAGCCGGACAAACTCAAGGAGTTTGAAAAAACGCAGGGCCTGTACGCCCGGGTCGAGGCGGGCGATGCGCTGTTCATTCCCAAGCGCACCTGGCATGCGGTGGTGGCGCTGGAGCCGTCGATCAGCCTCGGCGTGTTCGGCCTGACCGCGCCCGAGGTGCTGTTTGGCGGCGTGCCGAACGAGATCAAAAACGTGTTCCACAAGATGCACCTGTACCGCTGGGGCAATTGCACTTGCCATAAATTCTAGCCTGGCTTGGTCAGGGCGCAATGAACCGGCAACACTCTCATCTGTTTCTCTGGCGCGGCCGGGCCCTGGTCCTCGGCCCCGGCATCGACTCCCGCTTCCACGCCCATTTCGGCACCCAGCTGACCTGGGGCCTGGATGCGCCGTTCCAGGCGCGGCTGGCGCCGGACCAGCCATGGACCACCACCCGCGCCGCCATCTTTGCTTCCAGCCAGCCGCACCAGATCCACTGCGACGCCACCCAGTTGGCGCACCTGTTTGTCGAATTGCCGCAGCGCGCGCAAGGCGCGTCAAGTGTGCTGCTTGCCGCCTACGATAGCGCTCCCGGGTTCGCGCAAGTGCAAGCGGGGCTGGCGCAAGCCAGGCTGGGCCAGCTTGGACTGCCGCAGGTCGAACAGCTGGGCCAGCAATGGCTGGACTGCACCACTCTGGTTGAGCCGGCGCAGCCGGGTTTCGACCAGCGGATCAGCCAGGCGCTGGCGCTGATCGCGGCACAGCCGGGGCAGGCGCCGAATGGCGCGACACTGGCGGCCGCGGTGCATTTGTCGGCCAGCCGTTTCACCCATCTGTTCCGGCAGCAGACCGGTTTGTCGCTGTCGCGCTACCTGCTGTGGTCGCGCTTGCTGGCCGCGGTTGAGGCAGTGGGGCGCGGCGATAACATGACGCACGCCGCGCACGCCGCCGGTTTCGCTGACCTGGCGCACATGAGCCGGACCTTCCGCCATACCTTCGGCGTGGTGCCGTCAGAGCTGCAAAAGATGGCGATTGCGTTCAAGCGCGAGGAAAAATGATGGTCTAAGATGGTTGTACACAAAAAAGATGGAGACCGTCATGAACCAGCAGTCGCAACAGGCAGCAGGCCGTTCCATAGACGCCTTGCTGGCCAAATACTCCGAAAGCCACCTGAATCCGGTAAATGAAGTCATCCATTTCATTTGCGTGCCTGTCATCGTGTTCACTTTGCTGGGTTTGCTGTGGGCTATCCACCCCGGGGTGGCGCTGGCGGCGGCGCTGGCTTCCATGCTCTACTATTTCTCCTTGTCGGTGCCGTTCGCGATCGGCATGCTGCTGATGTCGGGCGCCATGCTGGCCTTGCTCTATGTATTGCCGCAGGCACTGGTGCTGCCGCTTTCGGTCAGCGTGTTCGTGATCGCCTGGATCGGGCAGTTTGTCGGTCACAAGATCGAGGGCAAGAAGCCATCGTTTTTCGAAGATTTGCGTTTCCTCCTGATCGGCCCCCTGTTTGTCCTCGGTTTCCTGTATCGCCGCCTGCATATCGCATATTGATGCCTGCTGCGTCCCTGAAAGTCGCCGTCTTCGGCGCCGGAGCCATAGGCATCTATGTCGGCGCTTCGCTGCTGGCCGCGGGCGTCGACGTGGTGCTGATAGGCCGGGCCCGCATGCGTGCGCAGATCGCCAGCCAGGGTTTGCTTCTGAGCGACCTGGAAGGCCGCTTGCAACGGCTTGAAGGCGAGCAGGTGCCGTATCAGGAAAGCGCATCGGCGCTGGCCGGCGCCGACCTGATCCTGGTTACCGTCAAGAGCGCCGACAGCGCCGCGGCAGCGCATGCGATCGCCGGCTACGCCAAGCCGTCGGCGCTGATCGTCAGCCTGCAAAACGGCGTCGGCAACGTCGATATACTGCGCGGGGTGATGAGCGGCTGGCAAGTGCTGGCGGCCATGGTGCCGTTCAATGTGGCGCAGATGGACGGCAATCGTTTTCACCGGGCTACTGGCGGCGAGCTGATGATTGAGGCGGACGCCAGGCTGGAGCCTTGGCTGGCGCCGTTCCGCCAGGCCCACCTGCCGTTGCAGCAGTGCGAGGATTTTGCCGCGGTCCAGTGGGGCAAGCTGTTGCTGAATTTGAACAATGCAGTGAATGCCCTGTCCGGCCTGGCGCTCAAAAGCGAGTTGTCGCAGCGCGCCTATCGCCGTTGCCTGGCGTTGCTGATTGACGAAGCGCTAAGTGTGCTGCGCGCTGCCGGAATCCGCCCGGCCAGGATCGCCCGCGTCAGGCCGCGGCTGCTGCCCATCTTGTTGCGCTTGCCCGACGCCATCTTCAGGCGGGTTGCCGCGGCCATGCTGAAAATCGACCCCGAGGCGCGCTCCTCGATGTGGCAAGACTTGCAAGCAGGGCGTCCGACGGAAGTGGATTACCTGAATGGCGCGATAGTGCGCCTGGCGGAATCGCTGGCGCGCGATGCGCCAGCCAACCGGCGCATCGCGGCGCTGGTCCACGCCGCCGAACAGGGCGGTGTGCAGCCCTTGTCTGGCGCGGCGCTGTATCGCGCTTTGCACGCCTGAGCACAGCTGCACCGGCAAAGTTTTCTGTAAATGATGGAACGCAAAGCGCCCGCCCTGACTCGAATCAGGGCCGTTGCAACAGAGATCGCCCTGCTTAATCCACTTGCAAAGAAAGGTCCGATATGAAGAAGCTTTTAGGCGCGCTGACGCTATTGCTGGCTTTTAGCCCTTGGGTCCATGCGCAGAATGAACCGATGCCGCGGTCCGAACCGGGCATGGGGCTGGAAGGGCATCCGGATGCCCGCAACGACAGGCGGCCCGAGTCGTTCTACGACGGCAGCCGCCGCATGGGGACGCACAGCGTCATGCGTTGCAAGGATGGGACGATGCGCAAGGCGCGCGCCGATGCTTGCCGCAACCATGAGCGCAAGCCGAAATGAAAGTCGCTGGCGACAAATGTCACGGAGATATATAGATAGAGAATATCTGTTATCAGGCAAATAAAGCAGACACGATTGCTGCGTCGCCATATAGTTACACCTGTCTCCTCCAACACCTCCTAAGGTTTGGATTCAGCCCGCAACCGCAAGGTGAGCGGGCTTTTTTTTGCCTGTACAAATCGTAAAGGCATAGGCAGCCACTTGCAGGGGAAATTTGACCCCGCTGCGAGCATTGCGGAAAAAACGATTCGAATCAAAGACTTGGATTTTCTGCGACGGAGTTATCAACAGGCTTGCGCACATTTTCTGTGGGTAACTCGGGTGCGCGCCGAGCCGACAGGGGCTGCGGGCAAAAAAAGCCCCGCGGGCAGCGGGGCTGGTTACAGCAGGTCCGACAGCGCCTTGTTTTAGAAGCGCAGGAAAGAACCGCTGAGTTTCTTGTAAGGCGCGCTCCAGACCGTCAGCACCTTGTCGAGCAGGCTTGGCTGTTGTTTAGCAGGAGTCTTATGCATATCAGGGCGAGCTTGAACTTGCATCGCGCGTGTTGACAGCGGCAGTGGAGGAGAGATGCTGGCCATGATATTCCCTTTCAGTTAATCGTCTATGTTGCAGTGCAGTATATGCAATCTGGAATGACTAATCCAATTTCGCTTTCACATACGAATCATACGGTTTGTGAATATCAGACGGTTTTACTTGAAACAACGCCCGCATATGCCAAGGCCGCATAAGCATATAGCTAACATATTGGCAGCCGACAAATTTCGTGCTGTAATGCAGCAAGCCGCATCGACGCAGAATAATGCGGTAACCCTCACTGTGGAAACGGAGAAAATCATGAAAAAACTGACAGGTCTGGCACTGCTCGCTTGCTGCTTTATTTTTAACCCGGCTTTTGCCGCAAATTCACAGCAAAGCAAGATGGCAACATGCAACAAGGATGCGACCGGCAAGGCTGGCGACGACCGCAAAGCTTTCATGAAAGATTGCCTGAGCAAAAAGCCGGAAGCCGCAGCTCCTGCGACACAGCAGGAAAAAATGAAGTCGTGCAATGTCGACGCTACCGGCAAGAAGGGCGACGACCGCAAGGCGTTCATGAAACAATGCCTGTCCAAGCCTAAGGCATAAGACGTTCCATCCGGTATTCCGCCGTAGCAAAAAAGCCCTGTCGCAGACGGGGCTTTTTCATTTTGTTACCAAATTGCTTCCTTATCATGGGAATTAATGTTTACTATGCAAAGTCGAAACCAAGCTTGCACTTATTAAGGATCCACACATGAAAAAACTAGCGCTCACCCTGACCCTCGGCCTGGCTTGCGTCGCCGCCCAGGCTGCTCCCGACTGGCAACCAGTCGGTTCCAGTGATGTTGCCGAGCTCAAGCTGGACCAGAATTCGATCAAGGACAACAAGGGCATCCGCGAAGCATGGTCCATGTGGAACTTCAAGGAGGCGCGCAAGAATGACGGCGACGCCAAGGTATTGCCGACTTTTAAGTCGTACCAGGATTTCACCTTGTACGACTGCAAATCCAAGACCTTGAGCCTGAAGAGAGAAATCCTGTTCGCCGATGCTGACGGCGCCGGCGCCAGGGTCGATCACAGCGACGCCTTGAAGAATTCGACGTATGCCGCACCGGCCAAGGACACGATCGCCGAGATCATGATGAATTACGTTTGCGCATTCCCTCTCGACGGCAAGCCGGCTGCTGCGGCAACTCCGGCTCCGGCCTCGGCACCGGTTCAAAAAAGCAAGTAAGCCACTTTCTGTTTGAGCAAACAGCCGCAGGCACTCGCGCAATCATCGCACCGAGTCCTGCGTTTTCTTTTCCGCGCTAGATGCTGAAAGGCTCCAGCGTTTCGTCGAACACAAAAAACTCGTTCTTGCCGGCCCGCTTGGCTTGATACATGGCGATATCGGCCTGCGACATCAATTGCGAAGTAGAGATGGCGGCCCCGCTGTACAGGGCGATGCCGATCGAGGTGCTGAGCTCGAATATGGTGCCGGCGATATTGAACGGTATGCCGATCGCCGCCAGCAATTGCTGGGCGACGCCGATCGCCGCATTGCGGGTATCGTTCAGGTCTGTCAGCAGGATCACGAACTCGTCGCCGCCCAGGCGCGCCACGGTATCGGTGCTGCGGCGGCCGTCCAGCAGGCGCGCCGCAACCTGGCGCAGGATGGCGTCGCCGGCCTCATGTCCGTACTCGTCGTTGATCGGCTTGAAATCGTCGAGGTCGCAAAACAGCAGCGCAAAATGACTGCCGTCGCGCTGCGCGCGCGCCATCGCCTGCTGCAAACGGTCTTCCAGCATGGCCCGGTTGCACAAGCCGGTAAGCGCATCGTGGTGCGCCATGAACGCCATGCGCGCCTCGCTTTCCTTGAGCGCCATTTCCTTGTCGCGCAGCCGTTCCACCAGGTAATTGAAGCCCAGCACCAAGCTGCCGACCTCGTCCTGGCGCCTGACCGGCAGCGGCGCCAGCTGGCGCTTGCCGTCAGCCATTTCACGCATCGCATGGGCGGCATCCGTCAGCGGCCGCAAGGTGCGCGGCAGCAGCAGCATCATGATGGCGATCATGCCGGCCACGATCAGCAGCGTGTTCTTGAGATAGAAACCAAGCATGGCGTTAATCGGATGGAATACCTCGGCGGTCGGCATGCGGGCGACCACAAACCAGCCGGTGCTGGGTACCGCCGCCATCGCCGACAGTTCTTCGATGCCTTTGGCGTTGATGGTGATCCCGGTGCCGCGGTAACCGGCCATGGCGCGGTCGTGCAGCAGGTTGACGCCGGCCGGCGGCGTCGGTTTCAGCACCATGGACGGGTCGCTGGCGCCGACAAACAGTTTGTCGGCCGGCGACACCAGCAGGAATCCGCCGCTGACGCCGAGCTGGGTTTCCTGCAGGCGATCGAGAAAACCGGGCGTATTGAGCACCACCACGCCCGCCAGCACCGCCACCACCTGATGCGCCGCATCGCGCACCGGCGCCGCCATGATCAGGATAGGCTCGCCGTTGGCGCGGCCGCGCTGCGGCCGGCCCATCACGGGAGCATCGGCCAGCAGCGCAGCCTGGAACCAAGCGACTCCGGAAAAAACCAGCTTGCTGCGCCCGGCCACCGTCGGATATTCCCCCAGCAGGCCGCCGCCATCCGGCCGTACCACCAGCAGGCCGCTGTTAAACAAGGGATTGACGCGCTGCCGTTCCCCCAGCCAGACCGCCAGCTTCTCGGGCTGTTGCAGCAGTGCCGGCGGCAGCGCCGAACTCAGTTCGGCGATCAGCGCCTGGCGCGCCTGGACGCTATGGTCGATATCGCGCGCGATATACGACGCAATCGATAATTGTTGGGCCGCCACCTCGTCACGCAACAGCCCCTGAGCGAAAGGCAGCGCAAAAAACAGGCGCAGACCAATGCCGGCCACGATAATCAGGATACCGAGGCCAATCAGGCGGAACTTGATGCTTTGGAAGATTGGCATGAGGGAATCATACAGAAATCGGCCTGATTGCAGCATTCCCCGGGCCAATCTGTGTCTTGGCTGCGATGTGTGGCTATTTCCTCATCTTGGCCATGCAGGTTTTTGCTATACTCCTGCCTGCAATGCAAGTCTCGCCATAGTTCAATGGATAGAACGAGTGCCTCCTAAGCGCTAGATACAGGTCCGATTCCTGTTGGCGGGACCAAGTCCCATTTCTTCAACTCCGTGTAATCGGCCGTAAGCCACGTATTTAAAGGCTTTCCGGTGATATCACCCCTTCGGTCCAGTTCGTAAAAACCCGTAAATTCCCGCGTTTTACTGTTACTATTTACGAAAATATTACGAACAAATTACGAAATGGCTTCATTCAAGAAAGATGGGAACGTTTGGCGTGTTCAACTCTACGTCCAAGGACAGCGCGACTCCGGCACATGGACTGAACCCCTGCGACTGGACCAGGCCTGAGGAAGAATTTTATGCAGTCATTGCCCGAGCCAAGCCAATTATTCAGACAGTGGTCGCGCGCCATCGCACGGATGGGCGGCCTCTCACGTGGCGACTAATTCATTCAATTGAAGGTGAAGTTTTGACTGAACTGAACAGTTCGAAAGACCTACAGCCGGCATATATCAATTTGATAAAGCACTCTGGCGTTTTCAATTACCCAGTGAATGACGACCCGGTGGATTTTGGTAAATCAAGTGCAATTGCCTGTGCATTTTCGATGATCTACGATGTATTCCACAGGGTTCATTGATTCGCTCGACGAGTTGTCGGTCCCAGTCAAAATCGCCACTGTAATAGTGCGATAGAGCTTTTTTAACGCATGATTGCTAGCGGCAACGAAAGATGTTGGCGCCGATCAAGTCGATTTCGCCGGTCGCATGGCGGCAGGTGCACTTGAATCGGCGCCACGGCCTCACTACGGCTTGGACGCGAACAGCCCAAATTCGGCGAGATCCGTAAAGGTGCTATCGCCATTATTGGCTGTGATGTTGAGCCAGTAGTAGCGATAGGAGGCCGGATTCGCGATCGTGTAGGTCTTCAGCTTTAAGCGTGTGGCAAACACCTGGTTGCTTTGGGTGTCGAGCGTGGTCCAGGTAGAGCCGTCGGTGGAGCCCTGGAACTGCCAGTCCTTCGGATCGCGCGGGACCCTGTCGTTGGAACTGGTGACCGTATAGCGCTGGACGCGCTCCGTGTGGCCGAGGTCGTACTGCAGCCAACCTGTCACGTCCCCGTAGAGCCATTGCGTCGCCGAGTTTTGGTCGAAGGCGCTTCTGGCATTGGCCGCGTTGCCCGCACTGTCGTTTGCGGTGCCACCGGTGGCGAGGTTCACATCGGATGCATCGGCGTAGCGCTGTCCGCGGGAGAATTATCGCTCGTGCCGGCAGGGTTGGTCGCTGTGACGGTGTAGTAGTAGGTCGTGCCGTTGATCACCGACTTGTCCGTGTAGCTGCTGCCGGTGACGCCCGACGCGATGGTTGTGGTTGGGCCGCCGCTGAAGGCGGCGCGCTTGACCGTGTAGCTGGTGGCGCCGAAGGACGCCTGCCAGCGCAGCGGGACCGCGCCATCGCCCGGCGAGGCCAACAGCATGGCGGGCGCGGCGGGGATGACGCTCGGCGCCCCACCGTCGCCACCGGTGATCTGGACGTTGCTGAAGACGCTGTTGTTTGGCTTGCCTGTGACCGACGAGACCACCAATCCGACATAGATCGTGTCGGGAACGGGAGCATCGATGCGGCCGACATCGGTCGCGGCCCAATTGGTGCCATCGGCAGAAATATAGCCAGTGATGATGTTCCCGACGCGCTCGAGCTTCACCCACTTAATGAGCACGGTGCGCCCATTGGTTAATGCCTTGTTCGCGTAGTTCGAGCCGCCATACACCGCCAGTTTCATCATGTTCTGTAAGGCTTCACCTTTGTAATTTATCGCCATCCAGGCGCGCGGAGCGCCTGGATCCAGGCTTGTGCGCATCATCACGCCCGCCATTGCGGACGGGTGGGTGTTCTGGAGCGACTCGACTTTCGCGATGATGGTGCCGTTGCCGGTGAGGGCCTTGTAGGCGAAGTGGGAACTGTCGAGTGCGCCCCAGATGCCGTAGCCTCCCCCAGCCACGTTCCATGTGCCGTTGGCGTATGTGGCCGTGCCCGCCTGGGCGGCACCCCCGATGTCGGCACTGCTGAACCCCGAGGTGATCGAGGTGGTCGAAGGAATGGGCAGCGCCGGTGGCGGTGTCGCCTTCGAGGTGTCGGACTCCTTGAGGAACATGGAGCCGCCCACCGGCATCCGCAGGCGCCTCTGCGCGATGAAGGGTGCCTGGAGACCCTTGCGGACAACGTAGGCGTTGTAAAGCTGAGTGAGCGCCAAGCTCCCGCCATTGGCGCCGTCCCAGCCGCGATTGGTGATGTCGGCGGTGTAGAAGCGATCGGTGGTGCCGAAAGGAAGGGCTGTCGTGGGGACGAGCTCGTTCACCCTCGCCCAATACTCACCCGCCGCCAGCAGGCGGTTGTCAAAGTCGGAATAAATGTCGATGCCTTGGCTCCAGAGCGCCTCGGCCAGCATGGTCAGTGCCGCGAGCTGCCCATAGGCGTGCCCCTGATCGCGAAGGTAGTCGCCGAGCATGCCGATGTCGTTGGAGTTTCGCAACCCGATATGGGCGAGCGTGCGGGCCTGGTAGACGACCTTGTCCAGCAACTCGGCGTCGTCGTTGTAGATTGCCATCAGTCCCTGAGCGACGAGGGACAGTGCGCCCTTGTTGGCGGCCCCGTACATGCTGTCGCCCCAGGGACTTGCTGCCGGTATCAGGACGTTCTTGAAGTACTTCTTGACGGTCGCCGTGTCGGCCTCCGTCCAGCCCGGGTAGGTGCTGCGCAGGATTTCCGCACCGCCAACGAACTGCGCGGCGTAGTCACCCAGATCCAGCATCGATTCGTTACCCGAGAACTCCGTCTGGGTGGTGGCCCACCCAAGCAGCAGCCACCTTGCAGTCTTCGCATATCGCTCGTCACGGGTGAAGTACCACATCCGCGAGAGATTCGAGATCGCGACCATGTCGGAGCGCCAAGCATTGAGATTCTCGTCGGGGGCGCGGCTCACCTTCGCGAAAGGGCCACCACGCCCTGCGTAGCTGAGCCTGGAGTTGGGACTGTTCGCCAGTTGGTTGTAGCCGGACTTCCACGGCTCCTTGCCCTGGTCGACGTTTGCCTTGAGCGTCGCGAGATCCGAGAGGCTGAGCCCGACGCCTGGATGGTTGAAAACGCGGGCCACAGGAGTACTTCCCGCTGGAGTACTTCCCACTGGAGTACTTCCCGCTGGAGTATTTCCCACTGGAGTACTTCCCACCGGAGTACCTCCCACTGGGGCACCTCCCACCGGAGTATTTCCCACTGGGGTATTTCCCGCCGGAGTACTTCCCACTGGGGTATTTCCCGCCGGAGTACTTCCCACTGGAGCCCCGTCCACCTGAGTATTTCCCACTGGAGCACCTCCCGCTGGGGCGCCTTCCGCAAAGGAATTTCCCATCGGTTCGCCACCGCAAGCGCCAAGTATCAGACAGGCAGAGATTGTTATAAAAATTTGTTTTTTCACAAAAAAAGTCATTTTATTCAAAAGAAAAAGATGTTCGTAAGAATAATTTTTCCATCCTGTCAAAGGGGAAAAGTTATTTTTCCAGAAGGAATTTCGAATGGTAATAAGGTGCGGGGTGGACACGTGCGCAGCCATCTTGGAGGAACACCGTCAGCACAATCCGTGCCATATGAAATTTCCAACATGAAGCCGGATGAATCAGAAGAGCATGCCGAAACCGCGAAGTAACCTTGATTGAAGGACGAAAAAGCCGACAAATTTTGGGTATGGCAAGCGGGTCAAACTGACGGGGCAATGCAGCAGGCAAAAGAACAAACTGGTTTTTCGTTGTATCGAATTTTGAGTGCAGTTATTTGGGCCTGTTCAAGTTAAACGAGACTGCCCAGTCGGTGTTAGCGCTAACAAAATTTGTCAGTTTTTTTGTCTTTCGGTCAATCTTCTGTCCATATCCTGGTGGCATAACTGCGGATCACCTCCGGCCTTTTCGCCTGAATTCCTACTGCGTGTTCGATATGGCACGGATAGTGTCAAGGCGGTTCCATATGACAACTATCGCATACGAAAAATATGACATTTCTTTTTAAAAAACAATTTTTTATAACGATCTCTGCCTGCCTGATACTCAGTGCGTGTGGTGCGGCACGAGTGATATCCGGACTCGCATATTTGTTGGGGGGGCGAGGTTAAAAAATAGGATATTTTGCGGAGCGGAAATCGGCTGTAAAGCCTCGAAATATATGGAAAACTAGATGAGCTTGGGAAGCTTTAGATGGCATTTCAGATTAAGTATAAAAATGCTGTCATTATGTTGTCATTCTGGAGCCAAAACAGCCCCAAAAGACCCTAATTAATGACAGCACTATATTTTTTAACTCTTTGATTTAAAACGATATATTGGTGGAGGCGGCGGGAATCGAACCCGCGTCTGAGTTTCAAGAAATCTCAGTCCTTGTGAATCGCCACAGAATGCCCAGTCGGCAGGCCGACCGAGCGTGGAAATACAATTACGGGCGTAATTTCTTAGCTGCTTGCCGCACATCTTTCTCGCTCGTTTTCCCTGTTGCTTCTCGCATAGTTCCGAGTTTGGTATTAAGTGGGAATTGCGGAATAGGTTGAGGTAGATTCTTGTTGAGTGTGTCGCTACGTTTTTGTTGAATCTGACCACTCTTTGGATCTGCCTTGTCGCGATGCCGGCCGTCGAGTCCTGGCTCTTTCATTTTAAATCCTTTCTGGATAAGGTTTAAGCTCAGAGGCATACAGAACAACGTCCTGAACCACTACATTTAGTCAAATATTTATGGTGCAAACTAATTGTAGTGCTGCATGTTTGCGGATGCAATGATCTTAAGCATCTAAATTGTGTGGACTTTTTACTACGACAACTAGATCAGAAATTGAATGCTACGAATTTGCTACAGCAATTTGTCAGAGGCAGGACTGGCGAAGGTTTTCAGCCTCATTCCATGCCGTGAACTAAGGGACGGCAGGCAAAGTGACCTGTAGAGCGATAGCCCGGCATCCGTGCGTAAATGTCCATCCGGGTTACAGCCAAATCTCACCCTGTCACTATTTCAGCCGCTCTAACACCGTCAAAGTGGCCGTCTTTTAAAGACTATCGCGTATTTCTCAATACAGACTTCCGCCTAAGGTCTTCTGTCGTTTCCCCATTTCCATCATGTCGCCAACCCGGTGGCTTCAGTAAGTAAGTCAAAAATTCTCGTGGTGTTCGCGCCATTTTCAGATCATGAGCTAGCTTTCTCCACTCATCGAATTCGATGGCGAGCAGATTGTAAGTTTTTACAGGCGTTACTAATCCGAAGTGACATGGCACATCGGCTCTTTCGCTGATGTACGTACCAAAGAGGCGATCAAAAATAATCAGCACGCCGCCGTAATTTCCGTCTAGATATTCTAGATTCGACGCATGGTGTACGCGATGAGCCGACGGGGTGTTAAGCAGCCACTCCAACGGTCCAAGGCGTGGAATCCAGGTTGCGTGAATCCAGAACTGATATAAGAGATTGAGCGACAACAACATCAAGACAATACGCGGTGGCATGCCGAGCAACGGGGCAAGCATGAAGAATAGTAACGAGCCCGTAAGACGCCCGGTCCATCCAAAACGGTATGCTGCCGACAAATTGAGCTGATTGGGCGAATGGTGAACAGCATGGGTACACCAGAACCATCGCACTCGATGCGCCATGCGGTGATACCAATAATAGAAGAACTCTTGCCCGACAAAGCATGCAAGCCAGTCGCTCCAATGGGACATTGGCAACGTCCATAGCCGGTGTCGCCAGAACCAGTCCATCATATCAATCCAAAACAGCAATGGGAGTAACCAGTGCAATGGATATTCGCGGATTAGGAAATCGACCACTGATACGCAAGCCGCCTTCCAGTCATAAGCATCTCTCCCTAGCGTAATCGATAGTACGATTGCTTCGACGATTGAAGACAGCAGGACTATGACGACAGAAAATTTGAGGATTGTGGACAAGACGCTCATGGTGCTTCACCAGTAAGGAGATATAGAGAAGCGTAACGCTGAGATTTTTCTATGGCAATTAGTTTGGGCCGAATATCGCAAGAAGTCAGCTCCCTAATAGGGGCAATGTGGGACCAGCGGACCACCATGTCCAGCTGGAGACTAATTTGTAGTATTTTTTATGTCTCTCCCCATTTTTTACGAAATTTATATGTATGTCGTTGATTTTATTTACTATTTGATTCCTGTTGGCGGACCAAGTCCCTTTTCTTCAATTCCCTGAAATCTGCCGTAAGCCACGTATTTGAAGGCTTTTCGGCGATCTTCCTCCATTCACGATTCTCACGAAAACCCGTATTTTTTTACATTTTTGTTCCGCAAGCAAAGAAACCGCGGCACCAAACCCATGTGCAAGCCGAGGTTTTCATAATTCATTTCGTATGTTCGCCAGCCCGGCTCCCGTCATTGGGAACGACGATGAATCTGCCCCGGCGATACCAGGCGCCAGACGGCTTATGCTTCCGGTATGCACTAATGTCGCCATCATGGCCGGCCCGTCGCTGGCCAGTCCATCGAGTTCTGCGGATATATCGCCCGCATAACCATTCGTAAGTACAGATGCAGTTACAACACGAACGGCTTCAGCAACCGGGCAACTGTTACCGTCGTTATTCGTTATTCTTGCAGCGGTCCTGTTTTCAAGTGACTTGCTCATTGTCGCTCCCAACTAAAGTGCACGTAGTTAAGGGTAGCTGCTTGCAACGCTGAACGAAATTAGCAAAAACTGTGAAGAACAGGTGCATAATTGCACAATGCTCACACCTGACTGGGACGACCTGCGATATTTTCTGGCGTTGATTGACGCCGGAACCCTGTCTGGCGCGGCGCGCGCGACCGGCGTCGAACACACGACAGTGGCAAGGCGCATCGATGCCCTTGAAGCCGCACTGGGAATGCTCTTGTTTGATCGTTTCCCGAAGGGCTGGTCACTGACCGCCATGGGTAGCGCTTTAGTGCCGCATGCTCGCAAGATGGCGGATGACATGCACGGACTGATGCGTGTTGCCAGCGGTTCCGCATCGCTCAGCGGCGTGGTGCGCATTTCGGCGCCGCCGGCCTTGGCGGCGTATGTACTGGCGCCGCGCTTGAAAGACATGCTGCGGCGTCTTCCTGGGATCGAGGTGGATTTGCGCGGTGAAGTGCGCACCACAGACCTGATGCGGCGCGAATCTGACATTGCCCTGCGTTTTCATCGCCCCACCGCGCCGGGTTTGGCTGTGCGCCAACTGACCAGCGTGGAATATGGCTTGTATGCAAGCGCCCAATATCTGGCCGAGCATAGCTCGCAGCAATGGGAGTTTCTTGGCTACGACGAGCTTTTACGCGATGCCCCGCAGCAGTTATGGCTGGACAAAATCAGAGGTGAGCGCCGATATTGCTTGCGCTCGAACGATCTCGGCGCGCTGTTCCAGGCCGCTGTTGCCGGCTGCGGCCTTGCCGTTTTGCCGCATTCATTTTTCGACTTCCAACGCAACGACCTGGTCGCTGTCGATGCTGAAGTGTGCCCGGTGAAACGCAAGTTATGGCTCATCATGCATGAAGACGTACGGCGCTCTGCGCCAGTGCGTGCGGTGGCCGACGAAATCGTTGCGCTGTTTTTACCGGCAGACGTTTGAATCTTCTTTAACCTGGCTGCCTGGCAAGCTGGGCTTGCAAGTTAGCTTCCGCCACTGTGCAAATATGCAAGGATCACGTGCGTATTTCGCTAATTCCCTTCAGTTTCGTCTGGCGTTAATGTGTTCATCAGCCACGCGACTACTGGAGATTCGAATGATGAAACTGCTGTCTAAACTGTTCTGCCTGGGCGCAATCTTGTGGGTACCTGCCGCCCAGGCGGCCGCCGAAATGCCGTTTCCACTGGCCGGCAGCTGGACCCTGGTGGCCGCCGATCTGCTGCATCCGGACGGTAGCCGGACGCACGATTATGGCGAGGCGCCGAAAGGATTGCTGCTGATCGACAACCACGGCCGCTACAGCGCGCAGATCTACAAGTCCGAGCGCCCGCTGTTCGCATCCGGCGATAAGAAGACCGGTACTGCGGCCGAGTTCGAGGCCGCCGTCATGGGAACCAGCGCCCATTTCGGGACCCTTATGATCGACACGATGACGCACACGCTGATCTACAACATCGAGAGTTCGGCCTATAAAAACTGGGAGGGGACGCAGCAGAAACGCGTCTATGAGCTGCACGGCGACGAACTCAGCTACCAGGTGCCGGCGCGGCCGGACGGCCTGATTCCGATTTCAGTCTGGCGCCGTATCAAGTAGCCAGGAGCAGGTACTTGCAAAGATATAAGGCCTCATGAATTTTCAGGCCAAGGGGGAGCTATTCCTTCATGAATGCGAGGACGCGATCTGCTCCCTGTGGACCAAGAAAATGGGGAGAGGCCTGAATAGTGCATTTTTAAGGGGAGAAACAAAAAATGTCCAATCACCGTTTACTGCGCATCTTGCCGGCATGCCTGGCCGGCGCTGTCCTGTTGAACGCATGTTCCAGCATGGACGTGGGCAACGCAGGTGCAAAAACCGAGGTCACCGGATCTGCAGGAGGATCCAATTCCGTCAACGCCAATGCCACGCTCGAACATTGCGACCGTTCGCTCGGCACCATCGCGATCATCGAAGATACCAGTGCGCCATGGTATGGCGTGCTGACCGGCCAGTACAAACTCGGCTCTACCGTGCCGGTGCTGAAGCTGCTGGTGCAGCAGTCCAACTGTTTCGTAGTGGTCGAGCGCGGCCGCGGCTTGACGGCCGTTCTGGGCGAGCGCGCCCTGCAGCAATCCGGCGAGTTGCGCAGCAATTCCAATTTCGGCAAGGGCAAGATAGTGTCGGCCGACTACAGCCTCAATCCTTCGATCACTTTCAGCAACAATAACGCCGGCGGCGCCGGCGCCAGCGTGGCCGGTTTGTTTGGCGGCCTCGGCGGCGTGGTTGCAGGGCTCGCAGGGAATATCAACAGCAAGGAAGCAAGTACTCTTCTGAATTTGATCGACAATCGTTCGGGTGTTCAGGTAGCCGCTGCCGAAGGCAGCGCCAAGAGCGTGGATTTTGGCGCCCTGGGAAAATTGTTCGGCAACAGTGCAGCGGGTAGCGCCGGCGGTTATTCGAACACGGCAGAAGGCAAGGTGATTGTGGCGGCCTTTACCGATTCTTATAACAACATCGTGCGTGCGGTGAAGAATTATCGCGCGCAAAGCGTGGCCGGCGGATTGGGTACCGGCGGCCAGCTTGCCGTTCAGGGTGCGGATGATAACGGGACGCCGGTCCCGGCCAGGAAGAAAGCGGCGAAGCGATCATCCAGCCAATAAATCTTTCAGTCCGGCTGCCGCCAGACCTGGCCGCATTTGCGCATCCTGATGCTGTGCGCTCTGCGGCGGTCTGGGGGATATCCACACACCTTCCTTCAGATGCTTTTGCCTGGCCGTCGGATCACCAGGGGCTAGCGCCCGAACGAGGCACGAAACTGTTCGGCGGCATCTTCTCTCGTATTGATTTCAACCTGCACGTCGCCGGGGATCGCGCAGAAGAATCGTGAACCCCTGGCGTGCTGCAGTATTCCGGTTGTGAGCTGCGCACCGCCAGCATTGAACTGCTGGTAAAGATCAGCGACATCCTGTGCTGTTGGCACTTCGAACCCGATGTGGAAATTATGGGGCCATTCGACGGCGCGGTCGCCGCTGCCGTCAATGACGATGTCGAAATCGTGCCGCTTGACGATCCTGGAGGCGCCGAAGGAAGAAATGGTGCAACCGAGATACTGTTTGAAGAACGCGGCAGTTGCGTCGACGTCTGAGGAAGGAAAACTGATGTGATTGAATTTCATCGTCTGATTTACGGTAGACATGATTGACTCCTGATAGATAAGGAGCCATACCCGAACGATGTTGGAGAGAAGCGTGCCGCAGCGCGTTAGCGGCTAAACCGTTGCAAGCGAACTACGAACGCAAGCCCCGGAACGCATCCGCCATCAGTGAATGGGAATGGTCCTATGGGCGTTGGTTGACGTAAACGCTTACGGCTGCGAGGCAGCGATTTGAATATAGCACAGAAATTTGACGTGCTACAAGTGCAGAATCGTGTGTGACGGTTCATCGCCGCATGCTGCCAAAGGCACACAAAAAGTCTCATTCGACGCCGTGAACTAGCCCTCGGCGTTTTTCACCTCAAGAGCAGAAATCAGGCGCTCAAAAACCGCCGCATTCTCGATTTGATGCTTTATAACACCGGCAGTGATGTCCTGGGTTGTGCCATCCGGCATTTGAAGGATGGCCTTCACGCCACCGGGTTGAAACATTTCGGCCTGACGGCGAGCTTCCACTTATTGTTGCCGGCACCAGTCGACCAGATCGATATCTACAGAATCCACGGTTTGTCCCCTTGTGTAAAACCATCTAAAAATAGCGCGGCAAACAATTTATCGAGGCGCATGGCGCCCCGATCTTGAATAATCTTATTCATGAAATATGACAACCACGTGAATTCCAGGTGACTGGCAATGGGGGAACATTTTCTTTCACTTGCGCCTATCGCTCTGGGCGGTGTAAACGAAGGCCGGGCAGTGCAGTTCCCCGGCGCTGCTGAACCTGGTGAAATTCGACTGACCTGCAACCAGGGCGATGAAGCCGCAGCGCACCTTTTGAGTTTCTGCCGTGGGTACGGATCGGGTGTTTGATTTATCTGACGAGAAATCAGTCATTAGATGGATTTTATGGATAGTTTATCCAGTCCGGCATAGCCAATATCTATTGTGTTTTCATCTACACTCGAATTTCCGTTGTTCATACCCTAGGAGATTTTCATGGCAGATCATTCAATTACAGGCAAGGTAATCCTTATCGCTGGCGGCGCCAAGAACCTTGGCGGGTTGATCGCCCGCGACCTGGCGCGGCACGGCGCCAAAGCAGTCGCTGTTCACTACAATAGCGCGGCAGCAAGGCCGACGCCGATGCAACCGTTGCCGCAGTCAAGGCTGCCGGAGCGCAGGCTGTGGCGATCCAGGCCGACCTGACGACGGCAGGCGCCGTTGAAAAACTGTTTGCCGATGCTATTGCCGCAGTGGGAAAACCGGACATCGCCATCAACACCGTTGGCAAGGTGTTGAAGAAGTCATTCACGGAAATCAGCGAAGCCGAGTATGACGAAATGACTGCAGTCAATTCCAAGACCGCCTTCTTTTTCCTCAAGGAGGCTGGCAAGCACGTCAACGACAATGGCAAGATCTGTACCCTGGTCACCTCGCTGCTGGGCGCATTCACGCCTTTCTATGCCGCCTATGCAGGCACCAAGGCCCCGGTCGAGCACTACACGCGCGCGGCATCCAAGGAGTTCGGCGCACGCGGCATCTCTGTGACCGCGGTCGGTCCAGGCCCGATGGATACGCCGTTCTTCTATCCGGCCGAAGGCGCCGATGCGGTGGCTTACCACAAGACGGCAGCGGCGCTTTCGCCGTTCAGCAAGACCGGCCTGACGGACATCGAGGACGTGGTGCCTTTTATTCGTCATCTTGTCAGCGATGGCTGGTGGATCACCGGCCAGACCATTCTGATCAACGGCGGTTACACCACCAAGTAAGCAGCGGGACGGACAGAGCTGCAGCTTCTTCCTACAGCTCTTATACTTTGCAGGAGCTTGCGGCATGACCAATAAATTCCAGTCGATTTTTGATACCCAGAAATCCCATTTTTATAGCGATGCCACCAAGCCTTATGCATGGCGCATCGAGCAGCTCGACCGCATGGAACGCATGCTGCTTGAACACCAGGACGAGTTTTGCGCGGCGCTCTACCAGGATTTCAGGAAGCCGCCGTTCGAGCAGCTGTTCGAAATCACGGTGCCGGCTGGAGTCATCAAGTACTACCGCGAGAATTTGAAGGAGCTCATGGCGCCGCAGTCTGTGGCGATTCCAAAGGGATTGGAAGATACCGGCAACCGCGGAGTCATCCTGAAGGAGCCCTATGGCGTCACCTTGGTCATCGGCCCTTTCAATGCGCCGATACTGCTGTTGCTTGACCCCGCCATTGCAGCGCTGGCGGCGGGCAATACGGTGATTCTGAAACCCGCGAACACCACACCGGCGACCGCGGCGCTCTTCCAGAAGTACGTTCCTCAGTATTTCGAACCGGAGAACGTGACCATCGTGACAGGCGGACGCGAGGAGATTGCCGAACTGCTGGCGCTGCCCTTCGATTTCATTTTCTTCACCGGCAGTTCGGCCGTCGGCAAGATCGTGATGCGTGCCGCCGCCGAGAATTTAACACCGGTTATCCTGGAGCTTGGGGGGCAGAATCCGACAATCGTAGACGAGACCGCCAACCTCGATATCGCCGTCGACCGCATTGTATGGGGGCACAACGCTATCTCCGGCCAGTGGTGCATCGCGCCAGGGTATGTCTATGTGCACGAGAGCGTCGCCAGCGAATTTATCGCCAAGCTCAAGGCGTCGACCGTGAAGATGTACGGCGCCGACCCAATGCAGAGCCCCGATTTCGCACGCATGATCAGCGAACACGATGCGCAACGAGTCGCATCGTATATTCTTCCCGAAAAAGTCGTGCACGGCGGGCGGTCCGATATCCAGGCACGGTACGTCGAGCCGACCATCCTCTATCCGTCGACCTGGGACGATCCCGCGCTGCGGCAGGAGGTTTTCGGTCCCGTGCTGCCGGTCATGCCATACCAGGACCTGAAGCAAATCGTGGACATCATGAAGCGCAAACCGAAACCGCTCGCCGCCTACATTTTCAGCCGCAATCAACAGAACATCGATTACGTGCTCGGTAGTTTGTCATTTGGCGGCGGCTGCGTGAATCAGACAAATCTGCACTGCTGGATCGACAGCTTGCCGTTCGGCGGCGTCGGCTACAGCGGCATGGGCAAGTACTATGGCAAGGCGGGCTTTGACGCGTTGAGCAATACCAAGGCTTTATTGCTCGGCAATCCGGATCTCGAACTGGATGTATTCCCACCCTATGCCGGCAAAGATATAGCCAAGAACCTGAGTGTCTTTTCATGAACGGCTTTTGATTCTCTGTCGATCGGATCCATTGGCGAAACGACAGATTTTTTTCCTGCTCGTGGTTGCGCCTATGGGATATGGCGGATTTTTTTGGGTGGATAACTTGCCAGAACAATGGAAGTCGTTACCGGCCCGAATCTGGCGAGCGCATCGATAGTCGCCTCCAGTTGCGCCATATGCGCAACCACTATGCGCACCACAAAACAATCCTCGCCCGTAATCCGGTGCGCCTCGACCACTTCCGGTATCGCTTCAAAGGCGCTCAGGCACTGGGCGATCTGGGCGTGGCTGGAGCGTATGCGGATAAATGCCGAGATATCCCGTCCGACCAGACGGTGGTTGATGCGTGCGGTATAACTCTCGATGACGCCTTGCTCTTCAAGCTGTCTGATGCGAGCGGTGATTGCCGGTTGCGACAGGCCGACTTGTTTCCCAAGCTCTGTATTGGTGATGCGCGCATTGTCCTGGAGGATTTCCAGAATGCGCCAGTCGAGTTTGTCCAATTCCATCGACTTAGGTTTCATCAGCATATCTCCCGAATTTCCTTGAATCCGCCAGGCTGCGCCTGCAAAATCATTTGTTCTCCCATGTTGCCCGACTCTTGAGAGTTTTACAATGAAGCCAATTCAACCAAGGAGGCTTTTCAGATGGATTATCCTGTCCTCGTCATCCCCGGTCATGGCAACTCCGGGCCATTGCACTGGCAGAGCTTGTGGCAACAACGGCAGCCTGGATGGGCGCGCATCGAGGTCGGCAACTGGGATCATGCGATCTGCGACGACTGGGTGTCGGCAATCGACAGGGAGGTGGCCGGGCTTGGGGAGAACACGCTGCTGGTGGCGCACAGTTTAGGATGCTTGGCAGTTGCACACTGGGCTATCCGGCATTCAACCCGGGTCCGAGGGGCTTTGCTGGTTGCTGTTCCTGATCCTTCGACGGCGGCGTTTCCAAGCGCCGACACAGTCGGGTTTTCGCCATTGCCGTTAGCCAGGTTACCGTTTCCCAGTACGGTCGTTGCCAGCAGCAACGATCCTTATGCCGGCATCGCCTATGCGCGTTCTTGCGCAGAGGCGTGGGCAGCGAGTTTGTCGAAATAGGTGCACGTGGGCACATCAATGCCGCTAGCGGCATTGATGACTGGCCTGATGGCTATCGGTTGCTGCAGAATTTGGCTGTTCCACCCGTATAGATCTGGCCGGCCTGGCCAAGCTTAAGATTCCGCGCAAGGGCAGCTATTGGTTTCGTCACGTTATCCAGACTTTTTGTCCGTTTTCGTGCGGATTTCCATCCGTTTTATTTGTGGCATCGGCTTGCGTGGCCATAAATCCCCCCATATTCTTGATGTGGCTATCGCTCATGCCCGAATGGCACACTATGTGCTTGTTGCTAGATTGACGAGCGGCCGTAAAGCTCGTTCAATAAATTAAAAGAGGGGGAGACAGATGGATAAGCAACGCCGCAATTTCTTACAGAAAACTGGCCAATACGCAGCTCTTGCAGGGCTCGGCACGATAGCGCCAGGCGCATTTTCCAGGCCCGTTGCCAGTACGGCAATGGGACATCTGTCAATGACAGAAATGTCGCAGCGGCTCGCTGCCGGTTCGCTGAGCAGCCGCCAGCTGGTGGAAGAAGCGCTCGCCGCCATCAGCGATCCGAATGGAGAAGGCTCGCGTGCCTTCCTCACCGTCTACGCCGAACAGGCGCGTGCCGTTGCGACCGAGATCGATGCGCAGCGTCGCCGTGGAATTGTTGCCTCGCCGATTGCTGGCATACCCGTTTCAATCAAGGACCTGCTGGACGAGGCCGGACAAACCACCCTGGGAGGTTCCACGGTCCTGGTCGGCCAGCCTCCCGCGCTGGTCGATTCGACCGTAGTGGCCAGATTACGCAAGGCCGGTGCAGTCATCATCGGGCGCACCAATACGGTGGAATTTGCCTACACCGGGCTTGGCGTCAATCCGCACTATGGCACGCCGAAGAACGTTTATGACCGCGCCACCGGCCGCATCCCCGGCGGCTCGACATCGGGCGGCGGCATATCGGTAGCTGACGGCATGGCTGCCGGCGCCATCGGCACCGATACCGGCGGTTCGCTGCGCATTCCCGCGGCGCTCAACGGCCTGGTCGGATTCAAGCCGACTCAACGCCGCGTGCCGCGTGAAGGCGTGATGCCGTTGTCGACTACCCTGGATTCAGTCGGTCCGATCGCCTGGAGTGTTGCCGATTGTGCGCTGCTCGATGCGGTACTTACAGCCGAGGCGGTACGCGCGCCGCGCGCACCCGCACTGCGCGGGCTGCGATTCGCGGTGCCAAAGACATTCTTCCAAAATGATTTGTCCGATCCTGTCGCACGTGCGTTCACGAGCGCGCTGGCGCGGCTGTCGGCGGCGGGAGCCATCATCGTGGAATTGCCGATGGCCGAGTTTGCGCAGGCGCCGAACATCAATCCAAAGGGCATGATCACCGCCTCCGAGGCCTATGCCTGGCATCGGAAATATATCAAGGACGGCGCCGACAAATACGATCCGCGGGTATTGGCTCGCATCAAGACCGGCGAGGCCATCAGCGCGCCAGACTATGTTGAGCTTCTGAGGCTGCGGCGCGAATTCATCCTCTCGATCAACCGGGCCGCGGCTGGCTACGATGCGATGCTGATGCCGACAACGCCTGACATTGCCCCGCCAATCGCCGACGTGATCAAGGACGACGAAAGTTACTATCGCATTAACGGACGCATGCTGCGTAATCCGTCGGTGGTCAACTTGTTCGACGGCTGCGCGCTTTCAGTGCCGTGCCACCAGCAGGGTGACGCACCGGTCGGACTGATGATTGCAGGAATTCAAAATACCGATCACCACATTCTCTCGGTGGGGCGCTCGGTGGAGGCAATTGTTTCACCGCCTCGAAGCTGAACTACGCACGACGCTGCGCCGCCTGTCAATGCGGCTCTGCGGCGAACGGATCGTAGCTGCCGAAATTCCAGACGTTGCCTTCGGTGTCGCGCACATCGTAGCCGCGGCCGGGATAACCGTCGTTGTCTTTCGGCGCCGTGAGTATTTCGGCGCCGGCGGCGCGGGCCCGTGCGCAGTGTGCGTCCGGATCATCTGTCACAGCGTATATGCACGCTGTTATGCCGCCTGCCTGGGCGACTGTCTTCCAGCGATACTTGTCCTTGACCTCGCCAGGCCTATCCGAACCAAGCATGATCATCTGGCCATTCAGCAGCAGCTCGGCGTGGTGCACGATCGAGGGATCGGCCTCGTCGGCATACACGGCCTTGCGTTCGAAGCCGAAGGCCGTGCAGAGGAAAGCGATGGCGGCCGGCGCATCGCTATAGCGCAGGCAAGGAATCAGGGCGTGATGTACTGGCATGGCGTTCCTCTCGAATTTGGGCTTCGTCGCAAGGGTCGGGATGAGTCGCACAGCGTCTTCGCGGTGATTTTACCTTGTCACGGAGGCGAACGGCGCGGCTGAGCCAGGGTTAACGATTGATCTCGGAATCGACGATCGATTGATGCATTTGCCGGATGCACAAAAAGCAAATGTTCACGATACCTTTCGAAAACATCCCGTCGACTTCCGCGGGAATTTTTCTGCACATTGAACAGGCTTCGCCGGCGCATTGCGTTCGCAGCCAGCGTTCCGCGATTCTCTTGGTAGTGTGGGTTCTTACCCAGCGCTGCGATATCCCTTCGTACCAATGCTCGGATCGCTGCATCGACTCTCGCAAGGTTGCTGCGCCGCCAACTCCAAGTACGTTCCAGCGATTGTCGCAATGCATGATCAGGAAGTCCTGCAACTCGCCAAAGAGGTTTCTGCAAATGGCCAGCCGGGGCACAGGCCCAAGGAGTTTGCCGTCCACGTAAAGCACTTGGCGCCCGTCCATCGCACCGTTCTGTCAACGATGGCATAGGCAATGACCTGTGCCGAGCCGATCACTGGGGGAGGTTTGACGTTACGCATGCGGCGCCTTGGATAAGGTTGAACAGTATTTTGCAATTTCCCGTCGTTTGCCTGCAGTGCAGGCAAGTGCATCGTACTATGACAATGCATACAGATGCGTCCAAGCAATTACTTTATGCATCTGCAACAAGACGCCGGGCTTCCATAATCTGCGGCAAGCTCTCTTCAATCCAATCGGCCAGCGCCTCCACTTTATTTCCGACCTCCAGCCCGAGCGGCGTCAGGCTGTATTCGACATGCGGCGGCACCACAGGATAGGATTTGCGCAACACGAAGCCGTCGGCTTCCAGCCATTGCAGCGTCTGCGCCAGCATCCTTTCGCTGACGCCATTCACCTTCCTGCGCAAATCGCTGAAACGGTAGGTCCCGCCCAGCAAGGCGACCAGGATCAGCACTCCCCAGCGGCTGGTGACGTGCGTCAGCACCTCGCGTGACGGGCACTTGCCGGTAAACAAGTCGCCTCTCCTCATCTGGGCGGAGAGGGGCATGGTTGCCGCTAGCGGACTGTTGGCGTCTTCATTCATGGGGTACTTACCTTTGTGTTTGTACTTACTAAACATAAGTTTGGATGATATTGTGCCAGTTCTTCTCTCGCATATAAAGGAATTTGACCATGATCGTCGTAACTGGAGCCTCCGGCCAACTGGGCCGCCTTGTCATCCAAGAATTGCTTAAAAAGCTGCCGGCAAACGAAATCGTTGCCGCGGTGCGCACTCCCGAAAAAGTTGCCGACCTGGCGGCTCTGGGCGTGCAAGTGCGGCTGGCCGACTACGCGCAGCCAGCGACGCTCGACGCCGCATTCAAGGGCGCCGGCCAGCTGCTGCTGATTTCATCCAGCGAGGTGGGGCAGCGCCTGCCGCAGCATCGCAATGCGATTGACGCCGCCAAACGCGCCGGCGTCGGCCTGGTGGCCTACACCAGCGTCTTGCGGGCCGATACTTCGCCGTTGGGCCTGGCCGCCGAACACAAGGCAACCGAAGCACTGCTGAAGGCATCCGGCTTGCCGCATGTAGTGCTGCGCAACGGCTGGTACACGGAAAACTACCTGGCCAGCATACCCGCCGCCTTGCAGCATGGCGCCTACATCGGCAGTGCCGGCGCAGGCCGGATCGCATCGGCGGCACGTGCCGACTACGCCGCAGCGGCTGCAGCCGTATTGACCAGCGCCGGCCAGGCCGGCAAGGTGTACGAATTGGCTGGCGACGAAGCCTACACGCTGACGGAACTCGCGGCTGAAATCACGCGCCAGTCGGGAACGACGGTGGCCTACCAGAACCTGCCGGAAGCCGATTTCAAGGAAGCGCTGCTTGGCGCAGGCTTGCCTGAGCATGTAGCCGGTTTGCTGTCGGATTCCGATATCGGCGTATCCAAAGGCGGGCTGTTTGATGACGGCCATCAGCTGAGCCGGCTGATCGGCCGGCCGACGACGCCTCTCGTTACGCTGGTCAAAGCTGCGCTTGCCTGACCGGTTCTTGTGAAGATGGCGAGTCGTTGCGACGGTCCCCGCCGTCTGGAAGCAGGCGGCGGGGAATCCTCTGGAAGAATCTATTTCGGCTCGCTGCAGAAATAAAGCAATGCAATCACCGGCAAGGCAAAACCCAGCCACGACGCCATGGCCCATCCGCCATGAGCGAAAGCCAGGCCGCCCAATGCGGAACCGAGCGCGCCGCCGGCGAAGAAGGTCGCCATGTAGAGGCCATTGAGGCGGCTCCGATATTCGGCTCCCAATACAAAGATGGCGCGCTGTCCCAGCACCAGGTTGGTGGTAGCGCCAAAATCGAGCAGTATGCCGGCGGCAACCAGCAAGCCCAGCGCCAGCGGCGAACCGTAGGCGCCGATATGGGTGATGAGGAAGGCGCCGGCGACGGCGAGCATCGCGAATGCAGTCGCCGCCTTGCTCCAGCCGCGGTCGGCGAAGCGGCCGGCGATGGGCGAGGCGATGGCGCCAGCCACGCCGGCCAGGGCGAACAGAGCGATGCCTCCCTGCGACAGCCGGAACTCCGGTCCCGCCAGCAGTAGTGGAGTAGTGGTCCAGAACAGGCTGAAGGCGGCAAACATGCAGGCTTGATAGAACGCGCGGCGGCGCAGCACCGGCGTGTTGCGCATCAGATCAACCATGGAGGCCAACAGCTTGCCATAGGAAATTGTCGATACCGGTTCGCGCCGCGGCAACGCCAGCCTGAGCACCAGAGCCAGCAGCGCCATCGCCGCGGCCGAGATGAAAAACACCGCGTGCCATGAGGCAAACTGGGCGATGAAACTGGAGACCGGACGCGCCAGCATGATGCCGAGCATCAGGCCGCTGACGACACTGCCGACGGCGCGGCCGCGTTCCGCTTCCGGCACCAGGTGCGCGGCATACGGCACCAGCACCTGCACTGCAACCGAGGCGAGGCCGATGCACAGCGTGGCGGCGAAGAAGGGCAGAGGATGCGTCGACAATGCCGCGGCCAGCAGCGCCAAGGTGGCAAGGCCGATCAGGGTCAGCACCAGGCGGCGTGTTTCGAGCAGGTCGCCAAGCGGAACGATGAACAGCAATCCGATGCCGTAGCCGATCTGGGTCAGGGTGACGATCAGTCCGGTGGCGCCGGGCGACAGGCCTAGCGCTGCGCCTATTGGTCCGGCCAGGGGCTGGGCGTAATAAAGGTTAGCGGCAATCAGCCCGCAGGCGAACGCCAGCAGGAGCATCGTCCAGGCCGAGGCTGACGGTTCAGATCTGCCCTCGGCGCTAGCTGTAAATGTAGTCATTGGTGATCCTTAAAAAGGGAATAAACGTTTCCTAAATTGGCAAAAAAATCAGGCGAGCACTTTCATTGCAATATCTACCAGCACAGTCATCTCATCCCGGGTGCGGCCGGTCTTGCCCACTACGCGCATACCCTGGATCAGGCACAGCAGCAGGCGGGCGGTCGCTGCGTCATCTACATGCTGCGGAATCGAGCCGTCTTGCCGGCCTTGCCGGATCAGCGTACCGAGCAGCACTTCGTTGCGGGTCAGCGCGGCAGTAACCCACTGTGCGACATCCGAGTCAAAGGTAGCCAGTTCCGCCGCGCTGCCGACCACCATGCAACCCTCGAGACCGCCGGCGCCATGCGATGCTTCGGCATAAAAAGCGAGCGCCAGGCGCACCTGCTCCTTGCCCGTCGCACCCGCGCCGATCACCGCCCGCAGCTGCGTATCGCGCACGGTCTTGTAACGGTCGAGCGCTGCCAGGAAGACACTTTTTTTGTCCTTAAACGCCTTGTAGACGCTGCCCGAGGCGAGCTGCATGGCTTGCGTCAGGTCGCACACCGTGGTGGCGTGATAGCCGCGCTCGCTGAATACGCGCACCGCCTTGTCGAGCGCCTGCTCCATATCGAACTCGCGCGGCCTGCCGCGGCCGCGGGAAGCATTGATATGGTCCGTAATGACCGAATCTGGCAAGGAATTTGACATTTGCTGATTATGGAAACGTTTGTTTCCTAAGTCAAGGGCTGAAACAATAGCGTTATTTATTGGTCACATACAGACAAGCTTGAACAAGCCGTAAAACAATATCTTGCTGATAACGGAGGCTGCCATGTTTAAGAAAAGCAGGGTAATCCGGAATGTTGCGCTGGCATCCATATTTCTTGTCTGGCATCCCCTTATTCAGGCCGATGACGCCATGCCGCCGTTGGCGCCGGCGGACGACAGCAGCTACGCCTCGGCCGCACTCGGCAACGGCATCCTGTACGGCACCAGCCTGGACGGCCAGAAGCCGATGCGCTGGCGCGCGGCGGAAATCCGCTTCGGGCCGGCTCTCGACCTGTTCGGGCTGGCGGCCGGCGGCCATCTGCCGGCAGGCGCCAGCACTCGGCTTGACTATGTGTATTACAACGAAGGCCATCCCGACAACAATCACCGCGACGGTTACGCCATGCAGATGGTTTACCGCCAGAATTTGCGCCCCAGCTTTGACCTTGAAGTAGGCGCCGGTCCGTATTTCAGCATGAACCGGACCACCGTCAACGGCACGGAAAAAGACGATGCGCGCCTGGGCGGCCTGGTTTCCGTGGCGCTGCTGGCGCGCCTCGACCAGTATTCGCCGGGGCTCAGCCTGCGGCTGGCGTACAACCATGTGCTGACACCCGGCGCACCTTCCTCGGATGCCTTCCTGCTCGGCCTCGGCAAGGATTTCGGCGCGGCCCATGTGAGCCCGCCTGATGCGGACGGCCAGCATGGCTTGTGGCTGGCGGCGCTGGGCGGTTTTGCCCAGACCAACCAGTCGGGGCCGGGCAAGCGCCTGAGCTATGCGCTGGAAGCAAAGAAATATTACGGCCCGTGGGCGGCTTCGGTTTCTGCGATTGAAGAAGGCGACGACGGCGTGCGCGTGAACCGGCACGGGATCGCCGCGCAGGGCTGGTATGTGCAGCCTGTCGCCGAACACTGGGATATCAGCGCCGGCGCCGGGCCCTATCTGGCGGTCAATAAACGCGATTCGAACGACTGGAAAGTCAACGGCCTGATCAGCCTGCAGGTCGGGCGCGACCTGGGCCACCAGTTGCGCGGCTTCGCCAGTTTCGGCCGGGTGGTGACTTTCAGGAACAAGAATGATGCCGACCTGATGACGATCGGCATCATGAAGGGCTTCGACCTCTAGGGCTTGTTCAGCGCAGCGTCTCGACCAGCTTGTTTTCATCCATGCTGCGCCCCAGCACTACCCAGAAAATGCACAGCGACAGCAAGCCGGCGACGGCGTAGACCGAGACATCGAGATAGTTGCCGCCGATCTTGAGCAGGATCAGCGGCGCGTCGCTGGTGCAGATCATGTTGGCGGCATACATGCCGACGTAATGCATGCTGCATACCGCCAGCGCCATCACCAGCGCCGCGATCACGCGGTGCAGCAGCCGGGTCAGGTTGAACGCCAGCCACAGCGCGGCAGAGGCGGCGGCGATGGCGATGGCGACCGAGATCACGACGATGGTCGGGTTGAGCAGCATGGTGGCGCGCAGGTTCATCGCGTACATCCCCATGTAATGCATCACGCATACGCCGACGCCGGCCAGCAGGCTGCCGGCCAGCCAGCCGGATACCTTGAATTTGCCGTGGCTGCCTGCCAGGTAAAGCGCGATGCCGGAAATCACGATGGCGGCCAGCAGCGAGGCGGCGGTCAGCACGACATCGTAGGCAATCGGCACGGTCAGGCGGTACGCCTGCATGGCCAGGAAGTGCATCGACCAGATGCCGATGCCGCCCAGCGAAGCGGCGGCGCAGACGGTCATGCCTAGATCCAGCGAGCCGTCCTTGCGAAACATGGATTTGGCGCATTGCAGAGCCAGCAGCGCGCCCCAGAACGAGATCATGTATGACAGCAAAACCAGCGCTGCGTCGTATTTCGGCGCCAATAATTGGCCTAGCAATGGATCCATGGCTTTCTCCCTGTCGTATGAATGTGTGAGGCAAAAGCGAGGCGCTTTTGCCCTTGTTTTTGCAACAATGTTATTATGAAAATCAGCTCAGATAAGTTGCGCCATGGCATCTTCCCACCTCGTGAGTGAATATTGCCATGTGGAAATAATATAGGGCTAAAATATCTATGCAGCAATACATTTCCGGAAATATTTTGTAGCGGCGGCTGACTGGGCAAAATAACCGTTGGCGGGAGGCTGGCTGGCGGGCATGCGGCAGCTCCGGCGCAGCGCAGGCCGCGACAAATGTACGGCCAGGCGGCGCGAGTATAGGTACAATGTGCGGTTCATTCATCCAATTGACTGCGCAAAGCCGCACAAAGCCCTTATAGCGCTGCTGCAGATCTTTCTTTTTCTGGTTTTATCCAAATTATGGCTGTCATCTCTATCACCAATGCGCAACTCGCATTCGGTCACGTTGCGCTGCTGGACCGCGCGGAATTTTCCCTGGAATCGGGAGAGCGGGTCGGCCTGATCGGCCGCAACGGCACCGGCAAGTCGTCGCTGCTGAAAACCATCGCCGGCGTATCCAGGCTGGACGATGGCCTGATGGTGATGCAGCAAGGCATCAAGATCGCCTATGTCGACCAGGAACCGCATTTCGAATCCGAGATGTCGGTATTCGATGCCGTCGCCGCCGGCATGGGCGAGATGCAGGCATTGCTGAATGAATACGATGCGCTGACCGGCCAGTTCGGCGGCGACAACGACGACGCCATCATGGAGCGGATGCACGAGATCCAGAGCAAGCTCGACGCTGCCGATGCCTGGAGCCTGACCAACAAGGTCGAGACCACGCTGGATCGCCTCAACCTGGATAAAAACATGCTGATGGGCCAGCTCTCGGGCGGCATGCAAAAGCGCGTGGCGCTGGCGTGCGCCTTGGTCAGCGCGCCCGATGTCTTGCTGCTCGACGAGCCGACCAACCACCTGGATTTCAGCTCTATCATGTGGCTCGAGGGTTTGCTGCGCGACTACAAGGGCAGTGTGCTGTTCATTACCCATGACCGCAGTTTCCTGGATAACGTCGCCACCCGCATCATCGAACTGGACCGCGGCCGCATCTTGTCCTTCCCCGGCAATTTCACGGCTTACCAGGTGCGCAAGGCCGAGCAGCTGGAAAACGAAGAAGTCGAGAACGCCAAGTTCGACAAATTCCTGGCGCAGGAAGAAATCTGGATCCGCAAAGGCGTGCAGGCACGCCGCACCCGCGACGAAGGCCGCGTGCGCCGCCTGGAAGCCTTGCGCCTGGCGCGCAGCGCGCGCCGCGACCAGCAGGGCCAGGTCAAGCTGGATGTGTCTTCGGGCGAGCGTTCCGGCAAGATCGTAGCCGAACTCACTGACGTCAGCAAAGCGTTTGGCGACAAGGTCATCGTGAATAATTTCACCGCCACCATCATGCGCGGCGACAAGGTCGGCCTGATCGGCCAGAACGGCGCCGGCAAGACCACCTTGCTGAAACTGATCCTGGGCCAAGACCAGCCCGACAGCGGCACGGTCAAGCAGGGCACCAAATTGCAGATCGCGTATTTCGACCAGATGCGCGCGCAGCTCAATGAAGACGCCAGCCTGGCCGACACCATCGCGCCGGGCAGCGACTGGGTCGAGATCAACGGCCAGCGCAAGCACGTGATGACTTACCTGAACGATTTCCTGTTTGCGCCGGAGCGCGCCCGTTCGCCGGTCAAATCGCTGTCCGGCGGCGAGCGCAACCGTTTGCTGCTGGCGCGCCTGTTCGCCAAGCCGGCCAACGTGCTGGTGCTGGATGAACCGACCAACGACCTCGATATCGATACCCTGGAGCTGCTGGAAGAGCTGCTGGAAGACTATAGCGGTACGGTGTTCCTGGTCAGTCATGACCGTACTTTCCTCGACAATGTGGTGACCCAGGTGATTGCCGCCGAGGGCGACGGCATGTGGCGCGAGTATGTCGGCGGCTACACCGACTGGGAGCGTGTGCGCCCGAGCCAGTCTGCAGTGATCGCCAAGGCCAAGAGCGAAGCCAAGGTGGAAACCAAGGCAGAGCCGGCCCCTAAGCAGAAAAAACTCAGCTACAAGGAACAGCAGGAGCTGAAAGAACTGCCGCTGCTGATCGCCAAGCTGGAAGCGGAGCAGAAAGCCATTTCCAGCCAGCTGGCCGATCCCGACCTGTACAAGCAGAAGCCGGACGAAGTGAAGCGGCTTAACGACCGCTTCGCCGAGATCGACGGCCTGTTGCTGGAGAGCCTGGAGAAATGGGAAGTGATCGAGGCGCGCAGCAAGGGATAAAAAGAGAAGGCTTCGCCTTTCTGATCTACGTAACCTTTCATTGAAGGACATAGCTGAGCAATGAGCGAAACCCCGGTTTTCCCCGTCATCCGGACTGAACGCCTGCTGCTGCGCGAGATCGTCGAGCGCGATGCAGAACAGATACTCGCCATGCACGGCGATCCTGAACTGATGCGCTGGTTTGGCGTGGATCCCTTGCCGGACCTGGCGGCGGCGCAAGGTTTGATCAAACGCTTCGCCAGTTTCCGCCTGGATGAAAATCCAGGCACCCGCTGGGGCATCCAGGCCAGGGAAAACAATCAGTTGCTGGGGTCATGCGGCTTGTTCCGCTGGGACCGCAACTGGCGCAAATGCATGATCGGCTACGAACTCTCGACGCATGTCCAGAAGCAGGGTTTCATGCGCGAGACGCTGACCGCCGTCATGACCTGGGGTTTCGCCGAGATGGCGCTCAACCGCATCGAGGCCATGGTCCATCCCGATAACCTGGGTTCGCTCAAGCTGCTGCGCCAGCTCGGTTTTGTCGATGAAGGGCGCATGCGCCAGGTTGGCTACTGGGGCGGCCGCTATCACGACATGCTGATGCTGTCGCTGCTGCGCAGCGAATGGCCGGCGGCCAACAGCAACTGACGGCTTAACTTAATTCAAGCGCTTGCAAGCCTCACGCAGTTCGACCACCTGCTCGCGCAAGGTCGCTGCATCGGCGGCCTGCGGCCGTTGCGCCAGGTAATGTTCCAGGTCTTCCAAAGCCGCTTGCGGGCAATCCAGCTGGGCGAACGCCAGGCCGCGGTCGCGCCGTTCGACGGCGTCGCCCGGCAGCAGGATCAGGATCCGCTGCTGTACTTCCAGCAACCGTTGCCAATGGTTGCTTTGCTGGTAGATGGCTTTCAGGTTGCGCAATATGCGCACCAGGATGTCGTGCGGGTGGGCGATTTGCAGGTAGCTGATCAGCGATAGCCGGCTGGCCGCTCTTTCTTCGTCGTTTTCGGTCGGCAGGTAAGGTTCCAGCCGTTCTTCCAGTTCTTCGCGCGACAGGCTGGCGCCGTTGGCCGGATCGATCATGATGTCGCCCGAGGGCACGGTCAGCTTCATCAGGAAATGGCCGGGGAAGGACACGCCTTTGACCGGCAAGCCGATCTGCTGCGCCAGTTCCATGTAGACCAGCGCCAGCGAAATCGGGATGCCGCGCCGTTTGGCGATCACCCGGTGCAGGTAGCTGTTGTCGGTGTCGTAATAATGATTAACGTTGATCGCGAATCCCAGCTCCTGGTAGAAGAACTGGTTCAGCAGGCGCAGCTTCTGGATCGCCGAGGCATCCGCCGGCAGGCGCAGGCGCAAGGTATTGGCCAGCCGGTCCAGGTCATTCTGCGGGGCATCGAAATCCAGCTTGGGATAGACATCCTGCGCAATCGCCAGGGCTGCCTCGAACAAAGGAACATCGTTGGCCTGTTGCACCAGCGAAGTAAAGTAGTCAAGAGATGTAATCGTCATGACTCTATTCTAGTGCAGTGTTTCGCAATAATGAAACTTCATAAACGATGTCTTTTCGCGCCATGCGTCGTTGCAAATCCTCGCGATAGTTGTACTATCACTCCGGTTTGCGCCTAGCCTGACACGAAAATACACCATTTCTGAAGCTCCCTTATTGCGAAACACTGCACTGGCAAACTATTTTCCCGAGCGCGATCCAGTTTAACGCGCAATCCGCTTGAAATCGCTGAATCGGAACCCCATCGCCAATAGTGCTCCAAAGTAAGTAATGCCGCAGGCCGCCAGCACCGCGCACAGGGCGGCGATGCGCGCCAGGGAGCTGGTGTGCGGACCGGTCCAGTCGAATTGCTGGCCGCACCACAGCGCTACCGCCGCCATCAGGAACAGGGCGCCGAGCAGGCGCATGAAATAACGGATCCAGCCGCTTTCCGGTTTGTAGATGCCGCGCCGCATCAGGCTCCACAGCAGGAAACCGGCGTTCAGGCAGGCGCCGACGCTGATCGACAGCGCCAGGCCAGCCACCGCAAATACCGGCACGAACAGGTAGTTCATCAATTGTGTGGCAATCAGCACACCGACCGCGATCTTGACCGGGGTCCGGATATCTTGCTTGGCGTAAAAGCCGGGCGCCAGGATTTTCACCACGATCAGGCCGATCAAGCCGACGCCGTAGGCGATCAGCACCTGGCTGGTGACCGCGACCGAGGCCGCATCGAATTTGCCATGCTGGAACAAGGTTGCGGTCAACGGCACTGACAAGGTTGCCAGGCCGACCGCGGACGGCAGCGCCAGCAGGAAGGTCAGGCGCAAGCCCCAGTCCAGCAGCGACGAATATTCGCCATGGTCTTTGTCGGCATTGGCTTTCGACAGGCTGGGCAGCAGGATAGTGCCGAGAGCCACGCCCAGCAATGCCGTAGGAAACTCCATCAGGCGGTCGCCATAAGTCAGCAGGGACACGCTGCCATGGCCCAGGCGCGAAGCGATGTTGGTGTTGATCAGCAAGCTGAGCTGGGCGGCCGATACTGCAAACACCGCCGGCCCCATTTTTTTCAGCACCCGCTGCACGCCCAGGTCCCGCAGGCCGACCATGGGATTGAGGGCGATCCGCGGTAGCATGCCGACCTTGAGCAGCGCCGGCACCTGGATCGCCACCTGCAGAACGCCGCCAACCAGCACCGCAAACGCCATCGCATAGATGGGGTGTTGCATGTACGGCGCAACGAACAGCGAGGCAACGATGAAAGCCAGGTTGAGCAGCACCGACGTGAAGGCCGGGATCTTGAATTCATGCCAGGTATTCAGGATGCCGCCGGCCAGCGCCACAAACGACATGAAGCCGATGTAGGGGAACATGATGCGGGTCATGAAGACCGAGGCGTCGAATACTTCCTTGTTGTCTTTCAGGCCGGTGGCGATGAAATACACCAGTACCGGGGTGGCGAGGATGCCGACGATGCAGGTAACCAGCATGGCCCAGGTCAGCACGGTGGCGACGTGGTCGACCAGCTGTTTGGTCGCTGCCTCGCCTTTCTGGTTCTTGTATTCGCCCAGGATGGGTACGAAAGCTTGTGAAAAAGCGCCTTCAGCAAACAGCCGGCGCAACAGGTTGGGAATACGGAAAGCGATGGCGAAAGCATCGGTGTAGCCGTCGGCGCCGAATGCGCGCGCGTACAGGATTTCGCGAATCAGGCCCGTCACACGCGACACCATGGTCATGCCAGAGACGGTGGCAAGCGTTTTATGCAAGTTCATGGAGCGGCATTATAGCTGGAGCAGATCGCCTGCCGCAGCTTTCTCAGGAGGTGGAAAAGCGGGAGTTCGCGCCGGTTTCGTTGACTGCCGGCAAACACTGACTGTGATAAAGTCCGAGCTGGAACGTTCCCGTAGCGAGCATGATATAGAGTTACTATTTTTGCAACTGTGCTTTCTTGCGACAGAATTGCTTCCAAAGCAAGAGGGGATTTGCCTGTTCTTCAAAAACTGGTTATAATCCGTGGCTTTACAGAATTCTGCGCCGCGGTCTGGTTTGCCGCGTTAGCATTCCCGACCTCGTTTTAGGAAATATAAATGGCAAATACCGCACAAGCACGTAAGCGTGCTCGTCAAGCAGTTCAGCAAAACCTGCACAACTCCAGTCAGCGTTCGACCCTGCGCACAGCAATCAAAGCTGCCCGCAAGGCAATCACTGGCGGCGACAAGGCTGCAGCAGCGCTGGTCCTGCAAAACTCCGTATCGACTATCGATCGTATCGCGGACAAGAAAATCATCCACAAGAACAAGGCTGCACGCCATAAGAGCCGTCTGAACGCTGCTCTGAAAGCACTGTCGGCTGCTTAATAAAATTGCAGCGAACTGGCAATAGCAGCGTCAGCCCGGCTGGCGTTTCTTGCTGAGTTGTTGATAGTTTAAGAAAAACCCTGCATAACGTGCGTTATGCAGGGTTTTTCTGTCTTGTCTTGATCGCCCGGCGGCAGCTGCTCAGGCCGCCGCCGGAGGTGTTCACAGTTGCGGCAAGCCTTGGATCACAGTGCCCGGCTTGATGTTCTTGTCCTTGAACCAGCCTTTATTCATCTCCAGCGCATAAGACGCCGCGCCCTGGGCGCAATGGGAATCCAGCGTCTGCGCCTTCATTTCCTCGACATTCAGGATCGCGCCCTTGGCGTCGATGAACGCCACCGACAGTGGAATCAGGGTGTTCTTCATCCACATGCAGATGCCGGCAGGGGTCTCGAATACAAACACCATGCCTTCGTTGGCGCCCATTTTCTTGCGGAACATCAGCCCTTGTTCGCGCTGCTCTTCGCTGCGCGCCACTTCGGCCTTGATCACATGGATGCCGATATTCAGGGGAGTGACCGGAAGTTGCTGGATTTCTTGCGCTGCTGCCGGCAACGTGGCGGCGGCCAGGATTGCGATGCATGCGGTGGCTGCTGCGAGGTAAGTGGCGCGGATTTTTCTCATGTCGATAAAGCTCCTTTAGGATCGGGAGATTATACAGAGAGGTAAATCGCTGGAGGGGCGCCGGCTGCGGATATTAATTGTTTCAGGACGTAAAAAAAGGCAGGACGCGCCTGCCTTTTACTGAAGCTGATGCTGGAATTACTTCGCAGCAGGAGCAGCGTCGGCTGCTGGAGCTTCTGCTTTTGCAGCTTTGGCTTTAGCGGCTTTCTTAGCCTTCTTGACTTTGTGTGTGGTCTTCTTTGCAGCAGGCGCCGAAGCTTCGGCAGCGGCGGCAGCAGGTGCTGCTGGAGCAGCAGGAGCTGCATCGGCAGCAAAAACGGAAGAAGCGAACAGGCCGGCAATCAGAACAGCGATCAGTTTTTTCATTTTCAAATCCATTCAGTTAGCGAGTTAATCAATCGATGATTCACTTGAATCACTGCAATTAACGACGCCCGGAAACGTATGGTTGACACCGATTCTTAAAAAGACCAGAAACCTGTATCAATTTGTATCAACTGCTACTTTTTCAGGGTGACCAGATCGGCCGGATCTATCGCCAGCGATTCGCCCGGCCACAGCGGATGGCTTTGCAGCGACACCTGGCCGATCGCCACCCGCACCAGGCGCAAGGTCGGCAATCCTACCGCTGCCGTCATGCGCCGCACCTGGCGGTTCTTGCCTTCGGTCAGGGTCAGCGCCAGCCAGCTGGTGGGTTTGTCCTGGCGCTGGCGTATCGGCGGATCGCGCGGCCACAGCCAGTCCGGCTCTTCGATCTGGCGCGCCTGGCAAGGCTTGCTGCGGAAATCGCCGAGATCGACGCCATGCCGCAAGCGCTCCAGCAAAACCTCGGTCGGCAGGCCTTCGACTTGCGCCATGTAGGTCTTGGGCTGCTTCACTGCCGGATGGCTGATGTTGTGCTGCAGCTGGCCGTCATCGGTGAGTAACAATAATCCTTCACTATCGGCATCGAGGCGTCCGGCCGGGTAGATATCGGGGATCTTGATATAGTCGGCCAGCGTAGGGCGGCCGGGATGTGCCCCGCCAGGATCGGCTGAAAACTGGCATAACACTTGAAATGGTTTGTTGAATAGAATCAGCGACATGGCGTTAGTATAGTGCTTCGCCAAGGGTGAAGCACAGCGCCGGTGTCGCAAAAACATGGCGTCTAGTAAAATACTAGTGCATAATATGGAATGCTTGTCTTATGTCTTATATAAGACCAACCGTGTTTCAAATCCAACCGCACTGGTAGTTTTACCTCCTCAACTCCGGAGATACACAGAAATGTCCCAACATATCAAAGTGCCTGCTGAAGGCAAAAAAATCACCGTCAACGCCGATTTTTCGATCAACGTCCCTGACAATCCAATCATTCCTTACATCGAAGGCGATGGCACCGGCGTTGATATCAGCCCGGTCATGATCAAGGTTGTGGACGCCGCCGTGTCCAAGGCTTATGCAGGCAAGCGCAAGATCAGCTGGATGGAAGTGTTCGCCGGCGAAAAGTCGACCAAGGTATACGGTCCTGACGTCTGGCTGCCGGAAGAGACCCTGGCCGCGATCAAGGATTACGTCGTTTCGATCAAGGGCCCATTGACCACGCCAGTCGGCGGCGGCATCCGTTCCCTCAACGTGGCCCTGCGCCAGGAGCTGGACCTGTATGTCTGCCTGCGCCCGGTGCGTTATTTCAAGGGCGTGCCTTCGCCGGTGCGTGAGCCAGAAAAAACCGACATGGTGATTTTCCGCGAAAACTCGGAAGACATCTACGCCGGCATCGAATGGCAAGAAGGCAGCGACGGCGCCAAGAAACTGATCGAATTCCTGATCAAGGAAATGGGCGTCAAGAAGATCCGCTTCCCTGACACTTCCGGCATCGGCGTCAAGCCGGTTTCGCGCGAAGGCACCGAGCGCCTGGTGCGCAAGGCGATCCAGTACGCGATCGACAACGACAAGCCGTCCGTCACCATTGTCCACAAGGGCAACATCATGAAGTTCACCGAAGGTGGCTTCCGTGACTGGGCATATGCGCTGGCGCAAAAGGAATTCGGCGCCGAGCTGATCGACGGCGGTCCATGGGCGAAATTCAAGAATCCGAAGACCGGCCGCGAAATCATCGTCAAGGATTCGATTGCTGATGCATTCCTGCAACAAATCCTGCTGCGTCCGAACGAATACAGCGTAATCGCCACCCTGAACTTGAACGGCGACTACATTTCCGACGCGCTGGCGGCGCAAGTCGGCGGCATCGGCATCGCGCCGGGCGCCAATCTGTCCGATTCGGTCGCCATGTTCGAAGCAACCCACGGCACCGCGCCTAAATATGCAGGCAAGGACTACGTCAACCCGGGTTCGCTGATCCTGTCGGCGGAAATGATGCTGCGCCATATGGGCTGGGTCGAAGCTGCGGACCTGATCATCGAATCGATGCAAAAGTCGATTACCTCGAAAAAGGTCACCTACGACTTTGCGCGCCTGATGGAAGGCGCCACCCAGGTTTCCTGCTCGGGTTTCGGCGAAGTGCTGATCGAAAACATGTAATTTTGCTGTTTTCACAAAAAAGCCAGGACATGTCCTGGCTTTTTTTTCGTGCCGCTTGCGGGCTGTGCCCATAAAAAAACCTCACCGCGGTGAGGTTTTTCACAAAAGCCGCTTAATCACGCAGAGCGAAATTAAGGAGCTTGGATGTTAGAAGCTTGCTTGCCTTTAGGGCCTTGCGTGACTTCGAACTGGACTTTTTGACCTTCTTTAAGGGTCTTGAAGCCGTTCATCTGGATTGCGGAAAAGTGTGCAAACAAATCTTCACCGCCGTCATCCGGAGTGATAAAGCCGAAGCCCTTAGAATCGTTGAACCACTTGACTGTACCTGTTGCCATAAAATAGCGTCTTTCAAATAATAACAATCACACGAGCCGTAAAAGCAAGAAGCCTCGCGTAACGCTGCCCCTTCTAGAACTTGCTCACTTCTATTAATAAGCAGAAACACGCTCACCAATGAATGTCATTCTTTGCGCAAAAAATAAAAAAGTCAAGTAATTTCCTTTATGCAATTAAATTTCTGGTTTTGGCCGTTTTTTTGCTCTTGATTTAATCTCTTCTATCGTCATCTGCATAGCAATCGGAAAACGCGTAATATCGTTATAAGTCATCTTTTATTCTGTGTCGCGCGTTGCGCATTTGTTGGAAGGTTTTAGAATAGGCGCATGGTAACCAAGCACGAAGACGGGACAGTAACGACGCGACAGGAGCAAAAGCTCAAGCCGCCCCCCATGTATCAAGTATTTTTGCTCAATGACGACTACACTCCAATGGAGTTCGTGGTCGCCATCCTGCAGGAATATTTCAACAAGGATCGTGAAGCCGCAACGCAGATAATGTTGAAAGTGCATCGCGATGGCAAAGGCATGTGTGGGGTATATCCGAAAGATATCGCTTCCACCAAGGTTGAACTGGTATTAACGCACGCACGCAAAGCAGGGCATCCCCTGCAATGCATGATGGAGGAAGCATGATTGCGCAGGAACTGGAAGTAAGTTTGCACATGGCGTTTGTCGAGGCACGGCAAGCACGGCACGAGTTCATCACGGTTGAACACCTGCTGCTGGCCTTGCTCGATAACCCGTCCGCGGCAGAGGTGCTGCGTGCGTGTGCCGTCAACATTGATGATATGCGCAAGACGCTGACCATCTTCATTGGCGACAACACACCGACGGTGCCGGGTTCGAATGAAGTGGATACCCAGCCGACCTTAGGTTTCCAGCGCGTCATCCAGCGCGCCATCATGCATGTGCAATCGGCTTCCAACGGCAAGAAGGAAGTGACCGGCGCCAATGTGCTGGTCGCGATCTTCGGCGAAAAGGATTCGCACGCGGTGTATTACCTGCACCAGCAAGGCGTGACGCGGCTCGACGTGGTGAATTTCATCTCGCACGGGGTGCGCAAGGACCAGCAGGCCGATGCGCAGAAATCCTCGGAAGGCGCGGAAGAAGTGCAGGCCGAAGGCCAGGCCAAGGAAAGCCCGCTCGACCAGTTCACGCAAAACCTGAACAAGCTGGCGACCGAAGGCAAGATCGATCCGCTGATCGGCCGCGAGTATGAGGTCGAACGCGTAATCCAGACCTTGTGCCGGCGCCGCAAGAACAATCCCCTGCTGGTCGGCGAAGCCGGCGTCGGCAAGACCGCGATTGCGGAGGGGCTGGCATGGCGCATCACCCAGGGCGACGTCCCTGAAATCCTGCAGAATGCGATCGTGTATTCGCTCGACATGGGTTCGCTGCTGGCCGGCACCAAGTACCGCGGCGATTTCGAGCAGCGCCTGAAAGCGGTGCTCAAGCAGCTGAAAGACAGCCCGAACGGTATCTTGTTCATTGACGAAATCCACACCATCATCGGCGCCGGTTCGGCTTCCGGCGGTACGCTGGATGCGTCCAACCTGCTGAAGCCGGCATTGTCCAGCGGCCAGCTGAAATGCATAGGCGCGACCACTTACACCGAGTTCCGTGGCGTGTTTGAAAAAGACCATGCCTTGTCGCGCCGGTTCCAGAAGATCGACGTTAACGAACCGACGGTAGAGCAAACCGTGCAGATCCTGCGCGGCTTGAAGTCGCGCTTTGAAGAACATCACGGCGTCAAGTATTCGGCGTCCGCGCTCACCAGTGCGGCCGAACTGGCGGCGCGTTTCATCAACGACCGCCATCTGCCGGACAAGGCCATCGATGTGATCGATGAAGCCGGCGCGGCGCAACGCATCCTGCCGAAGTCGAAGCAGAAGAAGACCATCGGCAAGGGCGAGATCGAGGACATCATCGCCAAGATCGCGCGCATACCGCCGCAGTCGGTCAACCAGGACGACCGCAGCAAGCTGCAGACCATAGACCGCGATTTGCGCAATGTGGTGTTCGGCCAGGATCCGGCCATCGACGCTTTGGCATCGGCGATCAAGATGGCGCGCGCAGGCCTTGGCAAGACCGACCGCCCGATCGGCTCCTTCCTGTTCTCCGGTCCGACCGGCGTCGGCAAGACCGAGGTGGCGAAGCAGCTGGCGTTCATCCTCGGCATCGACCTGATCCGTTTCGACATGTCGGAATACATGGAGCGTCATGCGGTGAGCCGCCTGATTGGTGCGCCTCCAGGTTATGTCGGTTTCGACCAGGGCGGCCTGCTGACCGAAGCCGTGACCAAGAAGCCGCATGCGGTGCTGTTGCTGGATGAAATCGAAAAAGCCCATCCGGACATTTTCAATATCCTGCTGCAAGTGATGGATCATGGCGCGTTGACCGACAACAATGGGCGCAAGGCGGACTTCCGCAATGTGATCATTATCATGACCACCAATGCCGGTGCGGAAAGCCTGCAAAAACGCTCGATCGGTTTCACCGACAAGAAAGAAGCCGGCGACGAGATGGCGGATATCAAGCGTATGTTTACGCCGGAATTCCGCAACCGCATCGATTCCATCATCAGCTTCCATGCACTGGACGAAGAAGTCATCCTGCGTGTGGTCGACAAGTTCCTGATGCAGCTGGAAGAGCAGCTGCACGAGAAAAAAGTGGAAGCGATCTTCACCGAGAACTTGCGCAAGTTCCTGGCAAAGAAGGGTTTCGATCCATTGATGGGCGCACGGCCGATGTCACGCCTGATCCAGGACATGATCCGCAAGGCGCTGGCCGACGAGCTGCTGTTTGGCAAGCTGGTGACCGGCGGCCGCGTGACTGTCGACCTCGACGACAAGGACCTGATCAGCCTGGACTTTGCAGAAAAGGATTCGTCCTCGCCTGCGGCTCCGGAAGAAACGGTGGAAGTCGAATAAAGAAGCGAATGCAGCCGGGTGTTTGCCCGGCGCGTTAAAAAGCCTGAATGCACGCAAGTGATTCAGGCTTTTTTTATGGCTGCCGCATTGTGAGGATCGGGCGGCGCTCCATCGCTGAACTGCAACGCGATGGAGCTTGTTTAAGGCTGTATGGCGGTGCCGGTCGCCTGCTTGGCCTGGATATCCGAAACCGCCTGCTGGATTGCCGACAGGCGGTAATCGGTACCCGGATGTATCGCCGTATAACCGTTGAGCACGCTGGCCGGATAGCTGGTCGCCAGCCGTTGCCAGAAAACCGCGGCGTCGTCGACTTTGTAGCCGGCGCGGGCAACCATGTACAGCGACAGCTTGTCGGCCGCTGCATCCAGCTGCTGCGGATAAGGCTTGACGCCGGCCATGCCGTTCAGGGCCGCGGTATCAGGTTTCAGGCGGATCAGGTTGTCGATGACGCCGGTCATGGTGGCGGTATTGCGCTGGCGCGACGGATGCGTGAGCGTGTTATGCGCCATTTCCTTGGCGATCACCAGAGCCAGCTCGTCGTCGTTCTTGGTGTATTTCATCATGCCGCTGCTGATCAGCACGCGGCGGCCGTCGGCATAACTGATCACATTCTCGGTGTTGCCGAGTTCGATGCCGAAGGCGCAGGCGCGGGTCAGCGGGATGTTCAGGGTCTGGTTGGCGCCGTTGCGGGCAATGATGACCTTGATGCTGTTGCGGCCGTTTACCAGCGGTCCGAGCAGCAAGGCCGTCTGGCGTTCGGCGTCGGCGCCGACCGGGACCGGCTTGTCCTGGATGCTCACCAGCAGGTCGCCGCGCTGCAGGCCGACCTTGGCGGCGCCGCTGCCGGCCAGCACGCCGGTCACTTGCAGCTGGTCGCTCAGGCCGAGGGCGCTTGCCGCTTCAATGAACTCGGAGGTATAGGAGTATTTGGTCTTGGCGGTGAAGCCCAGCAGGTTGCGCGCATTGTTCCGGCACAGCAGGGCATTGTTCACCAGCAAAGGCGCGGCAACATCGTACAAGCGGTCTTGCAAGCCGATCAAGGCTTTCAATTCCGCCTGTTGCGGCGGCGGCGTCAGGACCACTGGCTTGGGAGGGACTGGCACGACTTGCGGCAGGGTGGTGGCGGACTCCTGTGTGGCACAGGCTGCCAGTAACAGCACTGGCAGCGCCAGCGCTGCATAGCGCCTGACGCCCTGCCATCCATTGTTACGCGTCAATCTCATCAGTTTCTCCATCAATGTTTTCCGGTGCTGCCGAAGCCGCCTGCGCCGCGTTCGCTGCTCTCGAAATCGGCTACGACATTAAAACGGACACGGGCCACAGGCACAATGATCAATTGCGCCAGCCGCTCCATCGGGTTAAGGGTAAATTCGGTCGTTCCGCGGTTCCAGGTGGAAACCATCAGCTGACCCTGGTAATCAGAGTCGATCAGGCCCACCAGGTTCCCCAGCACGATGCCGTGTTTGTGGCCGAGACCGCTGCGCGGCAGGATCATCGCCGCATAAGCCGGGTCGCCGATATGGATCGCCAGGCCGGTCGGGATCAGGTGGGTTTCACCGGGTTTGATTGTCAGCGCGGCGTCCAGGCAGGCGCGCAGGTCGAGGCCGGCGCTGCCTTCGGTAGCGTAGGCCGGCAGCTGATCTTGCATGCGTGGGTCGAGAATCTTGACGTCGATGATATTCATTGAATTTTGTAACAATCTGTCAGGTGAAATGATAGTAGGTGCAGGCTGTCCTGCCTGCGGTTCATGAAGCTGCTTTTCGGTATACAACGGCCGGCTGCAAAGCCGTCAAACCAGGCGCGCGGCGATGGCGGCAATCAGCTGGCGCCCCAGCTCCTGCTTGCCGGCGCGAGGCAAATTGCGGTGGCCGTCGGCGTCGAACAGCACCAGCTGGTTATCGTCCTTGCCGAACGTGTCGTGGCCGATATTGCCGACCAACAGCGGCACGTTTTTCCGCAGGCGCTTGGCTTCGCCATATTGCAGCAGGTTTTCCGATTCAGCCGCAAAACCGACACAGTAAGGTGCTTTCGGCAAAGCTGCAACTGTCGCCAGGATATCGGGGTTTTGTTCGAACACCAGTGCGGGCGCGCTGCCGTCGGCGTTCTTTTTCAGTTTTTGCGGGCTGGCGTTGGCTACCCGCCAGTCGGCTACCGCCGCCACGGCGACGAAGACATCGGTGCGGCTGTCGGTACACTGATTGGCGCCGGCCAGCTGCGCCATCACGATATCGTGCATCTGCTGCGCGGTCTGGACGTTGATGCGGCGTACGCCGTAGGGTGCGGCAAGCGCCGTCGGGCCCGATACCAGGGTGACCTCGGCTCCCGCTTCATATGCGGCGCGGGCCACGGCATACCCCATTTTTCCGGACGAAAGATTGGTGATGCCGCGCACCGGATCGATCGGTTCGAACGTCGGGCCGGCGGTCAGCAGCAAGCGCTTGCCCTTGAGCAGCTTGGGCTGGAACGAGGCGATCACTTCTGCCAGCAGTTCATGGGCCTCCAGCATGCGGCCCATGCCGACTTCGCCGCAAGCCTGTTCACCGGCGTCCGGTCCCAATAGCTGGATGCCGTCCGCCAGCAGCTGCGCCAGGTTGCGCTGGGTCGCCGCGTTTTGCCACATTTCGACATTCATCGCCGGCGCCACCAGCAAGGGCAGCGTAGCCGGGCGCGCCACGCATAATGTGGACAGCAGGTCGTCGCAGGCGCCGTGCGCCAGCTTGAAGATGCAGTCGGCGGAGCAGGGCACGATCACGATGGCGTCGGCGTCGCGGGTGAGGTCGATGTGCGGCATGTTGTTGCCGATGCGCGCATCCCACTGGTCTGTGAACACCGGCTTGCCGGACAGGCCCTGCATGGTGACAGGGGTGATGAAGTGGGTGGCGGCCGCGGTCATCACCACTTGCACCGAAGCGCCGGCCTTGATCAGCGCGCGCGCGAATTCGGCCGCCTTGTAGCAGGCGATGCCGCCGGTCAGTCCCAGCACGATTTTTTTACCAGCGAGATCCATACCTGCTCCTGGAAACGTTATGTATCGGTTACTTGTTTACGCGACGCAGCTCATCAATCACAAACAATACCGCACCGACGCAGATCGCGCTATCGGCGATGTTGAAAGCCGGCCAGTGCCAGTTGCGCACGTAGATATCGAGAAAATCGATCACATGGCCGTAGGCGATACGGTCGACCACGTTGCCGATGGCGCCGCCCAGGATCAGGGCCAGCGCGGTGCAGAACATGCGTTGTCCGGCGTGGCGTTTCAGCAGGAACGTGATGAACAGCGCAGCGGCGATGCCGAGTACCGTGAAAAAATAGCGCTGCCAGCCGGATTCGGTGGACAGGAAGCTGAACGCGGCGCCCTTGTTATACACCAGCACCAGGTTGAAGAAGGAGGTCACGGCATGCGATTCGCCGTAGCTGAACAGGCGCACGATGGTGATCTTGGTGAGCTGGTCGATCAGCAGCACCAGTGCAGCGATCGCCAGCCATGGCGCCAGGCCGTAGTTGGAAGAGGATGGGGCAGAAGAGCGTTTTTTTGTGGCCATGTCGATTCTTAACTGTGTGGCAGAAATGCGCAGTGCACAAGGCCATGGCCGATTGTACGCTGCGCCTGTTTTATCTACATCATCGCTTAAGCAAAATGCCGGTCTTCGCCGCCGCCGAACAGGTTGGCGACACAGCGTCCGCACAGGCCCGGATGTTCCGGGTGGCTGCCGACGTCGGCCCGGTAATGCCAGCAGCGTTCGCATTTCTGCTGCGCCGACGGCGTCACCAGGATCGTTTCCTCAGCATCGGTCGCTACTTCCGACACCGTGGCACTGGAAGTGATCAAGACAAATTTCAGGTCGTCGCCCAGGCTGCTGAGCAGCGCATGCTTGGCCGGGGCCGCCTTGATTTCGACTTCCGCCTGCAGCGAGGAACCGATGCCGCCTGCGACCCGCACTTCTTCCAGCTGCTTGGTGACGTCGGCGCGCACCGCGCGCACTGCGTTGAATTTCTCGATCAGAGCCGCGGCGCCGTCGATTTCCGGCAGCGCGTAATAGGTCTGGGTGAAAATGGTTTCATCGCTGGCGGCAAACGCTTCCGGGCTGGCGAAGAACGACCAGGCTTCTTCCGCCGTGAACGACAGCGTCGGCGCCATCACCCGCAGCAGGGCCTGGGTGATGTGCCAGATCGCGGTTTGCGCGGAACGGCGCGCCGGCGAACTGACGCCGCTGGTGTACAGGCGGTCTTTCAGGATGTCGAGGTAGAAGCCGCCCAGGTCTTCCGAGCAGTACATCTGCAGCTTCGAGATCACCGGGTGGAATTCGTAGGTCTCGTAGTGCTGCAGGATGTCGGCTTGCAGCTGCGCCATGCTGGCGATCGCATAGCGGTCGATTTCCAGCAGGTCGGCGATCGGCACCGCATCCTTCGACGGATCGAAGTCGGAAGTGTTGGCCAGCAGGAAGCGCAAGGTATTGCGGATGCGGCGATACGATTCGGTGACGCGCTTCAGGATTTCGTCGGAGATCGTGATCTCGCCCGAGTAGTCGCTGGCGGCCACCCACAGGCGCAGGATTTCCGCGCCCAGGGAGTCCGCCACTTTTTGCGGTTCGACGCCGTTCTTCAGCGACTTCGACATCTTGCGGCCTTCGCCGTCGACCACGAAACCGTGCGTCAGCAGAGCGTTATACGGCGCGCGGCCATTCAGCATGGACGAGGTCAGCAGCGACGAGTGGAACCAGCCGCGATGCTGGTCCGAACCTTCCAGGTAGAGATCGGCAGGAAATTGCAGCTGGCTGGCGTGCGAACCGCGCAATACCGTCTGGTGGGTAGAGCCGGAGTCGAACCAGACATCCAGCGTGTCCTTGTTCTTGATGTAGTTGACGGCATCGTCGCCCAGCAATTCCTTCGGGTCCAGCGCCTGCCAGGCTTCGATCCCGCTTTGCTCGACGCGCTGCGCGATCTGCTCCAGCAGTTCCGGCGTGCGCGGATGCAGCTGGCCGCTTTCCTTGTGCACGAAGAACGCCATCGGCACGCCCCACTGGCGCTGCCGCGACAGGGTCCAATCGGGGCGGTTGGCGATCATGCCGTGCAGGCGCGCCTTGCCCCAGCCAGGGAAAAATGCGGTTTCTTCAATCGCTTTCAGGGCAGTTGCGCGCAGGCTCGGGTGACCGTCCTTCGGCAAGTTGTCCATGCTGGCGAACCACTGTGAAGTGGCACGGTAGATGATCGGCGTCTTGTGGCGCCAGCAATGCATGTAGCTGTGGTCGAACATGACCAGCTTGAACAGCGCGCCGGCTTCTTCCAGCTTGGCGCAGATCGGCTTGGACGCTTCCCAGATGGTCATGCCGGCAAAGAACGGCAGCCAGGACGCGAACTTGCCGTCGCCCATCACCGGGCTGATGATGTCGTCGTCCTTCATGCCATGCGCTTTGCAGGAGATGAAGTCTTCGATGCCGTAAGCCGGCGCCGAGTGCACGATGCCGGTGCCGCTGTCGGTGGTGACGTAGTCGCCCAGGTAGACCGGCGACAGACGGTTGTAGCCAGGATCAAGGTCGGCCAGCGGATGCTTGAAATTGATCAGCGCCAGCGCTTCGCCCTTGCAGCTGGCGATGGCCTTGCCTTCGAGGCCGAAACGCTGCAGCGAGTCTTCGACCAGGTCCTGCGCCAGGATCAGCAGCAGCGGTGCGCCGTTGCGCGTGGTCTGCACCAGCGCGTAGTCTACTTCCGGATGGACGTTGAGCGCCTGGTTGGACGGGATGGTCCACGGCGTGGTGGTCCAGATCACGACATAACCCTGGCCGGCCGGCAACGCCGCCAGGCCGAATGCGGCGGCGATCTTGTCCGGTTCGGCAAACGGGAAACCGACGTCGATCGACGGATCGCGCTTGTCCTGGTATTCGACTTCAGCCTCGGCCAAGGCCGAACCGCAATCGAAGCACCAGTTGACCGGCTTCAAGCCGCGATAGACATAACCCTTTTCCAGGATGGCGCCGAGCGCGCGCAGTTCGTCGGCTTCATTGCCGAAGGCCATGGTCAGGTACGGGTTGTCCCATTCGCCCAGCACGCCGAGGCGGATGAAGTCTTTGCGCTGCAGGTCGATCTGTTCATTGGCGTAAGCGCGCGCTTTCGACTGCACTTCAGCCACCGGCAGGTTCTTGCCGTATTTCTTTTCGATCTGGATTTCGATCGGCATGCCATGGCAATCCCAGCCCGGCACGTAAGGCGCATCGAAGCCGGCCATGTTGCGGGCCTTGACGATCATGTCCTTGAGGATCTTGTTGACGGCGTGGCCCAGGTGGATCTCGCCGTTGGCATACGGCGGACCGTCGTGCAGGATGAATTTCGGACGGCCCTTGGAGGCTTTGCGGATCCGTTCGTAGACTTTCTTTTCCTGCCACTGCTTGACCCATTGCGGTTCGCGCTTGGCGAGGTCGCCGCGCATGGGGAAGGGCGTCTCGGTCATGTTGACCGGGTATTTGCTCTGCGGCTTAGCCTGCTTGGCTGGCTTGCTGTTTTCTGGTTTGTTGGTCTGATCAGGCATAATTTTCTTCAGTGGAATTCTGTGGGGCCGGCATAAATGCAGGCATAAGCGCTAGGCATAAACGCCGGCAAGGCGCGAGGAATTGCGGACAGCGTCAAATTCGGTCTGTGGCCGAAACTGCCGATATATCGTGCTGGCCGTGCTGGCGGAAATACGCGCGCGCATTGCTGACATCGCGGGTAATCGCGGCAGTCAGGGTCGGCAGGTCGACATATTTCTCTTCGTCGCGCAGTTTCTGCAAAAACTCGACTTGTATCAGCTTGCCGTAGCAATCGCCGGCGAAGTCGAGGATATAACTCTCCAGCAGCACGCGGCCGCTGTCGTCCACGGTGGGGCGGATGCCGATGCTGGCGACAGCCGGCAAAGGATGTTCGGCCAGGCCATGGACGTTGACCACGAAGATGCCGGACAGCGCCGGCAGTTTATGGTTGACGCGCAAGTTCAGGGTCGGGAAACCGATGGTGCGGCCGAGCTTCTTGCCATGCACCACGTGACCGGAAATGGAATACGGATGGCCCAGCAAAGCCCGTGCATGGCCGAAATCGCCGGCCGCCAGCGCAGCGCGCACCGCCGACGACGATACCCGCGCGCCGTCGTTCATCACGGTCGGCAAAGTCTCGACCTGGAAACCGTACTTCTTGCCGGCCTCGACCAAGGTCGCGATATTGCCGGCGCGGCGGGCGCCGAAGCAGAAATCCTCGCCTACCATCAGCCATTTCACGTGCAAGCCTTCCACCAGCACTTTCTCGATGAAATCCTGGGGCGACATGGCCGCAAAGCTGGCGTTGAAATGTTCGACGATCACACGGTCTATACCGGCCTGCGACAGCGACTGCAACTTGTCGCGCAGGTTGGCGACGCGGGTCGGCATATTGTCCGGCTGGCCGGAACGTTGCGCAAAAAACTCGCGCGGGTGCGGCTCGAACGTCATTACCGCGGCATCCAGCCCCAGTTCCGTGGCGGCCTTGCGGACGTGCGCGAGCAGCACCTGGTGGCCGCGATGCACGCCGTCAAAGTTGCCGATAGTGAGCGCGCAAGGCGCGCGCGATTCGGCGTTGGGAAGTCCGCGAAATACCTTCATGGAAGTGACCGAAATAAGTGACCGGAATATTTATTGCCAAAACCCTGCATTATAAATGCTTTCGGCGTCTTGCCCCTGCCCGGAAGTCGAACCGCAGCTGATTGCATGATTTTTAATTGATAAAACAGCTATTTTATTGAATTTTGGATACTGAATCAGGAATTCAGGATTGCCATGGCCAAAAAAAATCGCCCCGGAAGGCGATTTTTTATCAATCAGCTTAGCCTGGTTTTGCTCAGGCCGGTTTGTTACCGCCCAGAAGTCCACCCAGCAAACTGCTGAGATCGACGCCGCCAGGGGCCGGGCTAGCTTCGCCGTGCGGTGTCAGCTTGTCTACCAGGCCAGGCAGGATCTGCGACAGGTGGCCGGCTGCTTCATCCGGTGAAATGCCGACTTTTTGCGCCAGTTCCTGCAGCTGGCCACCGCCCAGCGCCTGTTGCACCTGATCCGGCGAGATAGGCTGGTTCTGGCCAGTACCTATCCATGACTGCACGACCGAACCCAGGCCGGCGCCTTCCAGCGCGCTGAGCAGGCCGCCGCCAGCACCAGCACCGGCGTCCGCGCCGGCAGCTTGGCCCGCGCCTGCGCCGCCGCCTTGCAATGCCTTCAGCAGCAACGGCAATGCAGCCTGGATCAGCAGGGCTTGCGTATTATTTCCACCTGCTTGCTGTTGGCCGCCACCACCGATTGCGCCAAGTACCGAATCCAGCAGTCCCATAATATTCTCCTGAGTAAATAATGCCTAATTAATGAACGCATAAATACAACGTCAGCCATCAAGGCAGGTTGCTGCTCTGTAAATACAAAGCAGTTGAGAAGATTGATCTTACAACGCAGTAAGGGCTTTGAGTAGTTGCGCAACTGAAAACGATTGTGTCTTGATTGCGTTTACCATTCTAGCCAGTGCTGATATTTTTGCTTAGAACAAATTGTAGGATCGATAGAGGCAAGCGATAAGTTGGCGAAACTACATCTCGCCCCAGATCGCATTGATGGCCGCCAGCGCCGCCAGGCCGGCGGTTTCGGTACGCAGGATGCGTGGTCCCATCGACAGCATCAGCGCGCCCTGGCTGCAGGCCAGGTTTTCTTCCGTTTCGGTGAAGCCGCCCTCTGGGCCGATCAGCAGCGCCAGCGCCTGCGGCGGCTGGTGGCGCGCCCAGTCCGACAGCGATTGCTCGCCGCGCGGCGACAGCAGGATGCGCTTGTGCAGATCCTGCTGTTGCGCCCAGTCGTTGAACGGGCTGAGGGTGGACAGGGTAGGCAGGCGGTTGCGGCCGCTCTGTTCGGCGGCGGCGACGATCACCCCCTGCCAGTGGTTTTGCTTCTTCTCGGCGCGCTCGCTGTTGAGGCGCACTACGCAACGCTGGGCCGCCAGCGGCTGGATCGCAGCGACGCCGAGTTCGACGGCTTTTTCGATGATCCAGTCCAGTTTCGACGATTCCGGCAGCGCCTGGGCCAGCGTGATTGCGTACGGCAGTTCGGCTTCGCGTGGTGAAAAGGTCTTGATCTCGACGTTTACACGCTTTTTTTCGATGCTGCTGATGGTGGCGGTATATTCCCCGCCTTCGCCGTTGAACAGGGTAATCGGCGCGGCCGGCCCTAGCCGCAGCACCAGCAGGTGGTGGGCGACGGCTTCCGGCAGCGCCAACAGCTGGCCGATTTCGAGCGGGGATGTGACGTAAAAACGAGGCACGAAAAAATCCTTAATCAATAAGTCATGCAGGCCGCATTCAGCAAACCCAGGCCAAGACTGACTGTACCAAGAAAGACGCCGGATGCGATCTTGTTTTCCGGAATGTCGGCCAGCAGCGTTGGCAGCAGCAGCTTGACGATCAGGAAAGCCAGCAACTGCACCACCAGGGCCACCACTCCCCAGACTAGCATGTCGAGCAGGCTGACGCTGTTCGCAATGGCCGAAGCCAGGGCCGCGACATAACCCAGCAAAGCGCCGGCCAGGCTGGCGGCGGCCGCGTGATTGCCGGCGCGGATCAGGCGCAGCTCATGGTAGGGCGTAATGAAAATATAGACCACGAAGAAGATCGCCACCAGCAGCAACGCGAGCCCGAAGTGGGACAGGAAGGCCGGCAGGCCGATAGGGAGGAAATTCATGGGTCAGTGCTCCTGGAATATGTGGTTCGGTTTGCGGTCAGTCAACAAAATAATGCGGTACAAAACGGCTGGTGTCCTTGGTGATCAGCGATACGTCTTCGCGGATGCCGATGCCGGCCGGAGTGTCGCCGACCACCCACGAGCCGACGGAAGTGTAGGCCGGCGTGATGCCGTCGTCGAATTTCGGCTGCGCCGCAAAAGCCTGGTAGATGTAGCCCTCGGCGCCATATTGTCCCGGCTGGTGGTGGACTTCGCCGCCGGCGTAGATCGTGATGTTTTCGCCTTCGCGCGAATACAGCGGTTTCTTGACGAAATCGCCGCTGATGCGCCAGGCGTCGAAAAACGCCGGCAGCAGGTTGGGATGGCCGGGAAACAGTTCCCACAGCACCGGCAAGATGGCCTTGTTGGACAACACCATCTTCCAGGCCGGTTCGATCACGCGCAGCGGCCGCGCCAGCAGGTGCTCGGCAAACTCCTCGCGGCACAGCCACTCCCATGGATACAGCTTGAACAAGTTGTCTATCTTCAGGTCGAAATCATCGACAAATTCCGCATGCTTGTCGTCCCAGCCGATATTTTCTATCGCCAGCTGCTTGGTGGCGAAACCTGCCTGGATCGCGGTGTCGCGCAGGTAGGCCAGGTTGCCTTCATCTTCCTCATGGCCGCCGATGCAGGCGAAGTGCAGCAAGCCTTTGCTGTGATGCTGGCGGGCCAGGATTTGCCACTGGGCGATCAGTTTCTCGTGCAGGGAATTGAACTGGTCGGCGTCGGGAAACACGTCTTGCAGCCAATACCACTGCGCCACGCTGGATTCCACCAGGCCGGTCGGGGTATCGGCGTTGTACTCCAGCATTTTGGGCGGATTGCTGCCGTCCCAGGACAGGTCGAAACGTCCGTACAGGGAAAATTCCTTTTCGCGCCAGCTCTCCTCGACCAATGCCCAGAACGGCTGGGGAATGGCGAACTGTTCCAGCCGTTCGTGCGCGATAACATGCTCGACCGCCTGCAAGGCCATCTGGTGCAATTCGCTGGTGGCGTCTTCCACCGCATCGATCTGCGCCGCGCTGAAGCGGTAGGCGTAGCGCTCGTCCCAGTACAGATCGTCAATCGAGTGATAGGTGAAACCGAGCGATTCGAATTGTTCCTGCCAGTTGCTGCGCGGCGTCAGGCTTTCGCGGATCATGCTTAACCGCCGGCGGAGGAAATGTGGGCGCCGCCGAAGCCGCCGCGCGACACGCTGCGGCCGACCGAGTGGTTGCTCTCGCCGGCGCCGGCCAAGCCAAAGCTGTTGCCGCCGCTGCGCGCGCTGCGCTGTGCGCTCGCGCGTTCGCCTTCATCGTAGCTGGGACCGTAGTAGCGGCCGTAGTAAGCGCCGCCGTGGCCGCCTGAGCTGCTGCCCGAAACCGGCTGGCACAGCTCGGGCCGGCCCCAGTCTTTCTTGCAGTCGTCCTGGCTGGCGTATTCGTCGCGCGCCTGGCGCGGGCTGCAGCCCGCGATCAGGGCCGAGGCCGCCAGCACCAGCGGCACGGCGCGGCTCTTCCTGGCCGACGGCGCGGCGGATTGCGGGATTTGCTTCAAAAGGCTGGTGGTTGGCAAGACGCTCTCCATATCGGGCAACGATGAATTTGCAACAACAAACTAGGCGCCCAGATTCTGCACGAAATTGGGCAAGGCGAATAGTGCCGAATGGACATTTTCGTTGTAGTACTGGAGCTCGCCCAGCGCTCTTTCCCGCAAGCGGCCTGCCAGCGCATGGCTATCCAGCTGCAGCGGATCAAGGTCGTCGCTGGCGATCGCCATGCCCCATAGCGCGCCATACAGCGGCACATGCACGGTATAAGGATGGGCCTGGCCGAACACGCTGCCGAGGCGCTGGCGCAGCAAGGCGAATCGTTGCGGATGGTGGAACGGACTGCCCAGGTGCATCACCAGCGCGCCGCCCGGGTTGAGCAGGGTGCGGCAGGCCTGCATGAATTCAAGGGTGTAGCAGTCGGCTGCCAGCGCGCTGCCGTCCGCGCCTTGCGGATCGGTCAGGTCGAGCAGGATCAAGTCGTAACGCTGGTCGGCCGCGGCAGCGCGCGCCGCTTCCCGTACGTGGGCAAAACCATCTTGTGCGATGTGATGCAACCGTGGATCGTCCAGCGCTCCGCGATGGATCGATTGCAGATGCAAACGCGCAGCCTGGATCACCATGAGGTCGATTTCGCACAAGACGATCTGTTCTATCGACGGATGCTTGAGCAGTTCTTCGCTGCTGCCGCCATCGCCGCCGCCGACGATCAGGGCGCGGCGCGGGTGAGGGTGGCTAAGCGCAGCCGGATGGACCAGGCATTCGTGATAGAAAAATTCGTCGCGCTCGGAGGTCATGTAGGCGCCGTCCAGCCGCATCACTTTGCCGAACTCGGCGGAGTCGGCAATTTCCACGCGCTGGAACGGCGATTGCACCTGCACCAGCGGCGGCGCCAGCTGCGTGCCGTAGGCGGTATGCGGCGTGAGCTGCTCCAGCGCCAGGGTCTGGTCGTCGGCGCCGTTGCCGCGCTGCAGGCGGTGGCTTTGCCACCGGGCGGGCGCAAAACCGGCGACCAGGGCGTCCAGCAAGCCGCTGGCCTTGGCGCTATTGTCTTCCGTGAAGTTGCAGACATAGACATCCAGGGTCACAGCATCGCGTTCGGGCCAGGTATGGATCGCCAGGTGCGATTCGGCCAGCAGCAAGGCGCAGGTGATGCCGGCGGGGCTGCCGTCGCTGGCCTGGAACGGATGGAATTTTTCGCCGACGACGGTCAGCCCCGAACCCAGGGTTTGCTCCAGCACGAACTTGCGCAGCCGGATGGGGTCAAGTAACAGGCCTGGGGCGCAGCGGCAGTCGTAACAGTCGGCCGTCAGATGTAAACCTTGCATGGCGGGATCAATGGAAAAGTACTGCGGGCAGGTGGCTGGATATGAAAATTGCAACAAAACCATGCGATCCGGCTTCGATGCGATCACAGGCTTCATGTGGTGCGGCAGCATTTTACCGCCTCGACATGGGAGAGATGCGCCGATTTGAACCGGAATCGACTGCATTTTGGTAAAATATCGGCTTTTGTGGGCTGTTTCTCTGCTTTTCGCCTGCCAACCGCTTTCCAACCGATTCGTTTTTTAATCGATCTTCAACTGCTGCTTACCTGCTCACACCATGACCTCCACACTTCCGACTACAAAGATGGCCAATGCAATCCGCGCGCTGGCAATGGACGCTGTACAGAAAGCCAACTCCGGCCATCCCGGCATGCCGATGGGCATGGCGGAAATCGCAGTCGCGTTGTGGGCCAAGCACTACCGTCACAATCCTGCTAATCCGCACTGGTTCAACCGTGACCGCTTTGTATTGTCGAACGGTCATGGTTCGATGCTGCAATACGCCTTGCTGCACCTGACCGGCTACGACCTGCCGATGGACGAGCTGCGCAATTTCCGCCAGATGCATTCGAAGACGCCGGGCCATCCTGAAGTCGACGTCACGCCAGGCATAGAAACCACTACCGGTCCGCTGGGCCAGGGTTTGACCAATGCAGTCGGCATGGCGCTGGCGGAAAAACTGCTGGCGGCGGAATTCAACCGCGCCAATTTCCCGGTAGTCGACCATTACACCTACACTTTCGTCGGCGACGGTTGCCTGATGGAAGGCATTTCGCATGAAGCCTGTTCGCTGGCCGGCACGCTGCGCCTGTCGAAACTGATCGCGCTCTACGATGACAACGGCATCTCGATCGATGGCCATGTCGAAGGCTGGTTCAAGGACGACACCCCGAAGCGTTTCGAAGCTTACGGCTGGAACGTGATTCGCGCCGTCGACGGCCACAATGTGGAAGCCGTCAGCGCCGCGATTCACCAGGCCAAGCTGTCCGACAAGCCGACCCTGATCTGCTGCAAGACCGTGATCGGCAAGGGTTCGCCGAACCTGGCCGGCACCGACAAGGTGCACGGCGCGGCATTGGGCGACAAGGAAATCGCCGCCGTGCGCGAAGCGCTGGGCTGGACCTCGGCGCCGTTTGAAATCCCGGAAGACGTCTACGCCGCCTGGGACGCCAAGCCGCAAGGCAAGCAGTTCGAAGGCGACTGGAATGCGCTGTTCGCCGCCTACGCCGCCGAATACCCGCAGCAAGCGGTTGAATTCACGCGCCGCATGAAGGGCGAACTGCCTGGCAATTTCGAACAGGTTGCGAGCGACTACATCGCCAGCTGCGTCGCCAAGAAAGAAACCATCGCCACCCGCAAAGCCAGCCAGAACGCCATCCAGGCACTGGCGCAGGTGCTGCCGGAATTCCTCGGCGGTTCGGCCGACCTGACCGGCTCCAACCTGACCAACTGGAAAGAATCGGTGGCAGTGCGCGCCGACCAGCCGGGCAACCACATCAACTACGGTGTGCGCGAATTCGGCATGAGCGCCATGATCAACGGCATCGCCCTGCATGGCGGCTACATCCCGTTCGGCGCCACTTTCCTGACCTTCTCCGACTACAGCCGCAATGCCCTGCGCATGGCGGCGCTGATGAAGATCCGTTCGATCTTCGTGTTCACCCATGACTCCATCGGCCTGGGCGAAGACGGCCCGACCCACCAATCGGTGGAACACGTATCGAGCCTGCGCCTGATTCCGCAGCTGGACAACTGGCGTCCATGCGACACGGTTGAATCGGCCGTGGCGTGGGAACAGGCGGTGAAACGCAAGAACGGCCCAAGCACGCTGATTTTCTCGCGCCAGAACTTGCAGTACCAAGAGCGCGATGCGAAGCAGATCGCCGACATCAAGCGCGGCGCTTATATCCTGAAGGATGCGTCGGACGCCAAGGCGATCCTGATCGCCACCGGTTCGGAAGTGGAACTGGCGATGCAGTCCGCCGCCGCGCTGGCGCTGGAAGGCATTGCAGTGCGCGTGGTCTCCATGCCTTGCGCCGACGTCTTCGACCGCCAGGAAGCTGCCTACAAGGCCAGCGTCTTGCAGCGCGGCTTGCCGCGCGTGGCGATCGAGGCCGGCGTGACTGCGTTCTGGCACAAGTATGTCGGCCTGGAAGGCGCGGTGGTCGGCATCGACACCTTCGGCGAATCGGCTCCGGCGCCTGTGCTGTTCAAGCATTTCGGTTTCACCGTTGAAAATGTCGTCGCCAAGACCAAGTTGATACTGGCATGAATGTAAGAGAAGTCAAGAAGGCCAAGGGTCTCGACATCACCAACATCGTTGGCGATGTCGTGATCCGCCGCGCCACGGTCGACGATGCGTCGGTGATCGCGGCAGTGCGCATCGACAGCTGGCGCGCCACTTACCGCGGCATTATCCCGGACGACTATCTGGACGGCATGAAGGTTGAGGACAGCACCGCCATCTGGAGCCGCATCCTGTCGGCGACGTCGAATGCGGCCAATGTGTTTGTGGCGGAAGTCGATGGCGAGGTGCTCGGTTTTGCCGCGGGAATGACGCTGGCTGAAGCCAAGCTCGGCTACGATTCGGAGCTGACCGCGATCTACCTGGAACCGTCAGTGCAGCGCGCCGGCATCGGCCGCCGCCTGGTGGCCCATGTGGCAGCGACGCTGGCGAGCGCCGGCGCCAACAACATGCTGGTATGGGTGCTGGCGGAAAACCGCCAGGCGCGGCAGTTCTACGAAATGCTGGGCGCGGAGCTGCTGGTGGAACAGCCGTTCAGCTGGGATGGTTTGGATTTGCAGGAAGCCGGCTATGGCTGGCGTACCATCAGGGTCAATTGAGACGAATTTGTTGTTACGCATTTATTGTTAATACCTTAGGAGAAAACCATGACTATTCGCGTCGCCATCAATGGCTATGGCCGCATCGGCCGCAACATCCTTCGCGCCCATTACGAAGGCGGCAAAAAGCATGACATCGAGATCGTTGCCATCAACGACCTCGGCGACTCAAAAACCAATGCCCACCTGACCCAGTACGATACCGCCCACGGCAAGTTCCCTGGCACCGTGACAGTCGACGGCGATTTCATCGTGGTCAACGGCGACCGCATCAAGGTATTGGCGCAGCGTAACCCGGCTGAACTGCCATGGGGCGAGCTGGGCGTTGACGTCGTGCTGGAATGCACCGGCTTCTTCACCACCAAGGAAAAGGCCAGCGCCCATATCAAGGGTGGCGCCAAGAAAGTCATCATCTCGGCGCCGGGCGGCAAGGATGTCGACGCTACTGTCGTGTTCGGCGTCAACCACGGCGTGCTGAAAGCCAGCGACACCGTGATCTCCAACGCTTCCTGCACCACCAACTGCCTGGCGCCGCTGGTCAAGCCGCTGAACGACAAGATCGGCGTGCTGAACGGCCTGATGACGACCGTCCACTCCTACACCAACGACCAGGTGCTGACCGACGTCTACCACGAAGACCTGCGCCGCGCCCGTTCCGCCACCATGAGCATGATCCCGGCCAAGACCGGCGCTGCCGCTGCGGTTGGCCTGGTGCTGCCTGAGCTGAACGGCAAGCTGGACGGTTTTGCGATCCGCGTGCCGACCATCAATGTCTCGCTGGTCGATTTGTCGTTCGTCGCCGCGCGCGACACCACTGTCGATGAAGTCAACGCGATCATGAAAGATGCGTCGGAAAACGGCGCCTTGAAGGGTTTGCTGACTTACAACGTCGAGCCGCTGGTGTCGGTCGATTTCAACCACAACCCGGCTTCTTCCAACTTCGACTCCACGCTGACCAAGGTTTCCGGTCGCCTGGTGAAGGTGTCGAGCTGGTACGACAATGAGTGGGGTTTCTCGAACCGTATGCTGGATACTACGGTTGCACTGGTTAACGCCAAGTAAATAAGGCCAAGTAAATAAGGCCAGGTAAAACCTGGCTTGCCCGAAAAAAAAGCCCCGCTCATGCATTGAGCGGGGCTTTTTTTTACAGCAAGGGATCGCTGCGGTCAGCTGGATGCGGCCGTGAACGTTTCGGACCACAATTGTTTTACCACCGAGATTTCGGACGCTATGCGGCTTGCCGCCACGCGCGCCCGTTCTTCTCCCTGCAAGCGGCCCTGATGCTGCAGTTTGCGGAAAGTGCGGTAGGCATCGGCTACTGCGTTAGCCAGGCCCCCGTCAATCAGTCCGATTTCCCCACACAGTTTCAGCAAGGCGATATTGCCGATGTCGGCGGTCAGTTGCGGATAGGCGGCAGCGTGGCGCAGGATCAGGAATTGCACCAGGAATTCGATGTCTATCATGCCGCCGGCGTCATGCTTGAGGTCGAAGCGGTCACTGCGGTTGGGATGGGCGTCGCGCATTTTCTGGCGCATCTCCAGCACTTCGCTTTGCAGCTTGGCGGCGTCGCGCTGCTGGCGCAGCACTTCCACGCGCAGGGTTTCGAAGCGTTCGCCGATGGCGGCGTCGCCGGCGCAGAAGCGGGCCCGGGTCAGGGCCTGGTGCTCCCATAGCCAGGCCGATTCACGCTGGTATTTCTCGAACTTGCCGAACGACGACACCAGCAGGCCGCTGGCGCCGTCAGGACGCAGCGCGATGTCGATGTCGAACAGGATGCCGGCCGGCGTATGGCTGGTCATCCAGGTGATGAAGCGCTGCGCCAGCTTGGCGTAGAGGGCGGGGCCGTCCTGGTCTTCATCGTCATACAGGAACACCACATCGAGGTCGGAGACGTAACCGAGTTCCTTGCCGCCCAGCTTGCCGTAGGCGATCACGGTGAACAGCGGCGTTTCGCGGTGGCGGCCCGGCATCATGTTCCAGATCGCCTGCACGGTGGCGGCCACCAGGATGTCGGCCAGGATGGAGAGATGGTCGGCCAGCGCCTCGACGCTGAGGACTCCCTCCAGGTCCTGCGCCAGCAGGCGGAATTGCTGGGCATGGTGCATTTCGCGCAGGATATCCATCTGCCGTTCGGTGTCGCCCGGCGCGGTATCGAGCTGGCGCTTGCATTCCTGGGCGAACACCGGCCAGTCCGGCGCCGCGTTCAGGCTGCGCGGATCGAGCAGTTCGTCCAGCAGGATAGGATGCTGGGTCAGGTACTTGGCGGCCCAGTCGCTGGCGCTGATCATGCGGATCACGCGATGCAGGGTGGCCGGATATTCGGTCAGCAGCGCCAGGTAGGCGGCGCGGCGTACGATCGCCTCGAGGAAGTCCAGCAGGCGGTTGAGGGTAGGCAGGTGGCGCTCGGGTTCCGGGATGGCGGCCACTACCGGCAGCGCGGCGTTGACCAGCGCCAGCAGGCGCGCGCGGCTGGCCGCCGGCAGGTTCTGCACGCGTGTCGATTGCCAGGTGGTGACCAAGCGTTGCGCCGCCGCCGAGGCGTCGGAGAAGCCGCAGTGGGTCAGCACCAGGGCAATCGTTTCACGGCTGTCGGTTTCGCTCAGCGTGTGCAGCGGATTGTCGCAGTCGTCCCAGTCTTGCTGGCGGGGCGGCTGTTCTGCTTGTCCTTGAAGATGTCGTCGAACTGGGCGTCGACCAGGGTACGGTGCTGGTCGAGTTCCTGCATCAGCGACGGCACATCGGGGAAACCCATGGCCTGGGCGATGATCAGGCAGTCGGCGTCATTGGTCGGGAAGGTATGGGTTTGCGCATCGTCCAGGTATTGCAGCCGGTGCTCCAGGTTGCGCAGGAAATCGTAGGCGGCCAGCAGCTTGTCGACTACCTCGGCGTCCAGCAGGTTCTTGACGGCCAGGGTGCGCAGCGTGGCCCGGGTGGAGCGGTCGCGCAAATCGCAGTCGCGGCCGCCGCGGATCAGCTGGAACACCTGTGCCAGGAATTCGATTTCACGGATGCCGCCGCGCCCCAGCTTGACGTTGTTGCTGCGTTCCGGATGCAGCGCTTCCAGGCGCTTTACTTCCGTGCGGATTTGCGCGTGCATGGAACGCATGGCGTCGATCGAGCCATAGTCCAGGTAACGCCGGAACACGAACGGACGGCTGATGTTGGCCAAGGTGGCGATATCTTCCGCCCGCCCGGTCAGCGCGCGCGCCTTGCACCAGGCATAACGTTCCCATTCCCGGCCCTGGGTCACCAGGTAGGTCTCGACCATGTTGAAGCTGGCCACCAGCGGCCCCGAGGCGCCGTTCGGCCGCAGCGCCATGTCAACCCGGAAGGTGAAGCCGTCTTCGGTGATCTCGGACAAGGCGCCTATCAGTTTCTTGCCGAGGCGGGTAAAGAACTCATGGTTCGACAGCGCGCGCTGGCCGTCGCCTGCTTGGGTGTCGCCATCTTCCGCGTAGGTGAAGATCAGGTCGATATCGGAAGAAACGTTGAGTTCGCAGCCGCCCAGTTTGCCCATGCCCAGCACCAGCAACTCTTGCGGCTGGCCCGATTCTTCGCCCAGCGGCGTGCCGTGCAGCGCCACCAGGTCGACAGTCAGGGCCGCCAGGTGGGTTTGCACCGCAAATTCGGCGAAGGTGGTAACGGCGCTGACCACTTCGTCCAGGTCGGCCAGGCCGCGCAGATCGCGTTCGATCAGGGTGCATACCAGCAGGTTGCGCAGGCGGCGCATGGCGCGCGGTAACGGCATGCCGGAATCTGTTTCTTTTTGTAATAAATGCGTCAACAGAGTCCGGTCGACGGTTAATCTTGTTACGGGCCCAGCTAATTCTGTGACCTGCGCGGCGCGTCCAGCTTCGGCATTCACCCAGCGCAAAAAATAGCGCGAGGCGGCGGTACTGCTTAATAGTGATGGAGTCACGGATTTGAAGGATAAATGAGGCAAAATTCAAAGAAAATAGCAGGGTTATCGAAGGTCTTTTTGTTTTTTTAGCTATGCACGGCCATATCCATGCGAACATATGGCTTGGTGGCTTGTCGAACATCAACAGCTTGCCACTCTGGAAACACTCGGTGCAGTCGATTTATTTTACTTCCTATCCCTGCTCAGTTGGGGAACAGAGTAGCAGGCTTCGTGTCCTGCCACTGTTTCATAATGATTAATTTTACCCATTCTGATTGATGTTGGAAGAACAAGCAAAAATCCCGTCGCCGGCCAGCAAGCTTGCCATCTGCTGGCGCGCCGGGATTGCCACTTATAAGCACGTTAACCTGGTTACCCACCATCTGCTGGGCGCTTTGCTGACATTGCTGGTCGTGGCGTATTTCCTGTTTTGCGGACTGTTCCTGGGTTTGCGTTATGTAGTGTTGCCGAACGTCGGCTACTACAAGGCTGAGGTTGAGCATATCGTCAGCAAAACGGTGGGCAATCCGGTCTCGATCGGCGCGATCCAGGCCTCCTGGCATGGCTTGCAGCCGCACCTGGTGCTGGACAACGTGGTGGTGCACGATAAAGGCGGCCAGCCTGCGCTGACCTTGCCGCAGGTGGCGGCCACCATCTCCTGGCGCTCCGCGCTGGTGGGCGCCGTCCGGCTGGCTTCGCTGGAGATCAGCAAGCCCGATTTGCAGATAGAGCGCGATGCCCAGGGCAATCTGTTCGTGGCCGGCATCCTGGTCAATTCCGGGCAGGAAAACGACGGCGCCGGCGCCGAATGGCTGCTGGCCCAGCGCAAGATCGTGATCCGCGACGGCCAGGTGCGCTGGCGCGACGACCTGCGCAAGGCGCCGGAACTGGTCCTGACCAATATCGACCTGGTTCTGCAAAACCGCTGGCGCCGCCATCAATTGTCGGCACGGGCGACGCCGCCCGCGTCATTCGCCGCGCCGCTGGATGTGCGGGCGAATTTTGTCCATCCGGTATTTACCCACAAGATTGCCGACTTCAAGCGCTGGACCGGCACCCTCTACGCCAACCTGCACGATGCCGACCTGACCGTGTGGAAGCCTTACTTCGATTATCCGGTCGAGATCAGCCAGGGCAAGGGCGCAGTACAAGCCTGGCTCGACCTGGATCACGCCAAGATGAGCAACTTTACAGCCGATCTTGAACTGAACGGCCTGGCCATGCGCCTGCGGCCCGACCTGCAGCCCTTGGCCCTGGAGAATATCAGCGGACGGGTTTCCGCCCACGAGGAACTGGGACCGATGCCGCAAGACGGTCTGCCGGCCTTCGGCGCCAACGGCCACACGGTAACGCTCACCGATTTTTCTTTAAAAACCGCCGACGGCCTGAGCCTGCCGCGCACCTCCATTAGCGAATCGTACGTACCGGCGCAAGGCAAGCAAGCGGAAAAATACAGCTTGCAGGCCAAGCAGCTGGATTTGCAGACGCTGGCGAGTTTTGCCCAGCGCTTGCCCCTGAGCGCGGCACAGATCAAGATGATTGACGATTTTGCGCCGCGCGGCCAGCTGCGCGATTTTGCCGCGCAATGGCAGGGCGCTTATCCGGCGATCGCGTCGTACAGCGCAAAAGGCCAGTTCGAAGGTTTGACCATCAATGCCCAGGCGCCCGTGCGGCGCAGCCCAAGACGGCCAGCCAGCCGGCGCAGGCCGCGGTGCCGGGGATTCCCGGGGTCGATAACCTGAGCGGAAGCGTCAACGCCAACCAGGACGGCGGCAGCGTCAACCTGAAATCGGAAAAAACCCGGCTGGACTTACCCGGGTTCTTCGACGCGCCGCTGCTGCCTTTCGATAAGCTCGACATGCAGGCGCGCTGGAACTTCCAGCAGAAGAACGTGTTGCTGCAGATCGACAGCATGAACTTCGTCCAGGATGGCCTGGCCGGATCGTTGTCGGGAACGCATCTGTTGCCGCTGCAAGATCGCCACGGCGTCGCGCTGGGCGTGATCGACATGACCGGCAGCATCAGTGAATTCGACCTGAAAAAAATCGGCACTTACCTGCCGCTGCATACCCCCGAGCATTTGCGCAACTGGCTGGTCGGCGCGCTCAAGGAAGGCAAGGCAAAAGACGTGACGATCAGGCTCAAGGGTGACCTGGCCGATTTCCCGTTCCGCACCGAAACCGCGAATGCCAAACCGAAAGGTGAATTCAGCGTTGCCGGAAAAATAGAAAACGGTACTCTTGAATACGATCCCGCGCATGTCGGCCAGGACGGCAAGCAGCCTCTGTGGCCGCTGCTGGAAAAGATAGAGGGTACGTTTGCGGTAGACCGCACGCGCCTTCAGATCAAGGCTGCCACTGCACAAACCTCGGCTGTGGCGGTGAGCGACGTGACAGCCACCGTGCCGGACCTGTCGTCGCATGACGAGATGCTGCTGATCGACGGCAGCGCTGCCGGCACCTTGCAGAATTTCGTGCAGTTCACCAAGGACAGTCCGGTGCTGCACTGGATCGACGGCTTCACCAGCGAATCGCAAGGCAAGGGCAACGCCAAGCTGCAGTTGAACCTGCAGTTGCCGCTGGCCCATCTGATCGACGCCAAGGTCACCGGTGTGCTGCAATTCCAGAACAACGACGTGATCCTGCAAAAGATCATCCCGCCTATCTCCAATGCTACCGGCCAGCTTGAATTCAACGAAAAAGGCTTCAACCTGAACGGTATCAAGGGCAACCTGTTGGGCGGGCCGGTGCAAGCCAGCGGCGGCACCCAGGCTGACCGCCAGACCCTGATCAAGATCGAAGGCAATGCCGGCGCCGACGGCTTGCGCGCCATGTATCCCGCTGCAGCGATGCAAAAGCTGCTGTCCCACGCCAGCGGCAGCAGCCGTTATACAGCCACGGTGGCGATCCGCGATCATCATCCGGAGCTGGTGGTCGAGTCCAGCTTGCAAGGCATAGGCCTGGATTTCCCTGAACCATTGCGCAAGAGCGCCGGCGAAGCCATGCCGTTCAAATTCGAGTGGCTGGGTGTCGCTTCCGACGATGCGGCGATGGCGCGCGATGAACTCAAGCTGGCCTTGGGATCTGCCATCGTCGCGCGCTACCAGCGGCAGAAGCCGCTCGGCAAGAACGCCGTCGAGAACGGCAAACCCGCCGACTGGAAAATTCTGCGCGGCGGCATCGGCATCAATTCACCGGCGCCGGAACCGGATAGCGGAGTGGCGATCAACATGAACGCCAAGACCTTGAACGTCGACGCCTGGAACAACCTGGCCGGCGCCTTGAACGAGGACGGCGCAGTCAAGACCGGCGAGGAAACGCCTCTGACCGGCCTGGCGCAGTATGCCGAACCTAACCTGGTGTCGGTCAAGGCCAACCAGCTGATCCTGCTTGGCAAGACGCTGGACAACGTGGTGCTGGGCGCCACTCATCAGAAAAATTCCTGGCAGGTCAACATCGACTCCAGGCAGGCTTCGGGCTTCGTGACCTGGAACGCTTCACCGTCGGGCCGCGGCCTCGGCAAGGTTACCGCGCGCCTGTCTTCGCTGATCATTCCGCAAGGCGGCGAGACGGATGTCGGCGACGTGCTGGAAGGCAAGGGCGGCTCCACCCAGATTCCCGGGCTGGACATCATCGCCGAGGATTTCCAGCTGCTCGGCAAGAAGCTCGGACGGCTTGAACTGAGCGCCAACAATGTGCGCGCCAACGTCGGCAACGAATGGCGCATCCATAAACTGTCGATCAAGAATCCCGACGCGGAATTGAAGGCCGACGGCAAATGGACCACCGTCAACGGCGACAACACCACCAGCCTGACTTACGCCATGGATATCGCCGATGCCGGCAAGCTGCTGGACCGTTTCGGTTTCGCGCACGTGCTGCGCGCCGCCAAGGGACGCATGGACGGCGAAGTCAGCTGGAAGGGTCTGCCGTTCACCATGGATATTCCATCACTGTCCGGCCAGATCAACCTGGACATGGCGGCAGGCCAGTTCCTGAAAGTCGATCCGGGCGCCGCCAAGCTGCTCGGGGTGCTCAGCCTGCAATCGCTGCCGCGCCGCCTGACCCTGGATTTCCGCGACATCTTTTCTGAAGGTTTTGCTTTCGATAGCGTAGTCGGCACCGCTTCGATCACGCAGGGCAAGGCACATACCGACAACTTCAAGATGCGCGGCGTCAGCGCCACGGTGCTGATGGACGGCGTCGCGGACATCGCGCGCGAGACCCAGGACCTGCACGTAGCGGTGCTGCCGGAAATCAATGCCGGCACCGCCTCGGTGGTGGCGCTGGCGATCAATCCGGTGATTGGCATCGGCACTTTCCTGGCGCAGCTGTTCCTGCGCGATCCGCTGATGCGGGCTTTTACCTTTGAATATAATATTACCGGCGGCTGGACCGATCCGGTCGTGACCAAACTCGATCACAAGACCGAGACGCCGACCGCAAGCACCCCGATCTGTCGTCCGGCCGCTGATCCTTGCCACAACGTTTGCCACAGCGCAGGAGTTTCGCACCATGAGCCAAGCATCCAGTCCAGCCAGTTTCAACATCGCCGCGATCCAGATGGTGTCGACGCCGGTGCTGGAAGAAAATTTCAACACCGCGCGGCGCCTGGTAGCCGAAGCCGCCGCGCAGGGCGCGCAGCTGGTGCTGCTGCCTGAGTACTGGCCCATCATGGGCATGCAGGACACCGACAAGCTGACCTGCGCCGAAATCCTGGGTGAAGGACCGATCCAGATTTTCATGGCGCAGCTGGCGCGAGAGCATGGCATCTGGCTGATCGGCGGCACGCTGCCGATGATCGCCGACGAGGTCGGCAAGGTGCTCAACACCACCCTGGTATTCGACCCGGACGGCCGCCAGGTCAGCCGCTACGACAAGATCCACTTGTTCAGTTTCAGCAAAGGCGAGGAATCCTACGATGAAGCGCGCACTATCGTCTACGGCAAGGACACCGGCAGTTTCCAGGCGCCGTTCGGCAAGGTCGGCTTGTCGGTCTGCTACGACCTGCGTTTCCCCGAGCTGTACCGGGCGCTTGGCGATTGCTCCCTGATTGTGGTGCCGGCGGCGTTTACCTACACCACCGGCAAGGCCCACTGGGAAATCCTGCTGCGCGCCCGCGCCGTCGAAAACCAGTGTTATGTGCTGGCGGCAGCGCAAGGCGGCAAGCACCCCAACGGCCGCCGCACCTGGGGCCACAGCATGCTGATCGACCCCTGGGGTGAAATTAAATCGGTGCTGGCGGAAGGCGAGGGCCTTGTCAGCGGCAGCATCGACCCCCATTTCCTTAAGGGAGTGCGGGACAGTTTGCCGGCGTTGCTGCATCGCAAGTTATAGCAATCGTTGGCAATACGAATTATCTATTAGATATTACTATTTTCAGCGCCCGGGCCAGCCCGGCCCGGGATGCTCTACAATCCGTACTAACACCACAGTAAAACCGGAATACCAATGAAACCATTTGAACCAAACCTGGGCACTTTAGCCATCGCGCGCGATATCCTGTTGACGCCTTTCGGCCTGGACGAGTCGAGCTTGCTGAAAGCGCTGGGGACCATGTTCACGCACAAGGTCGACTACGCCGACCTCTATTTCCAGTTCACCAAGAGCGAAGGCTGGAGCCTGGAAGAAGGCATCGTCAAGACCGGCAGCTTTTCCATCGACCAGGGAGTAGGCGTGCGCGCCATTTCCGGCGACAAGACTGCGTTTTCGTATTCCGATGAAATTTCCGAGCGTGCCTTGCACGACGCCGCGGTAGCCACCCGCACTATCGCCCGCCAGGGCGCCGGCAAGATCAAGATCGCCGCCGGCATGCAGCAAAGCGGCGGCCGTTCCCTGTACCTGCCGAATGATCCGCTGGTGTCGCTGGACGCCACCGAAAAGGTCAAGCTGCTGGAACGGGTAGAGCGCCTGGCGCGCGCCAAGGATCCGCGCGTGGTGCAAGTGATGGCCGGCCTGGCCGCAGAATACGATGTAGTGCTGGTGGCGCGCAGCGACGGCGTGATCGCCGCCGATATCCGGCCGCTGGTGCGCCTGTCGGTGACGGTCATCGTCGAACAGAACGGCCGCCGCGAAACCGGCAGCAGCGGCGGCGGCGGACGCTACAGCTACAGCTATTTCAGCGATGACTTGCTGGAGCAGTACGCGGCTGACGCAGTCGCTTCGGCGCTGGTCAACCTGGACGCGCGGCCGGCCCCGGCCGGCCCGATGACCGTAGTGCTCGGACCTGGCTGGCCCGGCATCCTGCTGCACGAAGCGATCGGCCATGGCCTGGAAGGCGATTTCAACCGCAAGGGTTCCAGCACGTTCTCCGGCCGCATCGGCGAACGGGTGGCGGCCAAGGGCGTCACCGTGGTGGATGACGGCACCATCGCCGACCGCCGCGGTTCGCTGAATATCGACGACGAAGGCAATCCTAGCCAGTGCACCACCCTGATTGAAGACGGCATCCTGAAAGGCTATATCCAGGACACCATGAACGCGCGCCTGATGAAGATGCCGGTGACCGGCAACGCCCGCCGCGAATCGTTCGCCCACCTGCCGATGCCGCGCATGACCAACACCTACATGCTGGCCGGCGACAAGGATCCGGCGGAAATCCTGGCATCGGTGAAGAACGGTTTGTACGCAGTCAATTTCGGCGGCGGCCAGGTCGATATCACCAACGGCAAGTTCGTGTTTTCGGCGAGCGAAGCCTACATGATCGAAAACGGCAAAGTCACTTATCCGGTCAAGGGCGCAACCCTGATCGGCAACGGTCCGGACGTGCTGAACCGGGTTTCCATGATCGGTAACGACATGAAACTCGATCCCGGCGTCGGCGTCTGCGGCAAGGAAGGCCAGAGCGTGCCGGTCGGCGTCGGCCAGCCTACCTTGCGCATTGATGGCGTGACTGTCGGCGGCACCGCTTAAGGCTATGGCAGAAGCAACGATGATGGGATGGCATTGGCTGCCGTTCCAGGAGTTGAGTACTGTGCAATTGTATGCGGCGATGCAGTTGCGGCAGCGTGTATTCGTGCTGGAACAGACCTGCGTATTCCAGGATGCCGACGGTATCGATCTGCATTCCTGGCACGGCCTGGGTTATCTGCCGAACGGCGAGCTGGGCGCGTATGCGCGCATCGTGCCGCCGGGGCAAGCGTTCCACTTGCCGTCGATCGGGCGAGTGGTGACAGCACCCGAGCTACGCGGCAAAAGCGCCGGTTACGAACTGATGCAGCAGGCCATGGCGCAAACCGCCAGGCTGTTTCCAGGGCGTGACGTCAAGATCGGCGCGCAAGCGCACTTGCAGCGGTTTTATAGTCGCTTTGGCTTCGAACCGGTTGGCGAGCTGTACGACGAGGATGGTATTTCACACATTCATATGATCGCACCGGCCGCACCATAACGCATTCTGGATCATCAGCTCAAATCGGGTTATCCTCCTCAGGCAAATTGATAGCCGTCTTTTACCAGGAAGCCGAATGAGCCAGAGCTTGCAAGCGATTGCCGAACGATACGATGTGGACGACCGCATCTTCAAGGAAGAGATCGCCACCCAATACCAGCCGGTGGTCCTGCGCGGTTATGTTAAGCACTGGCCGGCGGTGCGGCTGGCCAAGACTTCTACCGAAGCGATTTGCGATTACCTGAGAAAACTGGATAGCGGCAGCGACGTCGATGCGATCATGACGCCGCCGCAAGCCAAGGGCCGCATCTTCTACGATGAAACCATGAACGGTTTCAACTACCTGCGCAACCGGCTGCCGGTCTCCGCCATCCTCGAACAGTTGCTGCGTTACCGGCAGTTTGCCGATCCGCCGGCAGTCGCGGCCCAGAGCGCGCTGATTTCCAGCTGCCTGCCGGGATTCCTGGATGAGAACAGATTGTCGGTGCTTGGCCCCGAAGTCATCCCCAGGATCTGGATAGGCAACGCCGTCACCACTCCGGCGCATTTTGACGACGCCCATAACATCGCTTGCGTGGTCAGCGGCAAGCGCCGGTTTACCCTTTTCCCGCCGGAGCAGATCGGCAATCTTTATATCGGCCCCCTGGATTTCGCACCCACCGGTGCGCCGATCAGCATGGTGGCGCTGAACCAGCCGGATTTTAAAAAATATCCCAAATTCAAGGATGCCCTGAAAGCAGCCCGGTCGGCAGAACTGGAGCCGGGCGATGCGCTCTACATACCGCCGCTGTGGTGGCATCATGTCGAATCGCTGCAGGCATGCAATATCCTGGTCAATTACTGGTGGGGCGGCGCGGTCGGCACGGCCGATTCCATCCACTCCGGCTCCGACAGCCTGATGCTGGCCCTGATCAACCTGAAAAAGCGGGCACCGGCTTATCGCCAGGCCTGGGCCGCCATCTTCAACCATTATGTTTTTGACGACAATACAGACCTGGCTGCGCATATTCCACCGCACCGGCATGGCGTCCTGGGCGACATGTCGGCGGAACAGGAACAGCAAGTGCGGAATTACCTGGCGAACAAACTGAAAGGCTCTTGATGGGCTTTCAGTAATGATGAAAAACAGCAACCGAAAGGAAAATCATGTCCAATGTCAGCTCACCGCAACAGATAGCCGCCTCACTGACAGAACACTGGTCGCCGCGCGTGGTGGCCGAGGTCGACGACTCTTACGTCAAGGTTGCGAAGGTAAAAGGTTCGTTGGCCTGGCACAGCCATGACAACGAAGACGAACTGTTCCTGATCCTGAAAGGCCGCTTGCGCATCGAAATGGAAGACCGCACGGTAGAACTGGGCGAGGGCGAAATGTTCGTCGTTCCGAAAGGCGTGCGGCATAACCCGGTGGCGGAACAGGAGTGCCACATCATGCTGATCGAACGCAAGACCACGCTGCATACCGGCGATGTCGTCAGTGAAAAAACGCGTTCGCTGGACGATCAGTTGCGCCCACTGTAAAAAATTACCGGCCTGCAGCCGTCTGGTTCTGCCGCGCTTTCCAGTGCGCGTAGTCTCGCGGCAGGCAGACTGCGCAGGGCCGGTAGCCGGCAGCTCGTGCATCAGCCTGGTTGAGAAAAAATACCCGGTTCTTCACATAACCGCCTCGCGCAATCGCTTGCAGCGCCGCACGGCAATCGAGGCGGCCGTAAATGCGGCTGCGGCGGTGGCCGCCCAATGCGCCCGGACGGTCGCTGTCGTAGCCGCTGCCGTCGGCGCCGACGAGCCGCCACTTCCGTTTCATTTTCTTTGTTCGCGTTCCAGCAATGCGTGCTTGCGTTCCACTCCCCAGCGATAACCCGAAGCGCTGCCGTCGCTGCGGATCACGCGATGGCAGGGAATCGCCACTGCCAGGCTATTGGCGGCGCATGCCTGGGCCACGGCGCGCACCGCCTTGGGCGAGCCGATGCGCGCCGCGATTTCAGCATAGCTGGTGGTGCTGCCGGCCGGGATATCGCGCAACGCCTGCCAGACACGCTGCTGGAAAGCCGTGCCGCGCACATCCAGCGGCAGGTCCAGGCCGAGGGCAGGCGCTTCGATGAAACCCACTACCTGCGCCACCAGCTGTTCGAAATCATGGTCGGCGCCGATCAGGTGGGCGCGCGGGAATTTATCCTGCAAATCGTGCGCCAGCGCGTTCGGATCGTCGCCCAGGAAGATGGCGCAGACGCCGCGTTCGCTTCGCGCCACCAGGATCGCGCCCAGCGAGCATTCGCCGATGGCAAAACGGATATCGGTATTGGCGCCGCCGGCGCGATAGTCGGTCGGCGTCATGCCCAATACCTTGCCGGAAGCTTCATAAAAACGGCTGTTGGAATTGAAGCCGGCGTCGTAGATCGCCTCGGTCACCGAGTGGCTATGGCTGAGATGATCGCGTACTTTTTTTGCGCGATGGGCATTGGCGTAGGCCTTGGGCGTGAGTCCGGTGACGGCCTTGAATACGCGATGGAAATGAAACAGGCTGAGGCCGGCGTCGGCAGCCAGCATTTCCAGGCTCGGCAATTCTTCCGCGCTTTCGATACGGCGGCAGGCGGCCGCTACCAGTTCGGCATGGTGTGCCGCCACCGAGGTCTGGTCGGCGCCGCGTTTGCTGGGCCGGTAGCCGGCTGCTTCGGCCGCCGCCGGCGTATCGAAAAACTCGACGTTTTCCGGGCGCGGCAGGCGCGTCGGGCTGCTCGGGCGGCAATACACGCCAGTGGTCTTCACCGCATAGACAAATTGCGTGTCTGCGGCCGGATCGCGCGCCAGCACCGCCGCCCAGCGCGGATCGCGCTCGGCAGCTTGCCTGGCAGTATGTTGGTGTTGTGTCAGCGCTCGCATATCGGCTTCCGGTTGGCTATGGTTGTATCGTAGCTGTACTTTAGCAATGCATCGGAGGCCGGGCACTCCGAGTCTTGCCGTCAAATTCAGACATTATCCTCATAATCCTCCTGATTTTTCGGCAGGCGCCACAGATACCAGGCAGCTACGGTGCGGTAGGGACTTCAGGCCAGGCCGATGTCGCCGATCTGTCTTTTGGTCGGCGCCTGCGGCAGGTTCTTCAGGCGGCGGTAACCTTCGCGCACGCCGAAATCGTCAGCTGGCAAGATATCCATGCGCTCCAGCGTATAGATCAGGAACATCTCGACCGTCCAGCGGCCGACGCCGCGCAAGCTGGTCAGGCGTTCGATGAGATCGGCGTCGTTCATGGCTACAGCTTCGGCGTGCGGCGGCACGACGCCATCCAGTGCCGCCTGCGCAATGCCGTGGATAGTGGCGATCTTGCTGGCCGAGAAGCCGCAGCCGCGCAAGATATCGACAGGCGTGTCCAGCAATTGCCGCGCACTCGGAAAAGATGTATCGCCAAACAGGGCCAGCATGCGGCCGAGGATGGCGTCGCCGGCACGTGCATGCAGCTGCTGGTAAGCAATTGCCCGCACCAGGGCTTCATAGGGATCGCGCGCCGGCTTGGCGCGGTGGCGGCAGGGGCCGATGCGGGTTATATGGCGCGCCCAGTCAGGATCCAGCGCCGAAAGGAAGTGTTCAGCTTCATGGTGGATATTGTCTGATATGTCCGTAGCGATAATGGTTGAACCAGGCATTTAAGCGGCCTTGCGAAAAGTGAGATTGATCCTTTGTCCGCCGAGCAAGGGATGTTCGGCCTCCTTCAGCGGCAGCACGCCGTGATAACGCAGCCGGTCGACGCCGCCCCAGACTACGACGTCGCCATGGAACAGCGGCACGCGCGCCGCCTTGTCGCTGCGCTCGTGGCCACCGAACAGGAACATCGCGGGAATGCCCAGCGAGACGGAAACGATGGGCGCGGCGTAGTCTTGCTCATCCTTGTCCTGATGCAGCGACAGCCTGGTTCCCGGCTGGTAGCGGTTGATCAGGCAAGCGTCCGGCAGGAAGCTGTCGAACCCGGCCTGTGCAGCCGCGGCTTGCGCCAGCTGCAAAAAAATATCGGGCATGGCAGGCCAGGTGCGGCCGTTGTCTGGATCGATAGCGCTGTAGCGGTAGCCGCGGCGGTCGCTGGTCCAGCCCAGGGCGCCGCAGCAGGTCATGGCCACCGACATGCGGAAGCCGCCCGGAGTCACCAGGTGGCGGAACGGCGATGCTTGCTGGATTGTCTCCAGCAGCGGCAACAACTGCGCTACGTAGGGCGTAGCGAAGGCACGCAATACGAATGCGTCTTGCGCCAGCTGTTGCTGGCGTTTGCCGGACAATACGGACAATTCTTCAAGACCGAATAAATCTAAAGTCATGCGCAGCTCTTCATAAAGCGTCATGGAAAATCACGCCCAGCGTGTGCCGCGACCCGGAGCGGATGCGGCTGACGCCATGCCGTAAATTTACCCTATATGCGCCGCGCTGGCCTTGCACCGGGCGATTATGGACCGCAAACACGACGGCGTCGCCCTGGGTTAACGGGATGACCTCAGGGCGCGACTGCATGCGCGGTCTTTGCTCTGTCATCACGAATTCGCCGCCGCTGAAATCGCGGCCCGGTTGCGACAGCAGGATTGCCGCCTGCAGCGGAAACACATGTTCGCCATACAGGTCTTGATGCAGGCAGTTGTAGTCGCCCGCGCCGTATTGCAGCATGAGCGGCGTCGGACGCAATTGTCCCGCTGCGTGGCAGCGGGCGATGAAATCGGCATGTTCTTGCGGAAAGCGGGCGGCGATATCCATCGTTTCGTTCCAGCGGTTGGCCAAAGGCGCCAGCAGCGGATAGAGCGTGCTGCGCAAGTCGGCTATCAGGCCGGGCAGGGGATAGTTGAAATACTTATACTCGCCGCGTCCGAAGCCATGGCGTTCCATCACCACCCGGCTGCGGAAGATATCGTCGCACGGATAAAGCGCGCTCAGCGCCGCGCATTCTGCCGGCGTTACCAGGTTCGGCAGCAGCGCGCTGCCGTAGCTGCCCAAATCCTGATAGGCGGTTTCCCAGTCCATAGCTTGCAGCCGCTCGGTTATGGTGGCGGCTGCCGCTGTATCGGTGCGGATGACGGCGTTCATGCACGCGCCTCGCGTTGCAGCAGCGCCTGCTTGCGTTGCACGCCCCAGCGGTAGCCTGAGATGTCGCCGTCTTGTCTGATGACCCGGTGGCAGGGGATGGCCAGCGCCAGCAGGTTGGCGGCGCAGGCGCCTGCCACGGCGCGCACGGCATCGGGTTTGCCGAGGCGCTTGGCGATGTCCTGGTAACTGGCGGTGGCGCCTGATGGAATTTCCAGCAGCGCTTGCCATACCTGCTGCTGGAAGCTGGTGCCGCCGATGTCCAGCGGCTGGCTCAGCCTGTATTCCGGCCACGCTACCACGGTGTTGATTTCCGTAATCAGTTCTTGCAGCGCACAGTTGTTCAGGATGAGTTTTGCTTTCGAGAAGCTGTGCGCCAGTTCGGTGACCAAGGCTTGTTCATCGTCGCCGAACATGATGGCGCAAATACCGTGCGAGGTCTGGGCTGCCAGGAATTTTCCGAGCAGGCCGTTGCCGATGGCGTAATGGACTTCTTCCTCCACCACAGTTTGAGGTTGCCGGAGATAGGGGGCTGGTCCGATAGTGTTGTGTAGTGAGTTCATGACTTACTCCAGAGTGGTTGACGCTTCCCAGTCTAGGCAGGCAACCCGGGTGTCGCACTCCGGGTCTTGCGGTCGAATTCAATAATCCAGCAATTAATTAGGGTCAGAGTCGAATATTCTCCTACATCAATATTCGACTCTCGTATATTGAACCTACCGCATCGCCATTGGATAATCATGATGTCGAAGCGGTCGGGCAGAGTGATGCCGATTAGACTGAGTGCGGTTGAGCACGTGGGTCAGATAGGTGCCTCTGCCCGTTTCATTTTATAAGTCCGAACGGTATCTTGGGCCATCGCCTGGCGCGTAAGCCCGCATACGAGAAAGGTCAAAATGGAAACGGTGTGCGCAGTTGTTGGTATCGATGTGAGCAAGAAGAAGCTCGATATTGCCTTGCTGGTCAACGGCAAGACCAAGGCTAAGGTGGTGGATAATTCGGCCGAGGGATACAAATTACTCCTGGAGTGGTTAAGCAAGGCGAAAGTCGCTAAAGAAACGCTGCATGTCTGCATGGAGGCCACTGGGATTTACTATGAACCGGTGGCATTGGCGCTGCATGACGCAGCAATGAGCGTTAGCGTGGTCAATCCGGCCTGCATCAAAGGCTTCGGCCATAGTGAGAATATCCGCAACAAGAACGATACTGCCGATGCCGGACTCATTGCGCGCTATTGCGCTGCCATGAAGCCCGCGCCTTGGGTGCCGCCACCGCTGGAACAGCGCCAGTTGCGGGCTTGGTCGATGCGAGTACAAGCATTAAAGGATATTCGCCAACAGGAAGAAAACCGGCTTGAAGCGAACACCTTCACCGGTATGAGCGACGTCGCCGACCATGTGAAGCAACACATCGCCTGGCTAAGCGCTGAGATCAAAAAATTGGAGGGTGACATCGATGATCACATCGATCGACATCCCGGCCTCAAGCATGATGCCGAGCTCATCACGAGCATCCCAGGTATCGGCGGCACTACGGTGGCGAGGATCTTAGGCCAGTTGGGTGACATCCGGAGATTTGACAGCGCCAAGGCATTTGCCGCATTTCTCGGCGTAACTCCGAAACAACGCAGCTCCGGCACCTCCATCAAAGGTCGAACCATGATTAGCCGAGTTGGAAGCATGTCTATGCGGGCGGCGCTTTATATGCCTAGCTTAGTAGCATGTCGACACAACCCGCTACTACGTCGCTTTGCTGAGCGACTATTGGCCACCGGTATGGCAAAAAAAGCTGTAATCGGGGCCGTGATGCACAAAATGACACATCTGATTTACGGAGTGGTCCGTACTGGCAAGCCCTTCGATCCCAATTATTTAGCGAACGGCCTTGCTATTCAAGACGGTATCTGACCCTAATTAATGGACTACGGAGTACAAGCCGTGGCATCGGGCAAGTTTTATGCGAAATTTGCATTAAATTCTGTATATATTTGATTTATAGTCAAATATGTATTGTGGTCACAGTGGTTTTTCTTTATTGCGCCTGCCGTCAAACTGCATGGCGTCAAACTTCAAACAGGAAAATCATCATGCCACTTGCACTTTGGGCGCTCACGCTCAGCGCTTTTGCCATCGGTACGACAGAATTCGTTATCGTTGGCCTGATTCCCACTATCGCCTTCAGTCTTGGCGTTTCCGTTCCGTCGGCCGGCCTGCTGGTCAGCCTTTATGCGCTGGGTGTTGCGGTAGGCGCGCCGGTGCTGACAGCCTTGACCGGCCGCGTGCCGCGCAAGCAGCTTTTGCTTGGCCTGATGGCCTTGTTCACGATCGGCAACCTGGTGGCATGGATGGCGCCGAGCTATGAAGCGCTGATGGCGGCGCGGGTGCTGACAGGGCTGGCGCACGGCGTGTTCTTCTCGATCGGGTCGACCATTGCCACCGGTCTGGTGCCCAAAGAAAAGGCCGCCAGTGCAATCGCCCTCATGTTCACCGGGCTGACCGTTGCCTTGGTCACCGGCGTGCCGCTTGGTACTTTCATCGGCCAGACCTTCGGCTGGCAGTCGACTTTCCTGGCGGTGTCGCTGCTGGGAGTGATCGCGTTTGTCGGCAGCTGGATCCTGGTGCCGAACAATATCGCCAGCAGCAAGCCCGCCTCTTTGCTGACCCAGGCTGCGGTCCTGAAGAAACCGCGGCTGTTGCTGGTGTATGCGATCACTGCGCTGGGTTATGGCGGTTCTTTCATCGCCTTTACCTACCTGGCGCCGATCCTGCAGGAAATCTCCGGTTTTTCGGCCTCCACCGTCAGCCTGGTGATGCTGGTGTATGGCGTTTCAGTTGCCTTCGGTAATATCTGGGGCGGCAAGCTGGCCGACAAGAAGGGGCCGATCCATGCATTGCAGATCGTGTTTGCCTTGCTGGCAGTAGTCTTGTTTGTACTGACTTTCACTGCGGCCAATCCTTGGCTGGCTGTGCTGACCGTGCTGGCCTGGGGGCTTTCGCCTTCGGCAATGTGCCGGGCTTGCAGGTGTATGTGGTGCAGCAGGCTGAACGTCATGCGCCGCGTGCGGTGGATGTGGCTTCCGGCCTGAACATCGCGGCGTTCAATGTCGGGATTGCGCTGGGCGCCTGGGGCGGCGGGCTGATCGTCAGCCATCTTGGCTTGATGGCGACACCCTGGATCGGCGCCATTGTGGTGCTCGGTGCGCTGGGCCTGACTTCACTGGCGGGCCGGCTGGACCGGCGGGACGGGATTGCGCCTATCGTTGGGGCGGGACATGCGGTTGCGATGCATTGATTACGCGTAAATCCTGGCTTGCTTTACCGGAGCCAGGATTGCCCGCGAATGATGGTGGTTGGTACGCCACCGTCGCGCGCGAGACAGCTGTTTAGGTGATTACGCTATGTCGTATGACTTTACTGGAAGCTCTTCGCGAAATAGAGTTTCCATATTGTTCCAATATTCCTTTTTTACCAGCCGGTCATATCAGCGACCAAAATGACCGATATTTCGCTATACGCCAATGGCGTATATAATGGTAATGGAATTCATCGAGACTCCTACTTTTACTCGTATGATCACGGCGTTGCTTGCAGAGGAAGAATATCGGAAACTGCAATCGGTACTGATGGAGGATCCGTCACGGGGCGATGTCATCAAAGATGGCGGCGGCATTCGCAAAATGCGGTACGCAGCGCGAGGTCGTGGCAAAAGCGGAGGAATCAGAGTGATCTATTATTGGATAAAGGATAACCATCAAATTTACATGTTAGTGGCCTATCCGAAATCAAAAAAAGATACGCTAACCGATAAGGAAATTGCTATTTTGAGAGAGTTTGTGAAGGAGTTGTAGGGATGGAAAATGCACTTTTTGATGATCTGCTGCAGAGCCTGAAAGAAGCAAAGGCTATTTCCCAAGGGAAAGCTGAGGCATCGCGCCGATTTCAGATGCCGCCTACTGACGTAAAAGCCGTTCGCGAGCAAATTGGCTTATCTCAGAGCGAATTTGCAAAACTGATGCGTGTCAGTATCAAGACCTTGCAAAACTGGGAGCAGCACCGACGCAGTCCGACTGGTCCGGCTGCCGCTTTGCTCAAAATTGTATCAACGGCACCGGATGTCGCGCTTAAGTCATTGCATAGCTGAGTAAAGCCATCGGTTGAGACGCGTGTACTCCATGGTCCGCTTGGCTTCCTTGGAACGGTGTTCTGGTCTGTGGTAATCCTGGCCTTGCCAAATTTCTGGAAATCCTGCACTATTGGCCTTGATTTTAATAATCCTTTACTGAAAAACATGTCTTTCGCACGCGCTTACTTCTTTTTTTACTTTAGCTATTCCAGCCCCACGGCGGTGAAAAGCGGTAAGCGTTCGTAAGTAAAGAGCAAACCGAAATTTCTAAAAAACCGCCAGCGATGGCGGTTTTTTTATACCCAGTCACTTTTGAGCCAGGAGAAAAACATGCTACGCACCGACGATCTGCGCATACGAGAAATGAAAGAATTAGTTCCACCGTCCCATTTGATCCGCGAATTCGGCTGCTCCGAAAAAGTGGCCGATACGGCTGCCAATTCGCGCATTGCCTTGCATCGTATCTTGCACGGCCAGGATGACCGCTTGATGGTGGTGATCGGCCCATGTTCGATCCACGACACCAAGGCGGCGATGGAATATGCCGGCCGCCTGGTCGGCGAGCGCGAGCGTTTCAAGGGCGAGCTGGAAATCGTCATGCGCGTGTACTTCGAAAAGCCGCGCACCACGGTGGGCTGGAAGGGCCTGATCAACGATCCGTACATGGACAACAGCTTCCGCATCAACGACGGCCTGCGCATGGCGCGCGAGCTGCTGCTGAACATCAACGAGCTGGGCTTGCCGGCCGGCACCGAATTCCTGGATGTGATCAGCCCGCAATACATCGCCGACCTGATCAGCTGGGGAGCGATCGGTGCCCGCACCACCGAATCGCAGGTGCACCGAGAGCTGGCTTCCGGCCTGTCGTGCCCGGTCGGTTTCAAGAACGGCACCGACGGCAACATCAAGATTGCAGTCGACGCCATCAAGGCCGCTTCGCAGCCGCATCATTTTCTGTCGGTGACCAAGGGCGGCCACTCGGCGATCGTGTCGACCAACGGCAATGAAGACTGCCATATCATCCTGCGCGGCGGCAAGGCGCCTAACTACGATGCGGCCAGCGTCGATGCGGCTTGCAAGGATATCGCCAACAGCGGCCTGGCATCGCGCCTGATGATCGATGCTTCGCACGCCAACAGCTCGAAGAAGCCGGAAAACCAGATTCCTGTATGCGCCGACATCGGCAGCCAAGTTGCCGCGGGCGACGGCCGTATCGTCGGCGTCATGGTGGAATCGCACCTGATCGCCGGCCGCCAGGACTTGGTGCCGGGCAAGGAACTGGTCTACGGCCAGTCGGTGACCGACGGCTGCATCAACTGGGAAGAAAGCGTGGCGGTGCTGGAAGGTTTGGCGGCAGCGGTAAAACAACGCCGTCTGCTCAATAGCAGCCCGGCCTAAGCGGGCAGTTCAAAAGGGCGGATATGGATCCGCCCACATGCAGATCAGGCGCTGTCAGAAGCGCTTGGTCAGCACCATCATCTCGCCTTCGCGTTTCATTTCGGTGCGGTTCAGGAACGACATGCCGAGCAGCGCGAACGGCAGCCCGGCTTCCTGCACCAGGGCATCGACCTGATTCATTTCGATATCGCCGATCTTGACGGTATTCAGTTTCACCATATACGCCGGCGCCGAGCCGTTGGCGGTGCTGACCGTGGTCATCCGGCCCTTCTTGTAGTCGACGCCGAGCCGCATCGCATCCGATGCCGGCAGGGCGATCATGGTGGCGCCGGTATCGACCAGCATGGTCATCATGGCGCCGTTGATCTGCGCTTGGGCCACGAAGTGGCCTTGCGGATTGACTTTCAGGGTGACGCTGGAAGTGGCGCCCGGGGCGCTGCGGCTGACATAGTCGCCGATACCGATGACCTGGCGCTTGCCTTTGATTTCCAGCGTTGCAGTGGAGCTGTTGGCTTCCACCAGCTTGACGTCATCGGTGACCTTGCTGCCGACTGCGAAGGTCTTCGGCCCGGAGCCGTCGATCACCAGCACCGCCTTGCCCGGGAACAGGCCGACCACGCCGATGTCGGAAGCTTGGGCGGTGACGGAGGCAAACAGAAACAGGCTGGAGATCAGGGCAAGCGGGCGCATGGGGTCCGACTTTCTTGGCAAGAGGTTAAGATAGTGCCGCTGATTTCGTAGTCAGCAGGCAACAGCAGGTGGATGATAACCTTATATGTTGCCTAGTTTCAATTTAGTCACGGAAATTATTGAATTCGAGTGGCAAATCGGCCACTTCCTTGCGCAACATCGCCATCGCTGCCTGCAAATCGTCGCGCTTGGCGCCGGTGATGCGCACGGCGTCGCCCTGGATGCTGGCTTGGACTTTCATCTTGCTGTCCTTGACGATGCGCACGATCTTCTTGGCCGCTTCGGATTCGATGCCGTTCTTGATCTTGATGACCTGCTTGACCTTGTCGCCGCCGATCTTTTCGATCTTGCCGATGTCGAGGAAGCGGGTGTCGACGTTGCGCTTGACCAGTTTTGCGGTCAGCACGTCGCGCACCTGGCTCAGCTGGAATTCCGAGTCGGCATAGGCGGTCAGGTCGCGCTCTTTCAACTCGATGCGGGCGTCGCTGCCCTTGAAGTCGAAGCGGGTCGAGATTTCCTTGTTGGCCTGGTCATTGGCGTTTTTTACTTCGACCAGGTTGGCTTCCGATACGGTATCGAATGATGGCATGGTGATATTCCTTCAGTATGTTCAAACAAAGCCGGCTGGCTCAAACTGGAGCCGCCGTCGAGCTATGCGCATTTTAGCGGACAAGAAACGGTCTTGCCGCGCTATTTCTTGCTTGCCGGCCTATCTCTTGCTGCCCGCCGGCCGCAGTTACTTACTTTATAATCCCGGTGCTATGACTATCTCCCAGCTTCCGTTCCAATTCGATTTTTCGCTGCGCCGGCACAATACCTTCGGTATCGACGCCAGCGCGCATGCCTATTTGCCGGTCACCTCGCTGGCTACCCTGCAGGCACTCAGGGCAGACGCCGATGCATCACACTTGTCGCGCCTGCCGCGCCTGGTGCTGGGCGGCGGCAGCAACCTGGTGCTGACCCAGGATTTCCCGGGGCTGGTGTTGCATATGTGTAATCGCGGACGGGAAATCGTCGGCGAAGACGACGACGCCATTTATGTGCGCGCCGCCGCCGGCGAAAACTGGCATGAGCTGGTGCTGTGGACCTTGAAGCAGGGGCTGGCCGGGCTGGAAAACCTGTCTCTGATTCCCGGCAGCGTCGGCGCCGCGCCTATCCAGAATATCGGCGCTTACGGCATCGAACTGCAAGAGCGCTTCCATGGCTTGACCGCCATCGACATGGATAGCGGTGAAATCCTGTCCCTGGATCGCAATGCCTGCGCGTTTGCCTACCGCGACAGCATCTTCAAGCACAGCCTGCGCGACCGGGCGGTGGTGCTGGACGTTACCTTCGCCTTGCCCAAGCGCTGGCAGCCCGACCTGCGCTATGCCGATGTGGCGCAAGAGCTGGACGCGCGCAAGCTGGCGCAGCCGAGCGCGCGCGATATCAGCGACGCGGTGATCGCCATCCGCACCCGCAAATTGCCGGACCCGGCGGTGATCGGCAATGCCGGCAGTTTTTTCAAGAATCCTATTGTAACGGCGGCGCAACGTGCTGCCTTGCTGGCGCAACATCCGCAATTGGTGAGTTATCAACAAGCAGACGGCGGTTTCAAGCTGGCTGCAGGCTGGCTGATCGATCAGTGCGGCTGGAAGGGGAAGAGCCTGGGCGCGGCCGGCGTCTATGAAAAACAGGCGCTGGTGCTGGTCAACCGCGGCGGCGCCAGCGGCCAGGATGTGGTGCACCTGGCGCAGGCAGTGCAAGCCGATGTCATGGCGAGATTTGGGGTGGGACTGGAGCCGGAACCTATTTTTGTTTGAGGTGCAAGCACTTTGTATCTTAATGTGTCATTATTAGGTCACATAACGGAATTAAACTCTGTTATGCCTCATATCCAACACTCCCTAAGGTAATGGATTTAACCCGCCATGCAACAGCATCGCGGGTTTTTTTTTGCCTATTTTTTACCCGCCTCAGGCGTAATGGCAGACGTAGTTCAAGGTTTCCAGCGTTTCGATATCAAAACTCGAATTGGCCGGCACCTCAAAACTCTCGCCGCTGCTATAGGTGGTCCAAGCCTGGCCCTTCTGGCGCACGCGGCAGCTGCCGCTGGTGACATCCATGATTTCGGCGACGCCGGTGCTGAAAGTCAGCGACGAGGGCAGGATCACGCCCAGCGTCTTCTTGCTGCCGTCGGCGAAAACCACGGTATGGGAAACGCACTTGCCGTCGAAATAGACATTGCCTTGCTTGAGGACCGTGACATTATCGAACTGAGTAGTCATGTTGGGTTCTTTTCGTTGGCGTGGGTTATTCGTCTTTGTCGAGCAGCGGCAGCGATACCGCGTTGCTGGATGCCAGCAGGCCGGTGCTTTGATAGATCGCCAGCTTCTGGCGGGTATCGCTGATGTCGAGGTTGCGCATGGTCAGCTGGCCGATACGGTCTTGCGGCGAGAACGCGCCGGCACCCTTTTCCATGGTCAGGCGATCCGGATGGTAGGTCAGGTTGGCCGACTCGGTGTTGAGGATGGAATAATCGTTGCCGCGGCGCAGCTCGATCGTCACTTCGCCGGTGATGGCGCGGGCTACCCAGCGTTGCGCCGATTCGCGCAGCATGATCGCCTGCGAATCGAACCAGCGGCCTTGATACAGCAGGCGGCCCAGGCGGCGGCCGCTTTCGCGGTATTGCTCGATGGTGTCTTCGTTATGGATGCCGGTGACCAGGCGCTCGTAGGCGATGAACAGCAGGGCCAGGCCCGGCGCTTCATAGATGCCGCGGCTCTTGGCTTCGATGATGCGGTTTTCGATCTGGTCGCTCATGCCGAGGCCGTGGCGTCCGCCGATGCGGTTGGCTTCCATCATCAGTTCGACCTGGCTGGCGTACACGATGCCGTTGAGTGCTACCGGACGGCCTTCCTCGAAACGCACGGTGACTTCCTCGCGCTTGACTTCGACGTCGTCGCGCCAGAAAGCGACACCCATGATCGGCTCCACGATCTTCATGCCGGAATTCAGGAACTCGAGGTCTTTCGCTTCATGCGTGGCGCCGAGCATGTTGGAATCGGTCGAATAGGCTTTTTCCACCGACATCTTGTAATCGAAACCCGATGCGATCATGAATTCCGACATTTCCTTGCGGCCGCCCAATTCGTCGATGAACTTGTCGTCGAGCCAGGGTTTGTAGATGCGCAGCTTGGGATTGACCAGCAGGCCGTAGCGGTAGAAACGCTCGATATCGTTGCCCTTGAAGGTGCTGCCGTCGCCCCAGATATCGACATTGTCTTCGCGCATGGCGGCCACCAGCATGGTGCCGGTGACGGCGCGTCCGAGCGGGGTGGTGTTGAAGTAGGTGACTCCCGCGGTGGAGATGTGGAAGGCGCCGCTCTGCAGCGCGGCGATGCCTTCGGCCACCAGCTGTTCGCGGCAATCGACCAGGCGCGCCAGTTCGGCGCCGTAGGCCTTGGCTTTCTTCGGAATGGCGTCGTAGTCCGGCTCGTCGGGCTGGCCCAGGTTGGCGGTATAGGCGTAAGGAATGGCGCCTTTCTGGCGCATCCAGTGCAGCGCGGCGCTGGTATCTAGGCCGCCTGAAAAGGCGATGCCGACTTTTTCGTTAACTGGAACGGATTGCAGGATATTGGACATGATATTTCGTGAGAGTTGTTGTAACTGGGTTTGTGCTGTTTGTACCGCGGGTTCGTACGTTTCGTACTGTTAATCGATTTTTCCGAGCACCAGATATTCCAGCAACGCCTTTTGCACATGCAGGCGGTTCTCGGCTTCATCCCAGACCACCGATTGCGGGCCGTCGATCACTTCGGCCGCGACTTCCTCGCCGCGATGAGCCGGCAGGCAGTGCATGAACAAGGCGTCGGGCTGGGCGCGCTGCATCTTGGCCTGGTCGACGATCCAGCCGTCGAAGGCTTTCAGGCGCGCAGCGTTTTCGTCTTCATAACCCATGCTGGTCCAGACGTCGGTGGTGACCAGGTCGACCCCTTCGCAGGCGTCGGACGGGTTGGCGAAGAAGGTGTAGCGCTGGTTGTCCGCAGCCACCTGGCCCGGATCGATGTCGTAACCCTTGGGGGTCGAGACATTGACGTGGAAACCGAATACCTGGGCCGCTTGCAGCCAGGAATACAGCATGTTGTTGGCGTCGCCGATCCATGCCACTTTCTTGCCGGCGATGGAGCCGCGGTGTTCGATGTAGGTGAAGACATCGGCCAGCACCTGGCAGGGATGCTGCTCGTTGGTCAGGCCGTTGATCACCGGCACTCGCGAGTGGGTGGCGAAGCGCTCGATGATGTCCTGGCCGAAAGTACGGATCATGATGACGTCGCACATGCGCGACATTACCTGCGCCGCATCCTCCACCGGTTCGCCGCGGCCAAGCTGGCTGTCGCGCGTGTTGAGGTAGATGGCGGCGCCGCCCAGCTGGTGCATGCCGGCTTCGAACGAGAGGCGGGTGCGGGTCGAATTTTTCTCGAACACCATCACCAGCGTGCGGTCGAGCAGCGTGTAGTGCGGTTCGTAATTCTTGAATTTGCGTTTGATGAGACGGCTACGTTCAATCACGTACTCGTATTCGTCCAGCGAAAAATCAGAAAACTGCAGGTAATGTTTGATTGCCATAAATGAAAACGGCGGCCGCTGTGGCGACTGCCGCCGATAGTTGGAATTCCATTTTTAAAACAACTGCTCATTTGTTGCATTATTGCTGCATCAGCTGCCGCGCTGCCGTTTTCCCTGCTACCTGAGATTGGCTTAGAAATGAAATAAGTGCTTCAATTATAAGGGATTTCAGTAGAAAAGATACCTGTCAAAAAATGGTGTTTTTGGCAATCAATACAGCTTTTGCGACGATTCATGCAGCAATTGCACGTACAGCTGGTGGCGCATGGGCGCTATCTTGTTTTCCTTGACGGCTTCCAGCACGGCGCAGCTCGGTTCGATCAGGTGATGGCAATTGTAAAACTTGCATTTGCCGAGGTAGGGAGAGAATTCGACGAAGGCGCGTTCCAGCATGCCTTCGCTTAGTTGATACAGCCCGAATTCCTGGAAACCGGGCGAATCGATGATGTTGGCCGGATGGCCGTCCAGGCTGGTGTCAGTCGAATCCGCATCTATTTCGATTTCATACAGGCGGGTGAAGGTGGTGGTGTGTTTGCCGGTGTCGAGGGCGGCGGAAATTTCGCGCACGGCGATGTCGGCGTCCGGCACGATCAGGTTGATCAGCGACGACTTGCCCATGCCTGACTGGCCGATCAGGATAGTCGACTGGCCCGCCAGCAGGGGCGCCAGCGTGGCGCAGGTCTGTTCCGGAAAGGCGCGCGCCGACACTTCATGCACCGGATAACCGAGGGCGGCATACATTTGCAGCCGTTGCCGGGTTTTCTCCAGCGCTTCGACGATATCGGTCTTGTTAAGCACGATGTGGGCGGTGACGCCGGCGGCTTCTGCCGCCACCAGCGCGCGTGAAATCAGGTCGTCGGCAAAACCCGGTTCGGTCGCCACCACGATGAACAGCTGGGTGACGTTGGCGGCCAGCAGCTTGGATTTGTACTGGTCGGAACGGTACAGCAGGCTGCGGCGCTCGTCGATGGCTTCGATCACGCCCTGGTTGGGCGAGGTCAGTTTCAGCTGCACGCGGTCGCCGACGGCGACATCGCTTTTCTTGCCGCGCGTGACGCATTGCAGTTTCAGCGATTTGCCTTCAATTGTTCCTTGCACCAGGTAGTGCCGGCCGTGGGCGGCAATCACCAGGCCGCTGCCGGCCTGGTTGCCAGGCTGTTTTGCATCCTGCCTGTTGTGCTCAGCCATGGGCGGCCGATAGCTTGTTGATGCGCACCGAAGCCGGCGGGTGCGAATCGTAAAATGCCGAGTGCAGCGGATCCGGCGTCAGGGTTGAGGCATTGTCTTCATACAGCTTGACCAGCGCCGCCACCAGGTCGTTGGCGTCGGTGTGCTTGGCGGCAAAGGCATCGGCTTCGAATTCGTGTTTGCGCGAGCTGATCGACGACAGCGGCGACAGCAGGAAAGTGAAAATCGGCAGCGCCAGCATGAACAGGATCAGCGCCATCGCGTCGTTGTTGCTGAGGTCGGCCAGCAGCAGCGGATTGACGCCGAGGCCGGTGTAGAACCACAGTTGCTGCTTCAGGTAACCGAGCAAGGCCAGGAAAGCCAGCGAAATCGCGAACATCACGACAATGCGCTTGACGATGTGCTTCAGCTTGAAATGGCCCAGCTCGTGCGCCAGCACCGCTTCGATCTCATGCGGCGCCAGGCGCGCCAGCAGGGTGTCGAAAAACACGATGCGCTTGCCGGAGCCGAAGCCCGAGAAGTAGGCGTTGCCGTGGGCGCTGCGCTTGGAACCATCCATCACGAACAGGCCCTTGGAAGCGAAGCCGACCCGTTTCATCAAGCCTTCGATGCGGTCGCGCAGGCTGTCGTCGTTGAGCGGCGTGAATTTGTTGAACAGCGGCGCGATCACGGTCGGGAAGAGCACCAGCATCAGCAGCTGGAAAGCGCTGAACACCAGCCAGGCGTAGAACCACCAGAGACCGCCCGATTTCGCCATCAGCTGCAATACCACCCAGATCAGCGGCAAGCCGATGGCGGCGCCGATCAGGCTGCTTTTCAGCATGTCGGTGAAAAACAGCTTGACGGTCATCTTGTTGAAGCCGAAACGGGCTTCAAGTACAAATTGCTTGTAATAATCGAGCGGCAGGTCGATCAGGCCGGAAATCAGGGCAAACGCCACCAGCAAGCCGATCTGGTAGACCATGCCGGGACCGGCCCAGTTGAACATGGCGCTGGACAGCCATTGCAAGCCGCCCAGCAGGGTGAAGCCGATCAGCACCGCGGCGCTCACCAGCATCGAAAACAGGCCGAATTTGGTCTTGGCGACAGTATAGTCGGCAGCGCGCTGGTGGGCCGCCAGCGGGATCTTTTCGGCGAATTCCGCCGGCACCGCGCTGCGATGGGCCAAAACATGCCGGATCTGGCGCGAACTCAGCCAAAAGCGCACCACCAGGGTGATTGCCAGGAAAACCACAAACAAAACCGAAAATGCAAATGAAGACATGTAGTCCCTTAGTCCCTATGTGAGAAAATAGCCGTTCTATGGCTTGCGCAAACAAATGCCGGGCCTGTCTTAGCTAAATATAACGAAGAGAACAATTATGTCACAAGCCGCCGACGCACCTACTGCCATCGCCACTACCACTGCAACGCCGGCAGCGCCAGCGGCGCCGGTGCGGCCTAACGAATTCAACCTGATCTGGGTCGACATGGAAATGACCGGCCTCAATCCGGACAGCGACCGCATCATTGAAGTGGCGGTGGTGGTGACAGATCCGCAACTGAACATCCTGGCGGAAGGCCCGGTGTTTGCAATCCATCAGCCGGACGAAATCATGGACGGCATGGATGCCTGGAACAAGGGCACCCACGGCCGCTCCGGCCTGATCGAAAAAGTGAAAAACTCGACCGTGACCGAAAGCGAGGCCGAACTGGCCCTGATCGAGTTCCTGAAGAAATATGTGCCGAACGGCAAGTCGCCCATGTGCGGCAACACGATCTGCCAGGACCGCCGCTTCATGGCGCGCGGCATGCCCAAGCTGGAAGCGTTTTTCCACTACCGCAACCTGGACGTGTCGACCCTGAAAGAACTGTGCCGCCGCTGGAAGCCGGAACTGGCCAGCGGCTTCAAGAAGCACCAGAAGCATACCGCGCTGGCGGACATCATCGAATCGATTGAAGAACTGCGCTATTACCGCGAGCATTTCATCAAGGAATAATGCTGTAGCAAGGCGGATGGCTAGCCATTCGCCGTCCTGCTTAATCTTCCTTTGAATCGACGCCGCAGCATTTCTTGAATTTCTTGCCGCTGCCGCAAGGACATTCGTCATTGCGGCCGACTTTCGGCGTTTCGCGCTGGATAGTGGTAACCGCGGATTTGCGGTGCGGCAGCCAGTAACGGTAGATTTCCGGAATCGCCGCTTCCACTTCCACCGCCAGCTTGTGGCGCTGCACCGGATCTTCGCGCAGCGCCATTTCTTCTTCTTCCAGTTCTTCCGCACCCAGCAGGTAGATAGGCCGCACTACTGTCGCCAGGTTGGAATGCCAGATCGGTTCCCAGGCCTTGGCGCGCAGGTTGATGCCTTCCCAGAAACCCCAGGTCCAGGCTTCGCCGTCGAGCAGCGACTTGCCTTCGTGCTCGTGTTCGCAGAACAGCGGTTCGTATTCTTTCGGCGCCACTTCCAGCGTGACCGCGATTTCATTCATGTAGCGCGCGATCAGGCCGACGATCTTTTCATATTCCTTGTCGGACTTGAATTTCGGCGCATCCTTCAGCGACGGTCCCCATACGTGCGGCAGCCATTCGCCCAGCAACACCTGCTCCGGACCGATCACCAGCGCCGTCAGGTAGCCGTGCAGGGTATCCATGGTCATGCTGTCTTCAGCACAACGATCGGACAACAGGAAGTCGTCCAGTTCGTCAAATTCTTTGTCTGAGAGGGGTTCGTCGAGATTCATGGAATTGGCCGCTTAAATTTACGATGGAAATGGGGATACGGATTTTACGATTGAAATGCCGCCGGCTGAGAAATATTCGAGCTGCTTGCCTGCGAACAATCATTTATCCTGTGACAAGTTTATCCACATCAGTTCATCTTATATGAAAATCAGAGCATTAACCCCGGCAGACCTTGCATCCTACCGCCAGCTGAGGCTGGAATCCATCCTCGACTCGCCATCTTCATTCGTACCCACGCATGAGGAAGAAAGCGCGGTACCGGAAGAACAGATGGCGGGGCGTTTGAAAGCGAGCCCTTTTCAGGTGACTTACGGTGCGTTTCAAGGCGAGGTCCTGGTCGGCACCGTCGGCCTGGTGCGCGATTCCCGCTGCAAGATTTATCACCGGGCCACAGTTGTCGGCGTCTATGTGACGCCAAAGGCGCGCGCCAACGGAGTGGCGCAAAGCATGTTCGAGGCGGTTATCGCCCATGCCAAGAATATCCCGGAACTGGTCCAGCTGGACTTGAAAGTCAATACCATCAATCCCGGCGCCAGGGCGCTGTATGCCAAGCTGGGATTTGTCTCTTGCGGCATCGACCGCCGGGCTCTGTGCATAGACGGGCAGTTTCATGACGAGGAACGCATGGCGCTGCATCTCGATGCGGCATAGCGCCGAGGCTATTGTTCATAGACACGCATGAAGCTGGCGAAGCGCGGTATGCCGCTGTCATTCAAGCCGCGGAAGCGATAGGTCACCGTGCTGCCAAGCGCCGGCGGCCGGCGCCGCAGCTCATCGCTGAAGCCGCTGCCGAGCTTGAAACGCAGGCCGCCCGGCGTTTCCACCAAGAGGGCGCCCAGCATGCCCTGGTATTTTCCTTTGCCCGGAAGGTGGGCGATGACCCTGGCTTCGGCGTCCTCATGGGTTTTGACCTTGAGCAGGTCGTCGCTGCGTTGCGCCCGGTATAGCGACGCGCCCCGGTGCAGCATCAGGCCTTCGCCGCCTTGACTGACGGTTTGTTGCAGCAAGCGTCGCAAGGCTGCGTGGTCGTTGAGTTTGCTCTGCGCCACCGGCTGTACCCAGGGAATGGCAAGTTTGGCGAGCGTGTTTTGCAAGGCGGCCAGACGCTGGTCGAAACTGCCGGGATGCGCCGGCAGGTCGAATACCATGAAACGCATGCGGCGCCAGGCGGCATCGTCGGGCGTCTCGCGGCGTACGGTGGAAACCGCATGGCTGAACTGCCGGCGGCCGGCCCACAGTTCACCGTCCAGCGCCGTTTTTGGCCAGCCGGCGGTGAACCAGGGCGGGGCGTTTATCCGCTGGCCGCCGCGCGTCAGCAATTTCTCGCCGTCCCAGTAGCCGCGCACGCCGTCCAGTTTTTCGCTGACCCAGTAGTCGGCCAGGGTGATGCCGGGATGGTAGGTATTGGCCAGCATCAGCGGCGGTGCTGCGGGAGGCGTCGCCGGCGCTGCGATGGACGGCCGGCTGAGAAAGAGGCAAAGCAGCAGGGGGCTCAGGAATCTGGCGATGAGCAATGCTAATACCGGCGCTAATTGGCGAATACGCATGTGTGGGGCGCGGACTGTCAGGCAAGGAAGCGATATCGTAAAACGATGTTGCCTGGCGAAGCGCGCTGACAGCGCGATTTGCTATTTAGCTTACATGGGCGAAATTGAGTTCCACCCCATTCCCGGCCGGATCGCGCAAGAAGATCTGTTTTTGCTGCATGGAGGGCACAAACGCCACCTGGTAAGGCAGCGCCTGTGCCTGCAGGCAAGCTTCCATTTCTTCCGGATCGACACAGCTGAAGGCGACATGATCGAAGGTAGTGGCCGTATCGGTATGCCGGATATCGCCGGCGCGCGCTTCGCTCAGGTGCAGCACGGCCAGGTCGCCGGCATACAGCCAGAATCCGAAATTGTCGAAAGGCGGCCGCGCGCCGGCTTGCAGGCCGATCACTTCGCAATAAAATTCCTTCAGCTGCAATAACAGTGCACGCGGCGCGCGCAGGTTGTAGTGGTTGAGGGCGATGGCTGGCACAAGCGGCTCCCGGCAATAATGAACAATGCAAGGGTATTAGTGTAATCGATGCGATGAACAGGCCGCTGGCGCTTACAATACCGGCATGACTATCCCAAGCCCGGCCTCATTCTCTACCCTGACCCCCGACACCGTGCTGGACGCGCTTGACAGCATCGGCCTGCACGGCGACGGCCGCCTGCTGGCGCTCAACAGCTATGAAAACCGCGTGTACCAGATCGGCATGGAGCAAGGGCCGCCGCTGGTGGCCAAGTTCTACCGGCCGCAGCGCTGGAGCGATGAAGCGATCCTGGAAGAGCATGGTTTCGTGCAGGAGCTGGTTGAACGGGAGATTCCGGTTGTGGCGGCATGGGCGGCGGAAGACGGCCGCACCCTGCATCAGTTCGACGGTTTCCGCTTCGCGGTGTTTCCGCGCCACGGCGGCCGCGCGCCGGAACTGGAAGACAGCGCCACGCTGGAATGGCTGGGCCGCTTCCTCGGCCGCATCCATGCAGTCGGCGCGCTCAGCAGCTACCGGCACCGGCCGACCCTGGACATCGTCAGTTTCGGCGAAGAACCCAGCGCTTTCCTGCTGGCCAACGGCTTTGTGCCGGAGGATCTGCTGGAAGCTTATCGCAGCACCGTGACGCAAGCCCTTGATGGCGTACGTCGCTGTTTCGAACGCGCCGGCAGCGTCGGCGCCTTGCGCCTGCATGGCGATTGCCACGGCAGCAATGTATTGTGGACCGACGCCGGACCGCACTTCGTCGATTTCGACGACAGCCGCATGGGGCCGGCGGTTCAGGACTTGTGGATGCTGCTGTCGGGCGAACGGCGCGACATGGTGCAGCAGATGGGCTCGTTGCTGGCCGGTTATGAAGATTTCTGCGATTTCGATACGCGCGAGCTGTACCTGATCGAGGCACTGCGCACCTTGCGCCTGATCCATTACGCGGCGTGGATAGCGCGGCGCTGGGACGACCCGGCTTTCGCCGTGGCCTTCCCCTGGTTCAATACCCAGCGCTACTGGCAGGACCGGGTGCTGGAGCTGCGCGAGCAGATCGCGCTGATGGATGAGCCGCCGCTGTGGCAGACATGAAGCCGGCTTAGTGCGAGACCGACTTCGAAAATACGTTCAGCACCAGCACGCCGGAAACAATCAGGCCGATGCCGATCAGAGCCGCGGCGTCCAGGCTCTGCTTCAGGAACAGCCAGCCGACCAGCGCGATCAGCGCAATGCCGATACCCGACCACATCGCATACACGATCGCCACCGGCAAGGTGCGCAAGGTCAGCGACAGGAAATAGAAGGCTGTCAGGTAACCAGCCACCACCACGATCGATGGCACTAGTCGCGTGAACTCGGCGCTGGCTTTCAGGGCACTGGTGGCAATCACTTCGGCAACGATGGCGATCAATAGATAGACCCAATGCATGACTTCTCTCCTGGCTGAAAAACAAAATGGTACGAAAATCTAATCGATAGCGGCAAACAGCTCTGTAACAAAATCGACAAAAACCCTCACCTTGGCCGACAACTGATGGCTCTGGTGATACACCACCGATACCGGCGGCCCCGGCGTGGCCCAGTCCGGCAATACCGGCGCCAGCAGGCCGGCGCGGATCTGCGGATTGAGCGACAGCGTCAGCAGCTGGACGATGCCGGCGCCGCTGGCGGCCGCGTGGATCAGGGTTTCCGCGTGGTTGATCGCGATATTGCCGGGCGGCGCCCAGCTCAGCTCTTGTTTGCCCTTGCTGAAGGTCCACGGTACGTTCTGGCCGCTGTTGGGGTGGATGAACGCCAGGCAGCGGAAATCGCCGAGTTCCTGTGGTGTCTGCGGCACGCCGTGCTGCGCCAGGAAAGCGGGCGAGGCGCAGCACAGGTTGCGGGTCTGGTAGATGCGGCGCGCCACCATGTTCGAATCCTTCAGTTCGCCGATGCGGATCCAGACATCGCCGCGCCCCTCCACCATGTCGACCATGCGGTCGCCCACGTTCAGCCTGATCGACAGCTCCGGATACAGTTCGGCAAAACGCGACAGGGCCGGCGCCAGGTAAATGCGCGCAATCACGGTTGGTACGTCGACGCGCAAGATGCCTTGCGGCGTCACGCGCCGGCCCTGCAGCCCGTCTTCCAGCTCGCTCATGTCGCCCAGCAGGCGTTGCGCGCGCTGGTAGCAGCTATGGCCGTCGTCGGTCAGCGAAATCTTGCGGGTGGTGCGGTTCAGCAGGCGCACGCCGAAATGCCGTTCGAGGGCGGCGATATGATTGGAGATGGTGGCGTTCGACATCTCCAGCTGTTCAGCGGCGCGGCTGAAGCTGTTCAGTTCCACCACCTGGCAAAACACCCGTAACGATTCCAGCCTGTCCATGATGACGATTTTATATTATTTAAGTTAATTAAAAAATGATTTTAATTATTGCCTATTTTTCTGAATAATAAAAAGGATGATAATGCGCAAAAGCAGATCGTATTGATACGGCGCCAACTTCTCCGGAGACACGCATGGCGATTGCGACAAACAGTAGTCCGATAGATATTCCCGCCCTGATCGACCGCAGCCGCATCGGCAACTTTCAGATCGTCATGCTGGCGTTGTGCGCCATCTGCCTGATCATCGACGGTTTCGACGTCCAGGCCATGGGCTATGTGGCGCCTGCCATCATCCAGGAATGGGGCATCGCCAAGGCCAACCTCGGGCCGGTGTTTGGCGCCGGCCTGTTCGGCATGCTGCTCGGTTCGCTGGCTTTCAGCATCCTGGCCGACCGCATCGGCCGCCGTCCGGTGCTGATCGCTGCCACCTTGTTCTTCGCCGCCTGCATGCTGCTGACGCCGCTGGCCGCGAGCGTGGAGCAACTGATCGCCTTGCGTTTTATTACCGGGCTCGGGCTGGGGGCGATCATGCCGAATGCGATGGCGCTGGCCGGCGAGTACAGCCCTGTACGCAAGCGCGTCACCCTGATGATGCTGGTGTCCTGCGGTTTTACGCTGGGCGCGGTGCTGGGCGGCTTGCTGTCGGCGGCGCTGATTCCGCGTTTCGGCTGGCAGTCGGTATTCCATGTCGGCGGTCTGGTGCCGCTTGTGATCGGCGTGCTGATGATTTTCCTGCTGCCGGAGTCGATGCAGTTCCTGGTCTTGCGCGGCAAGCGGCTGGAGCAGGTCGGCAAGTGGCTGCGCCGTATCGATCCCGCGGTCGTGATCGGCCAAGATACCCGCTACGTCGTCAACGAAAAAGCCGGCAAGGGCGCCCCCATGCTGCAGCTATTCCAGGAGGGCAGGGCCAGGGTCACGATCCTGCTGTGGATCATCAATTTCATGAACCTGGTCAACCTGTATTTCCTGTCGAACTGGTTGCCGACGATTGCCAAGGACGCCGGCCTGTCGACCGCTACTGCCGTGATGGCAGGTACCACATTGCAAATAGGCGGCACGCTCGGCACTCTGATCATGGGCCAACTGATCGACCGCTCCGGTTTCCGCCGCGTGCTGATCCCGGTGTTCCTGGTGGCCGGGCTGGCGGTGTTCCTGATCGGCCGTCCCGAGATTTCGCTGCTGTTCCTGTTTGCCAGCATCTTCGTCGCCGGTTTCTGCATCGTCGGCGGCCAGCCGGCGGTCAATGCACTGGCAGGCACTTATTATCCGACCACCTTGCGCTCCACCGGCATCGGCTGGAGCCTGGGCGTCGGCCGCATCGGCTCTATCGTCGGCCCGGTGCTGGGCGGCGAACTGATCCGCCTGAACTGGCCCAACAGCACCATTTTCATCGTGCTGGCGGTGCCGGCGCTGGTGTCGGCCGTGATGCTGATGTTGATGCAGGAAACTTCTCACCGCAGCAAAGTGCAAGCCGTCGTTGCACATTAAGATACTTGAACCAAGGATAAAACCCATGGAAAACACGTTCCTCTACCAATCGGGATTCTGCAACGATTTCGCCAGCGAAGCCTTGCCCGGCGCCTTGCCGGCCACCCAGAATTCGCCGCAGAAAGCGCCTTACGGCCTGTATGCGGAGCAGCTGTCCGGTACCGCATTCACCGCGCCGCGTGCGCACAACCGGCGCTCCTGGTTGTACCGTATCCGGCCGGGCGCGATGCACCACGCTTTTGAAAAGGTGCCACAGCCTTTGCTGGCCAGCGGCCCGTTCACTCAGGTCGATACGCCGCCCGACCAGCTGCGCTGGAATCCCTTGCCGATGCCGGACGACGGCCAGGCTGTCGATTTCATCCACGGCATCGTTACCTTCGCCGGCAACGGCGATGCGGCTGCTCAGGCTGGAGTTGCAATCCACTTGTACGCGGCAAACCGTTCCATGCACGACCGTTTTTTCTACGATGCCGACGGCGAACTGCTGATCGTGCCGCAGCAGGGACGTTTGCTGGCCCGGACCGAACTCGGCGTGCTGGAAGTCAAGCCGGGCGAAATCGTGGTGATCCCGCGCGGCATGCGCTTCCGCATCGAACTGCCGGATGGCAGCGCGCGCGGTTATATCTGCGAGAACTATGGCGCGGCTTTCCAGCTGCCGGAACTGGGGCCGATCGGTTCCAACGGCCTGGCCAACGCGCGCGATTTCCAGGCGCCGGTGGCGGCATATGAAGACCGGGAAGGCGAATTCCAGCTGCTGGCCAAGTTCGGCGGGAAGTTATGGGCTGCGCGCATCGGCCATTCGCCGCTGGATGTGGTGGCCTGGCACGGCAACTACGTGCCGTACAAATATGACCTGAGCCTGTTCAACACCATCAACACGGTCAGTTTCGACCATCCCGATCCGTCCATTTTCACGGTGCTGACCTCGCCCTCGGATACGCACGGTACCGCGAATGTGGATTTCGTGATTTTCCCGCCGCGCTGGATGGTGGCCGAGCACACCTTCCGGCCGCCATGGTTCCACCGCAACGTCATGAGCGAATACATGGGCCTTATCCACGGCGCCTACGACGCCAAGGCCGACGGCTTCACTCCCGGCGGCGGCAGCCTGCATAACTGCATGAGCGGCCATGGTCCTGATGCAGCGACTTTCGACAAGGCCTCAAGCGCGACATTGGCGCCGCACCGCATCGACAATACAATGGCTTTCATGTTTGAAAGCCGCTACGTGATCCACCCGACACCTTATGCATTGGCGACGCCGCTGCTGCAGAAAGATTACCTGCAATGCTGGCACGGCCTGCAAAAGCATTTCAACGGTCAACCTTAATCAAGACAGACACCATGCAAACTAACGATCCTGCGCTGAAATCATTTATCCCGACTCCGGCGGAGTCGCATTTTCCTATCCAGAATCTGCCGTTCGGCGTGTTCAGCGATGCCGTCAATCCTGCGCCGCGCGTCGGCGTTGCAATCGGCGACCAGATTCTCGATTTGAGCGCATTGGCCGAAGCGGGTTTGCTGAGCGCAAGTCCTGAGATATTCCGCCAGCCCACCCTGAACCCGTTCATCGCACTGGGCCGGCCAGCCTGGCGCAGCACACGCGCCGCCGTCAGCGAGCTGCTGCGCGACGACAACCTGCAGCTGCGCGACAACCAGGCCCTACGCGCCAAGGCATTCATCGCCCAGGACCAGGCAACGATGCACCTGCCGCTGGACATTCCTGGCTATACCGATTTCTATTCGTCGAAGGAACACGCGACCAATGTCGGCTCCATGTTCCGCGACCCGGCCAATGCGTTGCTGCCGAACTGGCTGCATATCCCGATCGGCTACAACGGTCGCGCCAGTTCGGTGGTGGTCAGCGGCACGCCGCTGCAGCGGCCGATGGGCCAGCTGAAACTGCCGGACGCCGACGCCCCCATCTTCGGCGCCTGCCGCAAGCTCGATTTCGAACTGGAAACCGGCTTCATCATCGGCCAGCCGAATGCACTGGGCGAACCGATCGACATCGCCGATGCGGAACAGCATATCTTCGGCATGGTCCTGCTCAACGACTGGAGCGCGCGCGATCTGCAGCAATGGGAATACGTGCCGCTGGGGCCGTTCAACAGCAAGTCGTTCGCGACTTCGATTTCGCCATGGGTAGTCACGATGGAGGCACTGGAGCCATTCCGCGTCGCCAGCCCGGCGCAGCAGCCTCAGCCGCTGCCTTACCTGCAGCAGAGCGGCAAGAACGGTTACGACATCACGCTGGAAGTCTCGCTCAAGCCAGGTGAAACCGCGGCAGCGCAAACCATCTGCCGCACCAACTTCAAAGCCATGTACTGGACCATGGTGCAGCAGCTGGCGCACCACACGGTCTCCGGCTGCAACACCCGCATCGGCGACCTGATGGGTTCAGGCACCATCAGCGGCAGCACACCGGAATCGTTCGGCAGCCTGCTGGAGCTGACATGGAACGGCAAGAATCCACTGACCCTGGCGGACGGCGTCCAGCGCAGTTTTATCCAGGACGGCGATGAAGTGGGAATGACAGGCTGGTGCCAAGGCGATGGTTACCGCGTCGGCTTTGGTGCGGTCAGCGGCAAGATATTGCCGGCGCGCGGCTGAGGGGAAAGCAGATCTTAAAAAAAGAGCCGTGATTGCCACGGCTCTTTTTGTTTGTGCAGCGAAATTACGCGACCTTGTTGGTCGACAAATCCCAGCCGCCCGAAGTATTGCCGCCCGAGCCGCCGGCGATTTTTTGCTGGGTATATTTCCATTTGACCTTGGAGTACTTCAGGCTGACGGTTTCGCTCAGCACATTGCCTTCCGTGACGGACGGAGCGACATCGGAAATCAGCAGGTTCTCCAGCTCGATCTCGAAGTAGCGGATGCGTTCGCCCTTGCCGTCGGCGCGCAGGAATTCGAATTTCGCTTTTGGAATGGTCTTGCCCGACGAGCAGTTTTGCAGCAGCAGCGGCGAAGCCAGGTCGGCCAGCTTGGTGATCACGATATCCTTGTGCTCGCAGCGCTCGGCGGTATGGCCGCCCGCGGTGGATGCAGTGGCCGATTTCGGCTGCAGCACTTCCCATTGCACCGATTTGCACTCGATCCAGTCCTTATGGATGTCGTCGGTGGATTCCCCTTTGATGCCGTCGATTTGCAGATATACGTCGATTGCCATGGTTTTGCCCCTTAGTTGAAAAAGTGAAGCCTGGTTGACGCTGCTGGCCCCGCCGGAGAGCGGAGTGAAACTGGAAATCCATCAAGCGGAATGGCGCAAATGCGAGACTGCCGGACGTCCGCGGCGCATCGGGAATCGATGGAAAATAATTCCGAAAGGCAATTCTAAACCATATTTTTGGCGATATCTTAGGTCTTCAATACTAAATAATATTGCTATATTTACATGAAAATCTATTGCGCCATCGCTTTCAGCGCAGCCTGGGCCAGGAATCCGGATCGGGTCAGCTGATGCGACTTGGCGAAAGCGTCGATGTCGCGCAACAGGTTTTCCGGCAACGAGATGTTTAGCCGGACGGGTTTGGTATTGATTTTCGAACGATCGATATCGACCAGCATCCAGAAACCGCCGGCGTAGTCCGCTGCATCTTTCCATTTCTCGATGGATGACGCCTCGGGAATATGCACTTCCCCCTCGTACATGGTTTTCGCAGCTTCCTGTGCCATGGCCGGAAGATCATTCAATTCGTCGGCGGCAGTAAATACGCCGGGCAGATCCGGGAAGCGGGCGCCATACGCGCTGCTTTTGTCCTTCCATACATAGAGCGGATATAACATTTTGTCCTCATTTCAGTCCAGCGTGTTTCAGGATGCTCTCGGTTGTTCCCAGCGCCAGGTCTTTCTTCGGATGCGGAACAATTACCGATTTGCCGGTAACGGGATGGCGGTATTTGTGATGGCTGCCACGAGTGGAAACATGCTTCCAGCCGGCTGCTTTCAGTTGTTTGATAATGTCTGCGCTGCTCATATTATTATACACAAAACTACACAATTTTATGCATGTTCCTGTGCGTCATGGCAAGTGGCTGGGATTTAGAGGATTTCGAGTATTTGAATGTGATGAAAAGCTGGCTTTTGCAATAGAGGAAAATGTCTGAAAAACGGCTTCGGAAATGTGTGCGGGTTTGAGAGGGGGAATCTGTTTCTAATCCAGTTTTTTTAGGCCTCTCGGCTAAAGACGTTCCTGGCACCAAAAAATAAAATGACCTCAATATTTTATTCATGCTCGCTAAGGATGCTTGGCAGCGGTCACCTCACAATAACGAGTGAGTATGCAAAATTGCTTACGTTTATCTTGTCATGGTAAGCAATTTTGGTTATATTGAAATCGCCGAGGCGAGCAAAGGATGCGCGGTGAAGCAAAGTGAATTTGTAAAGTGGCTGACGCAACAGGGAGCGACTTTCAAGGACGGATCGAAACACATAAAAGTCTATTTGCATGGCAAACAATCCCACCTGCCAAGACACCAGAACAAGGAGCTCAAGACAGGGCTTGTTGAAGGCGTGAAAAAGCAGCTCAATTTAAAATGAAGCGGATCTGGAAGAGATTCCCGTGATTGTCGAATTGCACCACGCAACTGCGTTTTAAGCTGGGGGTCGTGCAACCACGGTTGATATGCTTCACGAGGACATTATGAAATACCCAGCAACACTCACGCCGGATCCTGATGGTGGTTTTGTCGTTACTTTCCGCGACATACCTGAGGCCATTAGTCAAGGCGATGATAAATTCGAAGCGCTCGACATGGCTGCCGATGTATTACTGAGCGCCATGGATTTTTATTTCGAGGACAAGCGCAAGGTGCCATTGCCATCCAAGGCAAAAAGAGGGGAGATTTTGGTAGATATTCCGCTGAGTGTTACAGCCAAGGTTCTGCTGCTCAATGAAATGCTGGCGCAACATATCCGGCCGACTGATCTGGCTCTTCGCATGGATACAACGAAACAGGAAGTAAACCGTCTGATTGATCTGCATCACACAACCAAGATCGACAGAATTTCCGACGCAATGAGTGCGCTTGGCAAGCACATTGAATTGAGCGTGGCTTGATTCGATTTCTCCGATGGCATGGATCAACTGCCCGGAAATAAAAAAGCCGCCAAAGGCGGCTTGATCCTTAGATAGACAACACTCACCGATGCGGCACGCCATCCCGCCATTCACCCCAATGCGTCACGATATCCTGCACCAGCGGATTGCCCGCGCGATACAGGTTCTCGGTGGCCGGCACGAAGCCGCCCTGGTCCGCGTAGTTGAGCAGGTTGTCGGCACTGGTCTGCCCCTGGTAAGGCCTGTCGAAATCCGAGCCTGTGCGCAATGCCGCCACGCGGTTCAGGTCGACCCGCTTGGTGCTCGATGCACGCTTCAATGCTTCGAAGGTTGCATTGTCTTCCTGCGCTGTCATGCAATACACACCCTTGTTGTCGGTCAGGATCTTGGTCCATTCGCGCGCGCGTTCGCCCAGCAGCGTGCCTGACCACCAGGTGTTGCCGGATGCGATGTCGCACTGGACTACCGACGGCGGCTGGTTGGCCGGCGCATAGCTGAACTTGGAGCGTGCTACCTGCGCCTGCGCGCTGTCGGCCAGCACGACATTGCGCGACAGGGAAAACGCGGCGTCGGCCAGTTTCGGATTCAGCTGGAATACTTCATTGCGATAATCGAGCGGCGGTTTTTCGGTGGGGCTCTTGGTATTGATGCCGAGATAACCGGTTTTCCAGCCGGCCGGGATTTCGCGCGCATCAAGTTCCCACTGGATGCCGAAATCGACCAGGTATTTGGCCCAGGCGGCCGAACCGACAGTGCCGCGCGCCGGATCGACGCCGGCAATGCCGGAGATCAGGAAGTAGGTGTGGCGCAGGTCGAAGCGCGACGAGAACGTCAGCGCCATGATCGATGCCGAGGCATTGGCGTAGCCCATGCCGGTGGTGATTACGCAGACATCCTGCCTGTTGCAGTTAACGTTCGGATAGTCGGGCGACAGGCCCGGTACGGCGACGGTTTTCCAGGGACCGAGGCGGTCCAGCCAGGCCTGGCCTTCGGGACCGAACATGGTGATGATCATGACCTTGACCGGGCGGTTTTGCGCATTCGATTCGGCGAGGCCGTCGCTGCCCCGGTCCTGGGCGATCGATGGACCGGTGGCGCAGGCGGCGAGCGATAGGAGGGCTGTGGCAATCAGCGAACGAGTCATCATGGGTTTTCCTTGTGCAAAGTAGAGCCCGTAGTCTACCTGTGAAAATCAAATATTGTTACCGCAATGCAACATATAAGGGCTGTGTACCAGGCATGAAAAAGCCGCACAAAGGCGGCTTGGTCGGATGTTCGCGAGCTGTGGCGGTTCAGAGATAAATGATGGCCAGCACCACGCCGATAATCAGGCCGAACTTGATGCACATGTACAGCGGCTTGCTGAACTTCTTCAGCGCGCGCCGGTATTGGCCGGCGGCCCAGACAAAACGGAACAGCTTGTTGATGCCGCCGGTTTCATCGCCGGTTTCGTTCGGCGACGCCGCCGCGCTCATCATGTGGCGGCCCAGCCAGCGGTTGATCGCCTGCGCCCAGCGGTAGCGCATGGGGCGTTCGATGTCGCAGAAGATGATGATGCGGTTGCTGTCGCAGCCGTTCTGCGCCCAGTGGATGAAGGTTTCGTCGAACACCACGCCCTGGCCGTCGCGCCAGCTGTAGCGCTGCTGGTTGACTTCGATGAAGCAGCGGTCGTCGTTGGGCGTGACCAGGCCGAGGTGGTAGCGCAGCGAACCGGCGAACGGATCGCGGTGCGGGTTGAGGGTGCCGCCGGGCGCGAGTTCGGCAAACATCGCCGCCTTGACGCTCGGCGTGCGGCGCAGCAGGGCCACGGTCTTGGGACAGAACTGCTCAGCCGAGGGATGGCTGGCGTCGTACCATTTCAGGTAGAAGCGTTTCCAGCCGGCCTTGAAAAAAGAGTTGAAGCCGGCGTCGTCGTTCTTTTCCGCGGCGCGGATCTTTTCCAGGCCGATCAGGCCCTTGGCTTCATCGCGTATGGTTTCCCAGTTGTCTTCCAGGATCTTCAGGTCGGCGAAGGTGCTGGTCGGCAGGTAGGGCGTGTTGGTCGGCACCTTGGAAAACATGTACATGAAGATGTTGAGCGGGGCCATGATCGACGAATGGTCGAACAGCTGCCGGAAAAACGGCAGGCGCGCCTTGCCGCGAAAGTGGACGTACAACACCGACAGAATAAAAATACTGACTACTGCCCATTTCATAAAAATGTGCTCCGTTACAAATAAGCCGCCATTTTATCTCTTTTGCGCCTGTTATCCGTTGTCCAGGCAGTTTGTTACCGTGGCTAGTTGCGCAGGAGAATGTTTGAGGATGCTGCAGCTGCCATTGCCGCTGTCAATATTTCAGTGATAAAATTGCGGCTCCTTAGGGGAGTAGCCGCCTTCGAATCTTTCGAAGAGCGCATGTCAACATACTTGGCGCTGTATCCAATTTACGCCATGGCATGCGCGACCGCACGGTTTGGCAAGACCTATGGTGCTTCCCTTTACCCGGCCGGGCGAAGGCGTTGCGCCATTCGTCAGTGCCCGGCCCTCAGGATGTCCACATGCCTATTTACCGCCAATGGCAGCGCCGACGCGCTGTCACAGCCAGTTCCACTAAGCCGCTTCTTTCCTCGTTGGTTTTCTCGTCTGCTGCCATGGCCTGTGCGGCGGGAGCGCGCGCATGATACTCAGCTTCGCTCTGTTGCTCGGCTCGGCCGTGGTGATCTATCTTTCCTGTGAATATTTCGTCAACAGCATCGAATGGGTCGGGCGTCGGCTCGGCATCGCGCAAAGCGCGGTCGGCACGGTGCTGGCGGCGTTCGGCACGGCCTTGCCGGAAAGCGTGGTGACCTTTGTCGCCGTGGTGTTCGGGCGCGATGCGGCGCACCGGGAAATCGGCGTCGGCGCGGCGCTGGGCGGACCGCTGGTGCTGGCGACCATTGCGTATGCGGTGGTGGGCCTGATGTTCATCCTGAACCGCAAGAAAATCGGCGGCATCCTGCTGTCGGCCAGCGCCGCGCAGCGGCTGAGCCGAGACCAGGCCTGGTTCATCGGGATATTCGTGGTCAAGGTCGGCCTGGGGCTGGTAGCGTTCGCGATCAAGCCTTGGCTGGGCGTTTTTTTCCTGCTGGCCTACGGTGTGTATATCTGGGGCGAGATGCGCAAGGAAGAAGATGCCGACGCCGAGATACATGAGCTGGAACCCTTGAAATTCAGGCCGCACGATGTCCAGCCGGGCATCGGCTGGGCCTTGCTGCAAACGCTGGTGGCGCTGGTGGTGATTTTCCTCAGTTCGCAGTTGTTCGTGCGCCAGTTGGGCGACATCGCGCCATGGCTGGGCATCTCGCCGCAACTGGCGGCGCTGCTGCTGAGTCCGATCGCTACCGAGCTGCCGGAAATCCTGAATGCGGTGATCTGGGTCAGGCAAGGCAAGCAGAACCTGGCCTTGAGCAATATCAGCGGCGCCATGATGATCCAGGCGACTATCCCGACCGCGCTGGTGCTGATCTTTACCCCATGGATGCTGAGCCCGGCGCTGGTGTGGGCGGCGGCGGTGACGATGATGTCGATGTTCGGCCTCTACGTGCTTCTGCGCAAGGGCATGCTGAGCGGCGGCCGGCTGGCGATGTTCGGCTTGCTGTACCTGGTGTTTGCCGCCGGCCTGGGCTGGATAGGCGTGCACTGAGCGGCGGCAAGACGCTCTATAATGTTGCTGTTTTCATCTCGGCGCCGGGACGACCCGGCGCCGTATCCATATCCGGGGACGACCCCATTTTTCTGGAGGTCGCATGGCCTGGATCATTCTCTTTCTTGCCGGCCTGGCCGAAATCGTCTGGGCCGTCGGCCTCAAATATTCCGAAGGGTTCAGCCGCCTGTGGCCATCCGTGATCACGGTGGCCGGCATGGCCATCAGCATCTGGCTGCTGGCGTTGGCGATGCGCACTTTGCCGCTGGGCACCGCCTACGCAGTATGGACCGGCATCGGCGCGGTAGGCTCCTTCATCGCCGGCATCGTGCTGCTGGGTGAGGCGGCCAGCCTGGCGCGCATCGCCAGCGTCAGCCTGATCGTGCTGGGCCTGATCGGCTTGAAGTTGTCGACCGCGGGCTGAATTTTATGCAGCCGCGTTGATCTTGGTGGCGGCGCTGACTGCCTTCGATTCGAATCCTGCATGGGCTCTCAGGGCCTGGTAACGCAGGCAGGTGACGCGCAGGAAAGAGGCGAAATTGCTGGCCTCGCCCAAGTGCGTAGTGACTTCGTCATGCAGCTTGGCGATCAGCTGGTTGGTGGTCAGGTCGTTGTCCGCCGCCAGTTCCGCCAGGGTTTGCCAGAACAGGTTTTCCAGCTTGATGGTGGTGATGACGCCCATGATGCGCACCGAACGGGCGCGCGATTCGTACAAGATGGGATCGGCCTGGGCATAAATCTGACACATCGGATACCTCGTTTCTTGAACAGTCACGCCGTGCGGGCCGCAGCGGCGGCCGCACAGCCTTTATCATAACTCGATGCGGGTTCCCAATGCAGCCAGGAACAGCGCCAGCCAGGCCGGATGGGCCGGCCATGCCGGCGCCGTCACCAGGTTGCCGTCGCGATGGGCGGCGGTGACGTCGATTTCCGCATATTTGCCGCCGGCCAGTTTGACTTCCGGCGCGCAGGCCGGATAGGCGGAACAGGTTTTTCCTTCCAGCACGCCGGCCGCCGCCAGCAGCTGCGGGCCATGGCAGACTGCTGCGATCGGCTTGTCGGCGGCATGGAATTGCTGGACGATTTCGATCACGCGCGGATTCAGGCGCAGGTATTCTGGGGCGCGGCCGCCCGGGATCAGCAGTGCATCGTAACGACTGACATCGACATCGCTGAATGCAGCGTTCAAGGTAAAGTTGTGGCCGGGTTTTTCGCTATAAGTCTGGTCGCCTTCGAAGTCGTGGATGGCGGTGCGGATCTGGGCGCCGGCAGCTTTGTCCGGGCACACCACGTCGACCTGGTGGCCGACCATCTGCAGCGCCTGGAACGGCACCATCAATTCATAATCTTCGACATAGTCGCCGGCCAGGATCAGGATTTTTTTCGTGCTCATGATAGGTCCTTCAATGAAGTGGGTAGGGCAGGGAAGGTCGAGTATGGAACAGCGAGGATGCGGCAGGTAATAACAGGCTACTACCGACCCAAGTTTCGATGTTGCGTTGCGCAATCGACTGGCCTTTGAGGAATGCGATGCAGTAATGCCATAGCTGAATTACACTGTCGGCATTAGCCGAAATGTATTGAGCAAGTAAAATTTTTAGAAAAAGGTAAACAGATGTCCTCAAAAGATCCAGTGCCGGCGGCTAGCGCCTTGCCAGAACGTCCCAGCCGCGCCGAGGCGGAATCAGCGATCCGCACCTTGCTGCGCTGGGCCGGCGACGATCCTGACCGCGAAGGCCTGCTGGATACGCCGGCCCGCGTGGCGCGGGCTTATGAAGAATTTTTTGCCGGCTACAGCAAAGACCCGGTGGAAATCCTCTCGACTACGTTTTCGGAAGTCGAGGGCTACGACGAGATGGTAGTGCTGACCAATATCCGTTTCGAGAGCCATTGCGAGCACCACATGGCGCCTATCATCGGCAAGGCGCACGTGGCTTACCTGCCGGACCGGCGTGTGGTCGGCATCTCGAAGCTGGCGCGCCTGGTGGACATCTTCGCCAAGCGCTTGCAGATCCAGGAAAAAATGACGGTGCAGATTGCCGACACCCTGCAGCAAGTGCTGCTGCCGAAAGGCGTTGCGGTGGTAATCGAAGCATCGCATGAATGCATGACCACGCGCGGCATCCATAAACCAGGCACCAGCCTGGTGACCAGCCGCATGCTGGGCGCCTTCCGCGACGATCCGTCGACGCGGCGCGAGTTCATGAGCATCATCAGCCAGAAGCGCGGCGAATAATTTCGCCGCGACACTGCTCCGACGCCGGCCGGAGCAGTGCATGCATCAGATCAGCGGTCCATCTTTCTCTTCATGCCCGGTCACCCGGGCCAGCATGGCGCGCGCCACCACGCTGCGCGACAGGTACCAGTACAGCGCAATCACCGCCAGCGAAAACAGCGCAAAACCCATCATCCCCGCATACTGGTAAAACACCTTGTACAGCTCGATGCCGACGCCGTACAAGGTCATGTTGATCATGCCCATGGTGGCCGCCACGGTGGCTTTCGAGACCGCGCTTTCAGTCAGCGTGAAGCGGATCATGACGGCCGCCGACAAACCTTCGCCGAACGCAATCACGCTGATCGCCGCCACCAGGAAGTAAGGCTTGTCGAGGAAAGCCGCGCCGAACAGCATGATCAGTACGCCCAGGGCAATCGGATACAGCGCGATCCGGATCGAACTGCCCAGGCGCCAGCGGTCGACCTGGCGCGCCAGCACCAGGTTGCCGGCGATCAGGCAGCCGAACACCGGGATCTGCCAGTAACCGTATTCGATCACGCTCAGGTGGCCGTCGGCCACCAGGATTTCCGGCGACATGGCGATCCAGCCGATCAGCGGAATCGCCAGCAAGGGCATGCACATCGCAGCCTTCAGGAAATGGCGGTTGCCGACCACCGCGCGGTAGTCGTGCCAGATCTGCACCAGCGGCAGTTTCTCTTTGCGCTGCTTGACGGTTTCCGGCATGTGCCGCCACAGGCCGACCAGGGAAACGGTGGCGATGGCGGCGATGAATACGAACACCATGCGCCAAGGCAGGATTTCAATCATGAAAGCGCCTGCTACCGGTCCGATCAGCGGTGCAATCAAGGCGACATTGGCCATCAGCGCGGTAACGCGTATCGCTGCCTTTTCTTCAAATGCTTCCTGCACCACGGCATAGCCGACCGAAGAAATGAAACACAAGCCGACGCCTTGCAGCACGCGCAAGATGATGAAGCTTTCAATGCTTTGCGAGAACAGCGTCGCCAGGCAGGACAGGATGAAAAAAACAGTGCCGCCCAGCATCACGGGACGGCGCCCGATGCGGTCAGAGAGCGGCCCGAACAGCCACTGGAACACGGCGCCGCCGACCAGGAAGGCGGTCATGGCGGACGCCATCCAGGCTGCGCTGGCGCCGAACTCGCGGGTTACCGTCAGCATGCCCGGCTGGATCATGTCGTTGGCGATGTAGACCGAGAACTCGAACAGCACCAAAGCCAGCGGGAACATCAGGGTATTACGGGTAAGCGTGGAGATTTTTTGCATTTTGTTTTTACTAGGTGAAGCTGTGACGACTGGAAGCATTGGCTAACGCGTGGGCAATGGCTGCCTTATGGGTGTCACGGACGGATTTGCTTGATACTTTGCTTGATTTAAATGACTGGTGTTGCCCAGTCTGGGTCTGCGCTGAATTCCTCGACCAGGAAATCGAGCATGGCGCGCAGGATGGCAGGCATTTGGCGGCGCGATGCGTAGACGCCGTAAATACTCATTTCGCGCGGTTGGTATTCTTCGAGCAGCGCGCGTAGTTTACCACTACGCAGCAATCCTGTGGCTGCATACACCGGCTGCAAGCTGATGCCGGCGCCGGCGACAGCCGCTTCCAGCAATACCGACGATTCGTTGGCGCTCATGTTGCCGCCTACCGGCACCGCCACCGGCGCGCCGTCTTTCTCGAATTCCCACAAGCTCTTGCCGAAATAGGAGTAGGTCAGGCAGTTGTGCAGGGCCAGGTCTTCCGCGCTGTTCGGCGTGCCGTGTTCCTGCAGATAGGCCGGAGAGGCGCATACCACCGAGCGGCATACCGCCAGCTTGCGGGCAATCAGGTTGGGATCGAGCGCGTTGGTGATGCGGATCGCCAGGTCCACCCGTTCTTCGACCAGGTTGACTGCGCGGTCAACCAGCAGCATGTCGACCGCTGTGCCGGGATAGCGTTTCAGGAAACGCGCCAGCAGCGGCGCCAGGTAAGCCTGTCCCAGCGACATGCTGCAAGTCAGGCGCAGCGTGCCGCGCGGTGTATGTTCGGGCGTGGCGGCGGAAGCCTGGATGTCGCCGGCCATGTCGAGCATCTGGCGGCAGCGCGGCAGCGTGTCGCTGCCGGCCGAGGTCAGGCTCAGTTTGCGCGTGGTGCGATGGAGCAGGCGGGCGCCCACCCACTCCTCGAGTTCGGCCAGGTAACGCGACACCATGGCGCGCGACATGTCGAGCTTGTCGGCGGCTGCGGTCAGGCTGCCGCGGTCGGCGACCTCGACGAATACCTGCATTGCAACCAGTCTGTCCATGGCGTTTAGTCTATTAGATCGATTTGTGCAACTAACTAGGCACTATTATGAGGTTTTTTGCATCGTTTCAGTCAACTATGATGATGTTTCTTTCCTATCACCCTGGAGATGTCGATGTTTACACGTACCTTGTTCCGTTCGCTGCTGGCAACCGCCGCAGGCCTGATGATCGCCGGCGCTGCGGCCGCGGCGCCGCAACCTTTGAAACTGGAGGTCTACAATCCCGGCGCCAGCGGCATGTTCCCGGTGTCTTCCGAGCTGATTACCGGCAGCACCGACGCCATCGTCATCGATGCCCAGTTCGACCGTTCCAGCGCCGGCCAGCTGCTGAAAAAAATCCAGGACAGCGGCAAGAAGCTGACCACCATCTACATCAGCCACGGCGATCCAGACTATTACTTCGGCCTGGAAGTGCTGAAGGAGGCATATCCGGACGCCAAGGTGCTGGCGCCGGCGCCGGTGATCGCCCACATCAAGGCCACCATGCAGGACAAGCTGGCGTTCTGGGGCCCCAAGCTGGGCGCCAACGCGCCTAGGCAACTGATCGTGCCGGAACCGCTGGAAGGCAGCACCCTGACCCTGGAAGGCCGCAAGCTGGAAGTGATCGGCCTCGACGGCGCCAGCCCGGAGCGCACGTTTGTCTGGATTCCATCGTTGAAGGCCGTGGTTGGCGGCGTGCTGGTGGCCGGCAATGAACATGTATGGACTGCCGACACCCAGACCCTGGCATCGCGCCAGCAATGGATCAAGATGCTCGACAAGATTTCGTCCTTGCATCCGAAGATCGTGGTGCCGGGCCATTTCAGCGCCGGTGCGCCGCAAACCATCGAATCGGTGCGCTTCACCAAGAACTACCTGAAGACCTATGAAGCGGAAACCGTCAAAGCCAAGGACTCCGCCGCCTTGATCGACGCGATGAAAAAGCATTATCCGAACCTGGATGGCGTATCGTCGCTGGAACTGGGCGCCAAGGTAAGTAAAGGCGAAATGAAATGGTAAGCGGCCACGACTGCGACGACAACAGCTGCGCGCTGCCCGGCGCTGTCGACAGCAAGACCGCGGCGGCGCCGGCTGCGCAGGGCACGGTGCTGCATTACATCTACGATCCGCTATGCGGCTGGTGTTACGGCGCGGCGCCTTTGCTGCAGGCCGCACGCGAGGTCGCAGGCCTTCACATCGAGCTGCACGGCGGCGGCATGATGACCGGCGCCAATCGCCAGCAGGTCAGCGCGCAATTACGCAACTACGTGATGCAGCACGACCAGCGTATCTCAGCCATGACCGGACAGCCGTTTGGCGACAGCTACTTCAACGGCCTGTTGCTGGATACCACCGCTATCTTGGACTCAGCACCGCCGACCACCGCGATCCTGGCGGCCGATACAGTTGCAGGACAGGGATTGGCCATGCTGGCGCGGATCCAGGCGGCGCACTATGTACGCGGCTTGCGGGTTGCCGATGCCGCGGTATTGCATGCGCTGGCAATTGAGATGGGTCTTGATCCGGAGCTGTTCGACAGCAAGTTTGCCGAGCTCGGCGGCGCTGCCACGCAAGTCCACATCGCTGCCAGCCGCGCCTTTCTGGCGCGCGTGGGGGCCAAGGCTTTCCCACTTTCGTACTGCAGCGCGGGACGCAAATCGAAATGCTGGACGCCGGCCGTTTCTTTGGTCAGGCGCCAGCCTGGAAAGCTGCACTAAGCGCTTAGCATGTGAGCGGGCCCGGATGTGCTGCAGCTCTTGCGGCTTGTCTGCCTCGGAGGAAATCGAATCGCTGTTTCTGGATAAAAGGCTGCCGACAATAAAACAGAAAGCCTGCTCTTGAGCAGGCTTTTTGTTTTGCAAATCTTCCCCGGCAAATCGCGCCGGGAAAACGTTGCTGGAAGAATATTTAGTTGCTCATCTGTCGTTATTTGTTGATAACTACTTGTTATTAATCACTAATTTCATCAAATATCTGCTCATTTTTTTAGCATTTGATGCCACCTTTGTATTGTATTGGCCCGCTGCTGGCGGTATCGTGCAGACACTTTTTGACCAAGTAATTTGACGCAAGAACAGCTACGACAACTTTCGTCAAGCTTTTGCTGCAAGTTTAGACCCGAGTAAATCCATGAATCGAGATCCTGTAAGTCGTTTTCCTTTGTCTGTTGTTTCTGCGGCTGTAATTACGATGCTTTCTGCGTGCGGCGGCGGCGGTGGCGGCAGCTCTAGCGGAGCGGGCGGCGCTCAGCAGCCAGTGCCGACCACATCCACCCCCTCAAGCAGCGTCGCACCGACGCTCAACGCCAGCGATCCAAGCAGCGCCAGCGCCGCCCATGCGCGCGGCATTACCGGGGCCGGCGTGACGGTAGCAGTGGTCGACACGGATTTCAATGTCAGCGATCCGGAATTTGGCGGACGCCTCAGCAAGACCGTCTACGCCAGCGGCGGCGCCGGCGACAGCCACGGCAGCGAAGCGGCGGAAGCGCTGGGCGGCAGCAGCTATGGCGTGGCGCCGGCAGTCAACATGCTGGGCGCCGCAGTCGGCACCGGTGGTGAAAACGTCACCTTGAATGCCTCGGTTTACCAGGACTTGTTCAACAAGGGGGCGCGCCTCTTCAACCAGTCGAACGCCTTTGGCTCGATCGCGACCCCCGGCGGTAATGGCCCGACTTTCTACAATATCTATCAGCCTTTCGTGAGCAAGGGCAGTTTGTTCATCTGGGCCGCAGGCAACGATGGCAGCGCCCATCCCAGCTTGACAGCCGGTTTGCCGGCCCTGTATCCCGACCTGCAAAAAGGCTGGCTGGCAGTGGTGGCGGTGAATGCTGCCGGCGGCGCCCAGGGATACAGCAGCAGCGATACCACGCCAGGCGTGATTTCCAGCTATTCCAACCGCTGCGGCGAGGCCGCCAACTGGTGCCTGGCGGCGCCCGGCGATTTTATCTCGGCTGCCGCCGGCCGCCGGGTCTACGGCACTTCGTTCGCCGCGCCGGCGGTAACCGGCGCCGCTGCCCTGGTGCAGCAAGCCTATCCCTGGATGAATGCCGACCAGATCCGGCAAACCATCTTGTCGACCGCCACCAGCATGGGCGACACCGCCACCTACGGCTGGGGTCTGCTGAACGCCAGCAAAGCCGCCAACGGTCCTGGCTTGTTCGATACCCGGCTGACCTTGGGCGGCAACTTCGTCGCCAAGTTCGACTCCGCCAGCTCAACCTTCGCCAACAATATCGGCGGCAATGCCGGCCTGCTGAAAGACGGCAGCGGCACGCTGACCCTGTCCGGCAACAACACCTATGCCGGCGCCAATGAAATTCTGAAAGGCACGCTGAACGTCACCGGATCGGTTGCTTCCGCAGTCACCATCGACAGCGCCGGCGTGCTGTCCGGCGACGGCGGCCGCATCGGCGGCAGCGTCTCCAACAACGGCCGTCTCAGCAATACCGGCAGCGGCATGACGATTGCCGGCAACTATACGGCCACGGCCAGTGCGGTGCTGGCCAACCAGTTCAATACGACCTTGACCATAGGCGGCAGCGCCACGCTCGGCAATTCACACCTGGTGGCGACCACGCCTGCCGGCAGCAGCGATCCGTCCGGCTACGTGGCGCAGCAGGTCGGCGTCAAAGGTAAGGTGTTGACCGCTGCCAACGGCGTATCCGGCGTGTTCCAGGATGTGTCGTTCGAACACGACGGCACGGCTTTCAACCCGGGTACCTTCTTGAACGCGACGCTGGCTTATACCGCCAACGAAGTTGACTTGAGCATTGCACGCAACGACGTCAAGGCGGTTGCAGCGCAAGCGTTTGCCGCGGATCCTACGCGCAACAACAGCGCCGCCAACGTCGAGACCGGACTCAAGGCGGCCGACGCCATGGCCGCCAGCGGCAACACCGGCGGCGGCATTAGCAGCAGCGACAGCGCCTTCCTGAACAGCGCCGCGGCGCTGCAGCGCACAGCGGATATCGCTGCCGCGGCCCAGGTGCTGGATAGCCTGTCGGGACAGATCTATGCCTCTTCGCAGGCGCTGACTTTCCAGCAGTCGCAAGCCATCAACCGTGATTTGTCGAACCGCCTGTCGCTGCTGGCCAATCCGGTTGCGGGCGGCGCCAAGGCGGGCTTGTGGGCCAGTGTGATCGGCGCCACCGGCAAGCTCGGCCAGTCCGGCTATTCCTCGGCCGATACCTCGACCTGGGGCGGCCAGTTCGGTTTCGATACGCACCTGGACGACAAGGCGATCGTCGGCGCCGCGCTGTCCTATTCGGAAAGCAAAGCCAGCTTCGACCGTTTCGGCGGCGCCGCCAACAGCCAGGATGCCGGCTTGTCCCTGTATGGCCGCTATGCGCTCAGCCATGACGGCATCTACGTCTCCGGCCGCGCCGGCATCGCCCGCGTAACCAGCAAGATCAATCGCAGCGTGATCCTCGGCAGCGAGGTCGACAGCCTGTCCGCCAACCATACCGACAGCATGATTTCAGCCTATGCCGAAACCGGCTACGTGCGCAAACTGTCGGCGACATCGACCTTGACGCCGTTTGCCGGCATCAGCTACGACCGCCTCAAGCGCGGCGCGTTTACCGAAACCGGCAGCCCCTTCGGCCTCACCGCCGGCAGCAGCACCTACCATCAGACTGCGAGCGTACTTGGCTTGCGCGGCGATACCGGTTTCGACTGGCTGGGCGGCCATACCAGTGTGCAAGCTTATGCGGCCTGGCAGCATGGTTTCAACGACGGCAAGCTGGATTTCAATGCGGCTTTCGTGGGCGCGCCGGCTGCCGGTTTTTCGGTGCAGGGCATAGGCCTGGCGCGCAACAGCGGCTGGGCCGGGATCGGCATCTCCAGCGTGTTTGCCAGCAACTGGAGCTGGTACGGCAATTACGATGCGCAGTTCGGCAAGGGTGGGCTGGTCAACAATGTATTTTCGGCGGGCGTACGCAAAGCGTTTTAACCACAGCGCTGCTGTCGTGATCCGGCAGCGGCAAAACAAACGGCCTGTATAACTCTTGCGAGCTATACAGGCCGTTTTTCCGAGGACTTCGTATTGCGTGCTTAAGCAACCGCTTTCAGTTTATTGAAATCGGTATTGCTGGCCGATGCAAAACCGCCGTGCGCAGGCGCATGGCCGGCGTAGAACTGGCCGAAACGGTTGGCCAGGAAATCGCCCAGAGTGACTTGTTCTTGCCGCACAAAACCGCTTTGCGGCAATACACCCGTGACGACCAGGTCAACCATGGCGCAGATGCCGGCCGCGGTGGTCAGCTGGATCGCCGACAGCAACTGGCCGTTGACGTGCTGGCTATAGGTCTTCTGGGCATAGGTTTCCTGCTCAAGACGGCCGTCGCGCATGCCGCTGACGCTGACGAAGGTCAGCACCACGTCCTGCTTGGTGATCGGGATCGAGGTTTCCAGCACTTCTTTCAGGATCGGACGGCGTTCCAGCTTGCCCAGTTGCAGGTCGCGCACCAGGATCTTGATGATGTCGCGATGGCCGGGATAACGCACGGTCTTGTAATCCAGGTTCTGCACGCGGTCGCGCAGGCTTTCGCACAGAGTGCCGAGGCCGCCGGAGGTGTTGAAGGCTTCGTAGTCGACGCCGTCGAGCGAGAAGTGTTCCAGCTCTTCCAGCGGCGAGGTTTCGCGCAGCACGCCGTCGACGATCGCTTCGCAAGGATTGCAGTACTCGTTGATCAGGCCGTCGGTGCTCCAGGTCAGGTTGTACTTGAGCGCATTGCTAGGAAAGGTCGGCAGCGCGCCGACGCGCATCTTGACGTCATGCAGCTGCTCGAAGCGGCTCGCCACATCGTTCGCCACGATCGAAATGAAACCCGGCGCCAGGCCACATTGCGGCACGAATGCAGTGTCAGACTCGTGCGCCAGCGATTTGACGAAACGGGTGCTTTCGACATCTTCGGTCAGGTCGAAATAGTGCGATTTAGCTGCCTTGGCGGCGGCGGCGATGACCGGCGTCAGGAAATACGGACAGGCCGACAGCGTGACATCGTGGCCGCTGATCAGCTTGGTCACGGTCGGCGCGTGCGAGATGTCCGCCAGGATCGTGGTGACGTTGGGAAACCCCGCCTGCTTCACATACTCCAGCCGTTGCGGATCGCGGTCGGCTACGGTCAGGATATAGTCGCCGGTATGGGACAGCAGGTTGAGGATGGCGTCGCCGATTTTGCCGGCGCCCAGAAGGATCAGTTTGGTAGTCATGTCGTCGCTCGCGTTAGTGTTTTAATCAATGTTGTCTTTTCTGCTGCAACCATTGTAAATTCAAGCGAAGTCAGATAATAGAGTGTAAGTAGTCGTCAAAATGTATAATAATGATGCATATTGACGAATATTGAAGATGGATTGTCGCGATGAGAGAGAAACTCGACGAAGTTGACCACAAAATCCTGGCCCTGCTGATGGACGATGCGCGCCTGTCCATGGCTACAGTCGCCAAGCGCGTCGGCATTGCCAGGACGACCGCGATTGCACGGCTGGCGGCGATGGAAAAGAAGGGCGTGATCGCCGGCTACGGCGTGCGCCTCGACCTCGGGCTGTACCAGCCCGCAGTGCGTGCTTACGTCGGCATCTCGATTGACTCCCGCAATGCACCATCATTGGTCCAGCAGCTGCAGCAGATGTCGCAGGTGGAAACCCTATGCGCGGTGAGCGGCGTGATCGACTACATGCTGACCCTGCGCTGCCAGTCGACCGATGAACTGGACCGCCTGCTGGACCAGATCGGCGCCATGGAAGGGGTGCGCCACACATCGACTTCGATCATCCTCAGCAAGCGGATTGATCGCGGACCGATTTAATGCAGTGCAGTAGATATGTGTTTTATCTATAACTGTTATACAAATAATAAAGCAGACACCGATGCTGCGCTGCCATATAGTTACACCTGTCTCCTCCAACACCTCCTAAGGTTTGGATTCAACCCGCTACCGCAAGGTCTGGCGGGTTTTTTTTTGCCTCCGAAAAAAGACGGTGCCGGTTGAGAAATACATGTCACTTTATGGCTGCATTTTCCCGGCTTGGACTAATATGCAGCCAGGAGGTGACACATGGATAAAAACAAATCTACGGATCGGATTGAAAAAGAGATCGTGCTTAAGGCCGCACGTTCGCGGGTATGGCGTGCCTTATCGAATGCCGAGGAATTCGGTGATTGGTTTGGCGTGGCGCTGAAGGGAAAAACCTTCGCCGCCGGCCAGGCCGTGCAGGGGCAGATTACTTATCCCGGCTATGAACACCTGGCCTGGAACGTGGTGATCGATCGCGTGGAGCCGGAAAGCTTGCTGTCTTTCCGCTGGCATCCCTATGCGGTTGATGCCGCGGTCGACTATTCGCAGGAGCCGACCACGCTGGTGGTGTTCGAACTGACGGCGGTCGAAGAGGGTACTTTTCTGCGCGTGGTCGAATCCGGCTTTGACAATATCCCGGCCGAGCGGCGTCAGGAAGCGTTCAGCATGAACAGCGGCGGCTGGGACGAGCAGATGAAGAATATCGAGAAACATGTTGCTGCATCCTAGTCCGGTATAGGGCCAAGCAGACGGGCAGGGCCCGTTTGTTTGTGGCATGGCAGAAAACCCTTGATTTATTCAACATTTCAACTATCATTGAAATATGAAAGCGAAATCAGTCGTCACCGCCCTTGCGGCGCTTGCCCAGGATTCCCGCCTGGCGATCTTCCGTGCATTGGTGCAGGCCGGGCCTGAGGGGCTGCCTGCCGGAAAAATCGGGGAGATTACGGGTATCTCGCCTTCCTCCGTATCGTTCCACATGAAGGAACTTTTTCATGCCGATATGGTGGCGTCGCGCAATGAAGGCCGCTTTGTTATCTACTCCGCCAACTTCGCCACCATGAATGAATTATTGGCATTTCTTACCGAAAATTGTTGCGGGGGTGATCCCTGCATGCCCACTTGCAGTCCTGCCTGTGCCACCACCGAAGGAGCCTCGTCATGAAACGCCTGCATGTCCATGTCGCTGTCGATAACCTGGCAGACAGCATCCGCTTTTATTCATCGATGTTTGCGAATGAACCCACAGTGCAAAAGACCGATTACGCGAAATGGATGCTGGACGATCCCCGCGTGAATTTCGCGATCTCGCGGCGCGGCGTGCAGTCCGGCCTGAACCATCTTGGCATCCAGGTCGAATCCGATAGCGAACTGGATGAGATGCAGTCGCGCCTGGAGTCGCTTCAGCCGGATGTGGCGAAGGAAGAAAAAGTTTCCTGTTGCTACGCCAAATCAGACAAATACTGGGTGACTGATCCACAGGGTATTGCATGGGAGACCTTCCGCACGCTCGACACCATTCCCGTGTTCGGCGACGCGCATGCGAAGCTAGCGGTTACAGCATCATGCTGCGTTCCTGCTGCGGGAGCAGCAGCGGCGGCAGCTGGAAAATGTTGCTGAAGCGATGATACGGATCGCCCGCGCCAGATGCATTTTTTCGGAACCTGGTAATTCGACATATCAGAGGTAGCCCCATGAGCGATAAGGTATATAACGTGCTTTTTCTTTGCACGGGTAATTCGGCGCGCAGCATCATGGCTGAAGCATTGGTGGTCACCATGGGAAAAGGCCGGTTCCGTGGCTTCTCTGCCGGCAGCCACCCAGGTGGCACTGTCAATCCTTTTGCCATCGAACAGATCTCGCATACCGACTACCCGTTGGAAAACCTGCGTAGTAAAAGCTGGGATGAATTTGCCGCTGCCGATGCGCCGCAGATGGATTTCATCATTACGGTGTGCGATAACGCGGCAGGTGAAACTTGCCCTTATTGGCCAGGCCATCCGTTGTCGGCGCACTGGGGATTTGAGGATCCGGCGCTCGCCACTGGCGCCGACGAATATAAGCGTGAAGTATTCCATAAGGTGTTCCGCCAAATCATGGCGCGTATCAACGTCTTTGTCAGCTTGCCGCTGCACATGCTGGAAAAGAATGCGATCAAACGCGAAATGGATGCTATTGGCCAGAGCAAAGTCTGATGTAAAAACATCGATCTGATCAAGCTCAATCCTATTTTTTTTCGAGAATTATTATGTCTGTCCAATGCGAAGTTACCGGTAGACGCGCCGCAGGCGTATCCATGAATTTTTTTGAGCGCTATCTGACCGTCTGGGTAGCGCTATGTATCGTTGCCGGTATTTTTCTTGGACAGCTTTTCCCGGTCGGGGTGCAAGCGATAGGGGCGCTGGAAATCGCCAGAGTGAACCTGCCGGTTGGCGTCTTGATCTGGGTGATGATCATTCCGATGCTGCTGAAGATCGACTTCTCCGCCTGGAATCAGGTCAAGGGACATGTGCGCGGCATAGGCGTGACCTTGTTCATCAATTGGGCGGTCAAGCCGTTCTCGATGGCGTTGCTTGCCTGGGTGTTCATCCGGCATTGGTTCGCGCCGTACCTGCCCGCCGAACAGCTGGATTCTTATGTGGCCGGACTGATCCTGCTGGCTGCCGCGCCTTGCACTGCCATGGTGTTTGTCTGGAGCCGGCTCACCGGCGGCGATCCTTATTTCACACTGTCGCAGGTCGCGCTGAACGATCTGATCATGGTGTTCGCATTTGCGCCGCTGGTAGCTCTCTTGTTGGGTGTATCGAGCATTACGGTGCCTTGGGCCACGCTACTGACTTCCGTAATGTTGTATATCGTAGTGCCTGTGATCATTGCCCAAGTGTGGCGAAAATCCTTGCTGCGGCGCGGCCAGGCCAGTTTCGACAAGCTGATGGAGCGCATCCAGCCGTGGTCGATCTCGGCTCTGCTGTTGACTCTGGTGCTGCTATTTGCGTTCCAGGGCAATGCGATCATCGAACAGCCCCTGGTCATTGCTCTGCTGGCGATTCCTATCCTGATACAGGTTTTCTTTAATTCTGCGCTGGCCTATTGGCTCAATAAGATTGTCGGGGAAAAGCATTCTATCGCTTGTCCCTCTGCGCTGATTGGTGCTTCCAACTTCTTCGAGCTGGCGGTTGCCGCCGCGATCAGCCTGTTTGGCTTCAAGTCCGGCGCCGCGCTGGCAACCGTGGTCGGGGTGCTGATCGAGGTTCCTGTCATGTTGTTGATTGTCGGCATCGTAAACCGTACTCAAGGCTGGTACGAAGGACGTTAAGCCATGCGTAACAATGCCAGCAGCGCCGGATGGCTGATTCCCGCCTTAGGGATGACGCAGATCATTGGATGGGGCGCGATGTTTTATGCATACGGCGTCCTGATGGGGCCAATGCAGGCTGCATTGCATACCTCTAAGCCGGTCATCGTCGGCGCGTTTTCGTTAGCGCTGCTGGTGTCGGGTTTTCTGTCGACATTGGCCGGCGCCATCATAGATCGCTTTGGCGGACGCATCCTGATGGGCGCCGGTTCTGTACTGGCCGCCGTGCTCCTGGCATTATTATCCCGTGTAGATTCGGTTACCGAGCTGTATCTGGTATGGGCGGGGATTGGCGTTGCCATGAGTGCCACCCTGTATCAACCAGCGTTTGCAGTGCTTACGCAAACCTTCGGCGCCGAATATCGCAGGGCCATCACTTTAGTGACGTTGTTCGGCGGTTTTGCCAGCACGGTCTCTTGGCCGCTCACGCAGTTCCTGCTCGGAAAATGTGGCTGGCGCGATACCTGGACGATCTACGCAATCGCCAATCTGCTGCTGTGCCTCCCGGTGCATGCCTTGCTGCCGGTTTTCAGGCAGGATCGCGGCGCCAAGGCAGCAGAAACCGCGACCAAGGCCACACTGGCCACGGTGCTGCGGGAGCCGAGATTCTATTTGGTGACCGGCGCCATCACGCTAAACGCTTTGGTGTTTTCAGCCATGTCCTTACATCTGATCTCGATATTGCAGGCACGGGGAGTATCGCCCGTCCATGCCGCGGCAATAGGCGCCCTGGTTGGCCCGATGCAGGTTCTAGGCCGTGTCCTGGAAACCACTATCGGCAAAAAAGCCACGTCGCGCCAGGTAGGATTGATTGCTATCTGGCTGTTGCCGCTGGCGCTGGCATTATTACTCGCACCGTCTGAGTGGCTGCTGGTTTACGGCGTATTCGCGGCCATGTACGGGATCGGCAACGGCGTGATGACGATCGTACGCGGCACGCTGCCGGCAGAACTGTATGGCCGCGAAACGTATGGCGCAATCAGCGGCGCCATGGCTACCCCCGTGCTGATAGCGATTGCCGCAGGGCCGTTTGCGGCATCGCTGGTGTATTCGCTGACGGGCGGATACGCTGGAACGATGCTGGTGCTGATCGGTATTGCCCTGCTGGGCGCTATTCTTTTTATTTGCGTCACCAACCATTCCCCGCTGGCAGATAATCTGCCGGTTTTAAAGAAAGTCGAACCATGAACATTACGATTTATCACAACCCTGAGTGCGGCACATCACGCAATACGCTGGAGCTCATACGCAATACCGGTGTCGAACCTGAAGTCATCGAATACCTGAAACAGCCGCCGTCGCTGGCGACTCTTACGAAACTGATTTCGGACGCCGGTCTCGCGGTACGTGAAGCTATCAGACAAAAGGGCACACCTTATACAGAACTCGGACTGGACGCGCCAGGCCTGACAGACGCGCAATTGCTGGATGCCATGCTGGCGCATCCGATTCTGATCAACCGGCCTTTTGTCGTCACGCCAGGCGGCACGCGCCTGTGCCGTCCGTCCGAACTGGTGCTCGATATTCTGCCGTTGCCGCAAAAGGGACCTTTCACCAAGGAAGACGGCGAAGTCGTGATTAATTCGGAGGGACGCCGTTTCACAACATCTGATTAAGTTGCTGAATGTCGACGCAGGACTTTTCCGCACGCCGCTTGCATCGGACTTTGAGGAGGTCGGGCGTTCATCGCACGCGCCGCGTTTCCTGCTGCTATACGGTTCGTTACGCGAAAAATCCTATAGCCGGCTTCTCACGATGGAAGCGGCCCGCTTGCTGGAAGCGATGGGCGGCGAAGTCAAAGTCTTCGACCCGCACGGCTTGCCATTGCCGGACGGGGAGCCCGACAGCCATCCCAAAGTCCAGGAACTGCGCGAGCTGGCGCAATGGGCCGAAGGCATGGTCTGGACCTCGCCCGAACGTCACGGCGCCATGACCGGCATCATGAAAGCGCAGATCGACTGGATCCCATTGTCGATAGGCGCGGTGCGGCCGACGCAGGGCAAGACGCTGGCGGTGATGGAAGTATCCGGCGGCTCGCAATCGTTCAACGCCGTCAACCAGATGCGCATATTGGGCCGCTGGACGCGGATGATCACCATCCCCAACCAGTCGTCAGTAGCCAAGGCGTTCCTGGAGTTCGACGACGAAGGCCGCATGAAACCATCGTCTTATTATGAACGTGTAGTCGACGTGATGGAAGAACTGTTCAAGTTCACCTTGCTTACCCGCGATGTTTCGTCATACCTGGTCGACCGCTACAGCGAACGCAGGGAAAGCGTTGAAGAACTCGGCAAGCGTGTGAACCAGAATAAGATTTGAAAAGCGCCGGATCCTACTTGAAGACGGGGCGGAAGAAGCTGCGTTCGTAGCTGACGATGCAACGGGTTTCTTCTGCATACTTGAACGCGGCCTGGCATTCCGCATCTTGCATCGATTTTGTCCTGTATTCCTCATACAGCGCGAGCGAAGGAAACGTGAACATCGCCAGCGCCACGTTGCTGATTCCCTCCGAAGGAAGGAAGTATCCATGGTGTATCCCGCCGAATTTCTCCACCAGCGGAATCCATATTTTGCCGTAGTGCTCGAATTCCTTGAGTTTGTATGGATCGATGATGTAACGCAGGTAGCAGGTGACCATGGTAATCCTTGTCGGCAGATTTCAGCTATAACGGTGGAGAAAAACAATCGCCACATGATGCCATACAAGGAGATATTTTATTTCCCGGGTTCGTGGCCGTCTGCTAGTGGCTGACGGCCAATTACAGGCGAACCGGTTTCATTACCGCGTCTAATTTTTTCGCGACCGGTGCGCCGCCTGCTTCGCGCGGTTCCCGCAAATCGCCATGCTGCACCAGCGCCGCGCATGCCCGCGTGTCTTATCCACAAAAATCAGTGTACAGGCATGGCCTTCGCAAGCCCTCACGTAGGTGAAATTTTCATCGCAGACGACATCCGCCATTGCTTCGGCAAGCGGTATCAACAGCGTCTCCGGAGATCTCCAGCGGCGATCTCTGCTCCGGGCAACACCGCCATTTCCATCGCCTTCAACGATCTGGCCGAATCCTTCGTCGCGGGCGAGCAAGCGATTGAGCGGTTCCAGTTCCGACACGACAGATTCAGGAAGCGGCTGCCCCTTGTGTTCCAGGATGAATGAGCGGAACCACTCTCTTAACCCCCTGGCTTGAGCTGCCACGGCTTCGAGCTCTCCTGGACCCGCACTCCGTTCGAACTCCTTCAGCACATGTTGCGGAACCAGCTTGGCGGCGCCTAGCCAATTCAAGAAATCCTTGCCGCTGCCCAGCCATTCAACAGGCATATCGACAGGCGTGGCGATCGAATTCAAGAAATCGATCCCGATGGCGTCGGCGATAAACAGCGGCATTGGCAGTTTCTGATCCATTTTTGCAGTCCTTTCATGCTTAATGCCATTCCATAGTAACTTAATTAATCAATTATTAGAAGTTATCAATAAATTTCATCACGCAGTCGACATGCTCAGGAAAATGCTTTTAAGTGAACGGTAATTGTAATGCCGGGAGTTTATTTCATAGATGAAATGTGGCATTACGATGCCACGTCTCCGATTTTTTGATACAAACTTAAGTAACCTTTAAAAAATAATTTGACAGGTTACTTCTTGATGGGTAACCTTTAAATTCGAAATTAAGAGGTTATTCAATCAAAGGGACCTGTCATGAATCAAGTGCGTAACAAGAAAATTGCCGTCGATGGCATTGAGGTTTTTTATCGTGAGGCCGGCAGCCGCAGCAAGCCGACGTTGTTGTTGCTTCACGGTTTCCCCAGCAGCAGCCACATGTTCCGGGATTTGTTCCCGCTGCTGATGGATCAGTTTCATCTGGTTGCACCTGATCTGCCTGGATTTGGCCAAACCGAGCTGCTGTCCCGGGACAAGTTCGCCTATACGTTCGAGAACCTGGCCAATGTCATTGCACGCTTTACGGAAATACTCGAACTGGACCGCTTTGGCATTTATGTTTTCGACTATGGCGCACCGGTTGGCTGGCGCCTTGCTGCCAAGTATCCCGAACGTGTCACCTCCGTCATTACTCAAAACGGCAATGCCTATGCCGAGGGGTTGAGCGATGGATGGAATCCGATCCGCAAGTATTGGCAGGAGCCGAACCAGATGAATCGCGACGCCTTGCGCGAACTGCTCAAGCCTGAGGCCACGCTGTGGCAATACACGCATGGCGTAGCCAACGTCGAAACGGTGTCTCCTGACGGCTATTCGCTTGATGATTTTTATATGGCCCGGCCGGGCGCGCACGAAGTTCAGCTGGATCTGTTTTTGGACTACGCAAGCAACGTTGCTCTCTATCCCGAATTTCAGGCTTGTTTCCGCAAGCATCAGCCGGCGGTTCTGGCGGTCTGGGGTCGTAACGATCCGTTCTTCCTGCCCGCAGGCGCAGAAGCGTTTAAGCGAGACGTAAAAAATGCCCGGATTGTGTTTTACGACACCGGCCACTTTGCCCTGGAGACGCATGCGGTCGAAATCGCCGAGGAAATTCATCGGTTCCTTGGCGTGCCGAAAACGGCGGCTACGTAGATTTTTACGTTGCCGAAGTTATTCAAAAGCGGCTGACATAGTGAGGGAAAAGGAAATGAAGAAGATTGCAATCGTAACGGGCGCCAGCCAAGGCATTGGCCGTGCAACAGCCATTCGGCTGGCCAGGGATTTCGCGGGTGTGGTAGTAGTCGCCAGGAATGCGGCAAAGCTCGCGGATACGGCAAAGGAGGTGGAAAAGGCCGGTGCGCAAGCATTGATCATCGACATCGACTTGAGTCAGCTGGAAGCGGCAGATACCGTGGTCAGCAAGACTTTGGAAAGGTTCGGGCGCATTGATGCGCTGCTCAACATCGCCGGCGATGTGCCGCAGATCGATCTGTTCCAGATGACCGATGAACAGTGGGATGCCGGCATGTCGCTCAAATTCCATGGCGCCCGCCGATTGACGATTCGGGCGTGGGAGGCGTTAAAGGCAGCCCAGGGTTCAGTCGTTATCACGTCCGGAAACTCGGCTGCGGCGCCGAAGGCGGCCTTTGCCGCGGTGGCCGCGATCAATGCGGCCATCGTGTCCCTGGCAAAAGCTTTCTCGGAACGTGGCATTCACGACGGCGTGCAGGTCAACAGTGTATTGCCAGGGCCGGTGATGACTGGCAGGCGCGAAACATTCCTCTCGAAATGGTCGGTGGCAAACGGCATGTCTGTTGAGGAAGCAAAGTCCAGGTTTCTCGAAGCAGCCGGCATCAGCCGTTATGGCCAGCCGGAAGAGATTGGCGAACTGATGGCGTTCCTGCTGTCGCCGGCGGCCAAATGGATGACCGGATCGGCGATTCGCATGGACGGCGGAGAGATCAAGGCAATGTGAGACCGGCGGCGCAAAGACGCTGCCGGCGCATTTCAGTTGTCGAAGTATTTCATCTGTTCGAGGTCTGCGATCAGTTCCGGTCCGGTCGGGCGCCACCCAAGCCGTTCCTGCGTTTTTCCGCTTGAGGCCAGAAGGTCGATGCCAATAAAATAGCCGAGCCATCCGAAATGAGCCTGTGCCTCCTCCTGAGAGAGGCTGACCACCGGCACCTTCAATCCTCGGCCAATGACTTCAGCGATGGTACGAAGCGGTATCCCCTCTTCAGCGACAGCGTGGTACCTGCTGCCTGCTTCCTGTTTCTCCAGCGCCAGCCTGTAGAGACGGGCAGCATCGCTGACATGCACCGCCGGCCAGCGGTTAAGTCCGTCGCCTACATACGCCGAGACTTTCTTCTCGCGGGCGAGCTGGATCAGTGGGCTGATAAGGCCCTGCTTGGCGGTATCGTGGACCTGGGGAAGGCGCACCACCGACACGTTTACACCGCGCTTGGCCACTGAAACACCGGCTAATTCCGAAGCCTTGCGGGGATTGGGATGGTCAGGGTTGAAATTGTCTTCAGTTGCGGCGTGCCCTGGCGCAGCAGCTCCCATGCCGGTGCCGGAGGTGATGACGAGGGGGCGGTCAGAGCCGACGAGTACTGAACCAATCGCTTCGATGACTTGCCGATCCGCCTCGCAATTCGCGACGAACTTCGAGAAGTCGTGATTAAAGGCTGTGTGGATTACGCCGTCCGACATCGCCGCTCCGCGACGCAGGCTATCCAGGTCTTCAAGATTGCCTCGAAACACTTCGGCCCCGGCCGTGATCAGCGACTGTGCGCCTGCTTCCGAGCGCGTCAGTCCGAGTACCTGATGGCCGGCGTTGATAAGTTCTGCAACAATGGCCGAACCGATGAAGCCGGTAGCGCCGGTAATGAAAATACGCATGATGATTTCGCCTTTGCTTTAGTCGAGGACTGCGATCGCAGTCCGGCGAAGCTGAATATAGGCGCTTGTATCGATACCATCAATGCTATAAAGTTCGTATTATTGGTTCATTCGTCCGGAGATTTATGGATCCACTATCAGGCGTATTGTCGTTGCTCAAGCCACGGAGCTATGCGTCCGGCGGTTTCGAGATAGCCGCCGACACGGCTATCGAATGGCCACAGCATGAAGGCATCAAGTGCTATGCCGTGGTTTCCGGCCAATGCTGGTTATCCGTGGAAGGCATTCCCGATGCAGTATTGCTCATGGCAGGGGATTGCTATCTGTTGCCGCCCGGGCCGCCTTTCCGTCTCGCCACCGATCTGTCGGCGACGCCTGTCGACTTCAACATACTCCGCTCAAAATCAAGACCGGATCGCGAGGTCTCCAGCAAGGAAGAGGGGAGCTGCTACCTGGTCGGCGGCCATTTTGTTCTTACGGGAAGCCACGCCGATTTCTTGCTGAGTTCCCTGGCGCCGATAGTGCACATCCGGAAAGAGTCGGATAAGGCGGCGATGCGCTGGTCGCTGCAACGGATGAAGGAGGAGGTGCACGACCCGCAGCCGGGCGGTTCTTTGATCACACAGCAGCTCGCCTACATGATGCTCGTTCAGGCCCTGCGGCTGCACCTGGCGGACGGGGCAAAAGGAGGTGTCGGCTGGCTGTTCGCGCTGGCGGATAAACAGATGGGTGCTGCAATCAGATGCATGCATGACGACCCAGGGCATAGGTGGACATTGCAGAAACTCGCGGAGCGCGTGGGCATGTCGAGATCCATCTTTGCCTTGCGGTTCAAAGAGACGGTCGGCGCTACCCCGATGGAGTACTTGACGCGCTGGCGCATGCTGCTCGCCGGCGACCGGTTAAAAAATTCGCGCGAATCCACTTCCGTAATCGCTTTGTCGCTCGGCTACGAATCCGAAAGCGCCTTCGGTAAAGCTTTCAGGCGTGTCATGGGTTGTTCGCCAAGGGAACACGGTCGCGGAGCCAATCTCCCGACGCCCGCTTCAGCCACGACCGGCGCCAACCAGGATGACCAGATAGGACTGGCCGCTATCGGGAAGAAACTGCTTAGGTCGCGGGCCCGAAGCACTTTAGCAGCAGGTCGATAACACTGCGTAACTTTGCCGTGGGCCTGTTGTCCTGCGCGTAAATCAGATACATTGGCGTGGGCTTATATGACCAGGCCGGCAATACCGGCACCAGGCGACCTGCTGCTACATCGTCGGCCAGCAACACTTCAGGCTGCAGTACGATGCCTGCTCCATGCAAGGCTGCATTGCGCAAGGCACTACCTTGGTTTGAGCTGAAGCGGCCTGTTACCGTTACTTTGCAAAATTCGTCGTTAGGGCCGAGCAAATGCCAGTGATCATGATGGCGCCAATACGACAGACCCAGGCAGCTGTGTGCGTTTAATAGTTCCGGGTGTTCCGGTTGTCCATGCCGGGCCAGATAGCCTGGCGCTGCTGCCAGTATCCTGCGATAGGGACGCAGCGGCCGCGCGACCAGCCCGGTCGCTTCAATTTCGCCGATCTGGATGCCTAATTCGTAACCCTCCTTGATCAGGTCGGGCGCGCGATTGTCCAGTGTCAGCTCTACGTTGACTTCAGGATGGCGGGCCAGATAGTCAGCCAATACAGGAGCAAGGCTGTGGCTGCCAAAGCTGACCGGAGCAACCAGCCTGACCAGTCCGCGTGGACTGGCCTGCAGCTCCGCAGCGCTAGCTTCGGCCAGTTCCACTTCCGACAGCACTTTCTTGCAACGCTCGTAGTAGAGCCGCCCCACTTCGGTAAGTTGTTGCCGGCGGGTAGTGCGGTGCAGTAAACGTGCGCCGAGCCGTTCTTCGATAGTCCGGACGTGCTTGGCAACCATGGCAGATGAGACGCCGCTAACGGATGCTGCCGCAGTGAAGTTACCGCTCTCCACCACTCGTACAAACATCGCCATGCCAGCCAGCTTGTCCATGATTAAGAACCTGGGGGTTTTAAATGATTCAAATTATTGCATATTTATCTGGATCCCGAACTGCCTGATACTGAAGCATCGGGTCCCAATTCCGGGCGCCCCTTACCAAGGAAATATCATGCCTATTTTGCGTTTAGAAATGCATCCCGGCCGCACACTGGAACAAAAGCGTGCCTTCGTCCGCGAAGTGACTCGAGTTGCCGTCGAAACCCTGACCTGTCCGCCGGAGAGTGTGGACGTTGTGATCAGCGAAGTTTCGCGTGAAGATTGGGCAAAGGCCGGCAAGCTGGTGGCGGATAAGTAAATCGTCTTCGGGGCCTCAGCCTGCACCTTGCAAGCGTGACAGTTGAGGCTATCTCGGAAATATGTAGTTAGCTGATTAACCATACACGCAGTCGGCTGGTTATTGCGGGCAGGGCAGGCTAGCCGGCATTGCTTGTACAGGTTTTGGAAAAAACGGCAGGGCGATCAGTGCGCATGCGCTGCCTAGCAGCCATACGGCCGGCCAGTTGCCGAGCGTGAGGATGTGCGGGATCGCCAGCGGCGTCAGGAAGCAGGTCACGAACACGCTGGTGTTTGCCATGCCGAGCGCGGTGCCGGCGTTGCGGGCGCCGGCGATGGTGGCCAGTTCGGTATAGGCGACGCCGTGCCAGGCCGAGATGCTGATGCCGGCCAGCACCAGCATCGCGATCAGTAGTATCGCCATCACGGGGCCGATGCTCGGCGACTGGCCGGCCAGCGTCACCAGTGCGGCCAGTGCGGCGAAGGCGATGGCGCTGGTGATGGTACAGAAACGCAGGAATTCGCGCCGGTTGCGCTTGCGGTCGGTCCAGCGGCCGCTCCATACGCGCATGACCATGGCGCCGCATTGCAGCGTCGCCATGGCGACGGTGATGGCGGCGATGCCGGCGTGGCTGAAATCGTGCAGGAATACGGTGCCAAAGAACAAAACCGCACACTGCGGCGCGCACAGGATGCCGATCGCGGCGACGATGCGCCACAGCTGGCGATCCTTCAATGGCGCCGGCGCGGGCTTGGTGTGGATGGCGTGTGCTTTATCCGGAGCGCTTGCCGCCGGTTCATACAGCCAGAGCCAGGTGAAAAACAGCGTCGCTGCACAGAACAAGGCAAGCACGCCGTACACCGAGGCAAAACCGAAATGGGCGGCCAGCGTCGGCAAGAACAGGGCGCCGACGGCGCCGCCCAGCGGTACCGCGGTCTGGCGTATGCTCATCGCCATGCCGCGCTCGCCTTCGCCGAACCAGGTCATCACCGCACGGCCGCTGGAGCCGTTGACGCTGCCGCCGAGCAGGCCGACCAGCAGCAGTCCTGCCGCCAGCAGCGGCAGGCCGGGCACATAGCCTGGGCCGGGCGCAACAAACAACGCCATCAAAGCCAGCGCCACGGCGGTGGTAGCCAGGCCGGACAACAGCACCGGGCGGTCGCCCAGCGGTCGGTCAGCAAGCCCCAGGGCAGTTCGCTCAGAGCGATGCCGAGACCCATCAAGCCCAGCACCAGTCCCAGTTCCGCGTTGTCGAGGTGGTAACCCGAGCGTATCAGGACGGCGGTTGTCGGAATGCCGCTGAAAGCGGCGGAAAAGCTGGCATTGGCGGCAACCCCTACGCCCAGCACCTTCCAGCGGTGGCGGTTATTGGTGCTTGCAGCGGTGACGGCGGCGGATGACGACATCTTGATTCTCCTGTAACGATATGCGCTGGTATCTGTGCTGATTTAAGCGCTTGCAGCGAGTATCGCTTTGCGCGATACTTTTAAATATCAGATAGTTTCGAACAAATAGTTTTGAAAAACAGGATGGTTGTCATGCGACAAATCAGTTTTGACCTCGACGTGCTGCGTACCTTCACCACCGGCATCGACCTCGGCAGCTACGCCAAGGCCGCCGACCGCCTGGGCCGTTCCACTTCAGCGGTGAGCGCCCAGTTGAAGAAACTGGAGGAGCAGGCCGGTGCACCGATTTTCCGCAAAGCCGGGCGCGGGCTGGCTTTGACCGAGGCCGGCCAGACCTTGCTGGGCTACGCGCGCCGCTTGCTCGATCTCAACGACGAAACCGCCAGCGCGGTGCGCGGCGTCGAACTGGAAGGCGAGGTAAAACTGGGTTTGCAGGAAGATTTCGGCGAAGCGCTGCTGTCGGACGTGCTGGGACGCTTCATGCGCGCCCATCCGAAAGTGCGGGTCGAAGTCTGTGTCGCGCGCAGCACGGAGCTGCGCGAGCGCGTGACCCTGGGCCGCATCGACCTGGCTTTGATGTGGGAATGCGGCGCGCCGACGCTGAATGCGCAACGGGTGGCCGACCTGCCATTGTGCTGGATCGGACCGGCGCAAGATGTGGCGCGAGCGCAGCCCGGCGCTCCCTTGTCGCTGGTATTGCTGGACGCGCCTTGCATGCTGCGCGATATCGCCTCGAATGCGCTGGACGCCGCCGGCATCGCCTGGCGCCACGCCTTCACCAGCGCCAGCCTGTCGGCGCTGTGGGCGGCTTCGGCCGCGGGGCTGGGGCTGACGGTGCGCACGCCGATCGGCTTGCCTGCCAGCCTGCGCATCATCGAACCGCAAGCGGCCGGATTGCCGGCGCTGCCGCAGATCGGCTTGTCCCTGTATCGTGCACAAACTCGGGCGCAAACGATGGCGGAGCCGGCGCTGAACCGGCTGGAAGAATTGCTGCTGCAGGCGGTGCACGAAACCATCCGCAGGATCGCGGCGGCGTGACTGCTTTTATGTTTGCGGGGTAATCAGCGCAGTCGAATTCTGATCGATGCCGAGCTGCGCTTTCAGGCCAGCCCATCCTTTAGGCGTGACCTGGACGGCGCGCGACGACGCTGACCGGCGCAGCCATCCTGCCGCGCATAACGCGCGCATCAGCTGTACGCCGAGCGGGCCAGCCAGGTGGTGGCTGCGCTCGGTCCAGTCCAGGCATTGCCGCGCCAGTCCGTGGCGCGTCGGCTTGAGTGCGGCGACATCGACGCCGATAGCGGCGAACCAGTCGCTGCCGGCTGCGGACAATTCAAACTGCTTGTCCGCGCCTGCCACAATCAATTGGCGCTGCTGCAACGCCTGCGTCACCGCCACCCCTAGCTGGCCCGCCAGGTGGTCGTAGCAGCACCGGGCAAAGCGCAATTCCTGCGCTGCACGATTCAAGGGCCTGCGCCTGACCGCCGCCACCGAGCTGATGGCAGCCAGCTGCTCGATGGCGTCGGCGACGTGGGAATCGGTCAGGCGGTAGTAGCGATGCCGGCCCTGCTGCTCACAGGCCAGCAAACCGCCATTGAGCAACTTCGCCAGATGGGCGCTGGCGGTTTGCGCGGTGACGCCCGCGGCATGGGCCAGTTCGCCGGCCGGCAACGCACGTCCGTCGAACAGCGCCATCAGTATGGCGGCGCGCGCCGGATCGGCGATCAGGAAAGCGACGGAAGAAATATTCGGTTGCGGACACATATCAGACCTCCAACAATTCTCCCACAGTATAGGACCGAAACCCGGCCGCATGCTTCGACGCGTGACGAAGCATCAGGAAGGGAGCCGAGGCTACACTCGGACTCCAGTCAACCGCAAGTGGAGATCGATATGGATGAAAGCGCGGGAGCAGGCATGCGCTGGACAAGGCCGCGCAGGCAAGACATGCAGCGCCGCGTACTGGCGGCTGTCAGCCTGAGTTATGTGGTGGTGATCCTGGACACCTCGATTGTCAATGTCGCCCTGGAACGCATCGCCGGCGCCTTGGCGACGGACATCGCCAGCCTGCAGTGGGTAGTGAATACCTACATCCTGAGTCTTGCCAGCCTGCTGCTGGCCGGCGGCACCCTGGCCGATCGTTTCGGCGCCCGGAATATCTATCTGGCAGGCCTGGCTGTGTTCACGCTGGCCTCGGCCTGGTGTGGTCTGGCTGGCGACCTGGGGACGCTCATCGTGGCCCGCGTGCTGCAGGGCGGCGGCGCGGCGCTGTTGTTGCCGGCTTCGCTGTCCCTGATCAAGCAGGCATTTCCAGAAGCTGGCGAGCGCGCCGCTGCGATCGGCATGTGGGCCGGCTGCGGCGGTGCGGCGATGGCTGCCGGTCCGCTGGCCGGCGGTGTCCTGATACATCTGTTTGACTGGCGCAGCATCTTCCTGGCCAACCTGCCGGTCGGCTTGCTCGGTTTATGGCTGACCTGTCGCATCCGTGGCGAACGCAAGCCGCTGCAAGCCAGACGGCTGGATCCTGGCGGGCAGTGTGCGGCGATCCTGGCGCTGGCCGCATTGATCGCAGCGCTGATCGAAGGGCCGGTGCGGGGCTGGTCAAGCTTGCCTGTCCTGTTGAGGATGGCGCTGAGCATCGCCGCCGGCGCCGTTTTCCTGCAGCTGCAGAGCGGCCGGGCGCAAGCCATGCTGCCGCTGTCCTTGTTCCGCAATGGCGCTTTCTCCGGTGCGGTCCTGGTCTCCATGGTGTCGGCGCTGACCTTCTACGGCCTGGTGTTTGTGCTGAGCCTGTATTTCCAGCAAGTGCTGGCGTATTCGCCATTGCGCACCGGGCTTGCCTTCTTGCCGCTGACTGCGTTGGTGGCCGCCGGCAGCATGCTGTCGAATCGCCTGGCCGTCGCATACGGTGCGCGACGACTGGTAATTGCCGCGCTAGCTTGTTACGCCATCGGCTTTCTTGGCTTGCTGTTATCGCTGTCGACAGCGACCTACTGGCTGCTGGCCCTGCCCATGCCGGCGATCGGTTTTGCCGCCGGCCTCATCACGCCGGCAGCGACCGCCGCATTGATGGCGACCGTCGAGCCGGAACGTGCCGGAGTGGCGGCCGGCGTGCTGAATTCGGCACGGCAAACCGGCGCCGCCCTGGGCGTGGCGATCTTCGGCGCTCTGGTTGCCGCAGTCCATCCGTTCCTGGCCGGCTTGCACACGGTGCTGTGGGTTTCAGCTGGAGTCACGCTGGCGGCTGCACTAGCCTGGCGGCGGGGGCTCCAGCCCGATTAAAGCGGCGCCACCGGGATGCAAAGGTCGCACTGGAAGACGCCGGTTTTTTCATCGTAGCCGGCCTCGACCGGGTAATACTCGAAGAACGGACGGGTGTCGAGCTGCATGCCGCTGGCCGGCAGCCAGTCGCGCAGCAGGCGAGTCCAGGTTTCGCCGATATCGCGGCCGGTGCCGGCGTACCGTGTCACCGCGTAGCTGCCGCCGGGAACGGTGGTGGTGAACGATTTTCCGCTGGCGACGAAATCGTCTGGTACTTCAACGCCGGCGTCGTAGCGGCACTTGTCGGCGCTGGCAATGCCCGGGTCGTCGTGGCTGATGCCGTAGCGCGGACGGCCAAACAGGTCGTTGGTTTCCATCCACGGGCAGACGGTTTCGCCCCAGAATTCCGAAATCGGCTGGCCGTAGGGGCCGATGTAGCGCAGGTAAGCGATCTTGGCAGCCTGACGCTGGATGATTTTGACTTTCATGGGGATCTCCGTAGTGTCTGTTTGGGAGTTTCCATGATGGTCCTGGATGCGGCTGTTTTCCTGATCCTGCTTGCGATGCAGCTGATCAGGATTGCTGTTGCGGCTAGCCGCAAGCTGGGCGGCCCAGCGGTCCGCCTGTCCCTGGCGCCACTCGCTGGCGGTGCAGCCGAACCGGGTCTTGAATGCGCGGGCAAATGCTTCGGTTGAACCGAAACCTACAGATAACGCGATCTCCAGGACTGGCACCCCAGGCTGGCCGATCAGCCGCAACGCCGCCATTTCCAGCCGGCGCCGGCGCAGGTAATCGCCGAGCGTTTCGCCCATCCAGGCTGAGAACAGGCGGTGAAAGTGAAATGCGGAAAAATGGGCGACTTCGGCCAGCGTGCTCAGCTCAAGCGTCTGGTCGATGTGGCGGTCGATATGCTCGACCACTTTGTGCATGCGCCTGGCATAGGCCACCTGGTTTTCTTGCGATGTCATGGGTAATCTTAGTCCGAGGCTGCGCCATGCGCCACTGCTTTCTGTACCGGCATGTAACGCAAGCTTAGCGCCCAGAACAGCAAGGTCAGCAGGCTGACGGTGGCGCCTGTTTTTGTGACTGGTGCAGGCAAGCTATAACGAAATATCCGGGACGTCAATCCGCGGCGTAAACGAGAACGGGGCACAGCTCACGCTGTACCCCGTTTGTTGAGGCGCGGGCTGCGGCTTGCCGCAGCTGGCCGTTCGTCAGTTTTGCAAACCGCGCGGAATCGCGCTCAGCAGCTGGCGGGTGTAAGGATGGGTCGGGTTGTGGTACAGCTCATCCGAATTGGCCAGTTCCACCACTTTACCCTGATGCATCACCATCACCTGGTCGGCCAGGTATTTGACTACCGACAGGTCATGCGAGATGAAGATGTAGCTCATGCCGAACTCTTCCTGCAAATCCTGCAGCAGGTTGAGGACCTGTGCCTGCACCGACACGTCCAGCGCCGAGACCGATTCGTCGCACACCAGGATTTCCGGACGCATGGTCAGGCAGCGCGCAATCGCAATCCGCTGCCGCTGGCCGCCGGAGAATTCATGCGGATAACGATGATAGGCGACCGGCGGCAGGCCCACCTTTTGCAGCAGCTGCATCGCCATCTCGGTGCGTTCGTTGTCGTCGCTGCCGATCTGGTGGATGCGCATCGGTTCCAGCAGGATCTGGCCGATGGTGAAGCGCGGGTTGAGCGAGGCGTAGGGATTCTGGAAGATGATCTGGATACGCCGTTTGTAAGACATGAACTCGCTGTTGGACATGCCGATGATGTCCTTGCCTTCGAACAGCGCTTGTCCGGACGTGGCCTGGTGCAGGCGCATCAGGGTCAGGCCGACGGTGGTCTTGCCGGAACCGGATTCGCCCACCACGCCCAGCGTCTTGCCGCGCGCCAGCTTGAACGAGACGTCTTGCACCGCCTTGAATTCCTTGCGGCCGAACAGGCCTTCGCGGAAATAAAAGCTCTTGCCCAGGTTGCGTACTTCCAGCAGGGTATCTTCCTGGCCGCTGCAGCCGCGGCTGCGTTCGCGCAGGTCGAGGTCGGCGCCGTTGTTGCCGTTCATGTAGTCGCTGATGACCGGCAAGCGCCATGGGCGGGTGTCGAGCGACGGGCGGCACATTAGCAAGGCCTTGGTGTAAGGGTCCTGCGGCGCTTCGAAGATTTGCCGCACATCGCCTTTTTCGCGCACTTCGCCGTGGCGCATGACGATCACTTGGTCGGCGATTTCGCCGACCAGCGCCAGGTCATGGGTGATGAACAGCACCGACATCTTGTGGCGTTTGCGCAGGGCTTCGATCAGGTCGATGATCTGCTTCTGGATCGTGACGTCGAGCGCGGTGGTCGGTTCATCGGCAATCAGCAGCTTCGGTTCGCAGGCAATCGCCATGGCGATCATCACGCGCTGCTGCTGGCCGCCCGACATCTGGCTCGGATAAGCGTCGATCTTGGTCGCCGGCGAAGGAATCCCGACTTCCTCCAGCAATGCGATGGCACGGGCGCGCGCCTGCTTGGCGTTCATGCCCATATGCAGCTGCAGCACTTCGCCGATCTGGAAGCCGACGGTGAACACCGGGTTGAGCGAAGTCATCGGCTCCTGGAAAATCATGGAGATTTCCTTGCCGCACATGTCGCGCCGTTCGTCCGCCGACATGGCCAGCAGGTTGCGGCCTTCAAACTCGATGACGCTGGTGGCGGCAATGCTGGAGTTATCCTTCGGCAGCAGGCCCATCACAGCCAGCGAACTGACCGATTTGCCGCTGCCCGATTCACCCACCAGGGCGACGGTGGTGTTGTGCGGAATGTCGAAGGAAATGCCTTTGACGGTTTCCACCATGGTTTTTTTATCGGTACGGAAACTGACACGCAGGTCGCGCACGCGCAACAAAGGTGCGCTGTCTTGGTGGTTCTGGTTGGTCGATTGCATGATGTCTCCTATTTCAGCTTCGGATCAAGGGCGTCGCGCAGCGCATCGGTGAACAGCGAGAACGCCGTCACCAGGATCGCCATGGCGATACTTGCAGCCGCCAGCTGCCACCATTTACCAAGGATTAATTCGTTTTGCGCTTCGTTCAGCATGCTGCCCCAGGAGACGACGCCGACCGGCACGCCGAAACCGAGGAAGCTCAAGATCACTTCCGACTTGATGAAGCCGACCACCGAGATCGACAGCTGCACCAGCGACACGTGGCTGACGTTAGGGAAGATATGGCCGAACATCTTGCTCCAGTGGCTGGCGCCAATGGCGTCCGCCGCCATCACGTATTCACGCGACTTGTGCTTCATGTATTCGGCGCGGATCAGGCGGTAAGTGCCGGTCCAGCCGGTCAGGCCGAGGATTAGCACGATCGCCATCACGCCTTTTTGCTGCAGCACCGCGGCTACCGCCAGGATCAGCAGCAGGTAGGGGATGGAGGTGAAGATGCTGTAGAACCAGTTGAAAGCGTCGTCGATCCAGCCGCCGAAGTAGCCGGACACCGCACCGAAGAGGGTGCCGAGGGCAACCGCCAGCAGCGCCGCTACCAGGCCGACGATGATCGAGGTTTCCGCACCCTTGATGGTTTTCTTGATGATGTCGTGGCCCCATTTGTCGGCGCCGAACGGCAGGGTAGGTTTGCGGGCCAGCACTACGCTGCCGCCTTTCTTGGCCAGTTCGGCACGGATTTCAGTCATTTCCGCTGCCAGCGGATCGGCGATGCCGTAGTCGTTGGCGACCACCGGCGGCGCGACGGCTACCGTGCCGCTCTTGCGCAGGTCGCGCAGGATGTCGCGCAGCGGGTCGACCGGGTTTTCCGGCGGCGGCGCTTCGACGACGGCGTCGTTGTCGCTGAAACCGCGTTCGGCATCGGTCTGGGCGCCCATGAAGGTAGGCGGCGCATAGTTGACGCCGATTTCCTGCGACCAGTCCTTGGCCAGCAGGCCGCTGGCGGACAGCACCAGCATCACCAGGTACAGGCCGACCACGGCCATGGCCGCCATCGCGACATGATCGGCGCGCAAGCGCTTCCAGGCCAGGGCCCACAGGCCCGGCGAATGGGTGGCGCCGGCGGCGCTGGCGAGGGCTACGGTTGCTGCTGTTGTTTCAGGCGCCGCTTGGGCAGGGGCCGAATTTATACTTTGAGTCATGGCGGCTCCTTACTTCAGTTGAACGCGTGGATCGACAGCCTGGTACAGCAAGTCGGTCAGCAGGTTGAATATCATGGTGGCGGCGGCGACATAGATCGTGATCGCCTTGATCACCGGGAAATCGCTGCGTTCAACCGCCAGGATCACCTCGCGGCCTATGCCCGGGATCGAGAAGAAGCGCTCGATCAGGAAAGCGCCGATCAGCAGCGCCGGCAGGTTCGACATGACGTTGGTGATGATCGGAATCGCGGCGTTGCGCAAGACGTGCACCCACAGGATGCGGCGTTCCTTGACGCCCTTGGCGCGCGCGGTGCGGACATAATCCTGGTTGACTTCATCCAGCACGAAAGTACGGTACAGGCGCAGGCTGGGAGCGATGCTGACCGCCAGCATGATCAGGATCGGCAGCGCCGAGTAGTGGAACAGGTTTTCCCAGAAGCTGTTGCCCAGCCTTGCACCGGGAACAGGCTCAGCTTGTAGGCGAACCAGTATTGGAACAGGATGATGTAGACCAGGATGCTGATCGACATGCCGACGGTGCAAGCCACCATCACCATGCGGTCGGTCTTGGAGCCGCGCACGAAGGCCACGGCCAGCGCCAGTGCGACGGCGATCAGGGTTTCCAGGATGGTGAGCGGGATCAGCACGGTCATGGACGGCCCGAGGCGGGTCATGATGACGTTGGCCACCGATTCACCGGTGCTCCAGCTGTTGCCGAAATTGAAGGTGACGATCTGCTTGATGAAGATCCACAGCTGGATGTAGTAAGGCTGGTCGATGCCCAGCTGGGTGCGGATGTTGGCGATCTGTTGCGGGTTCGACATCTTGCCGGCCAGGATATAGGCCGGGTCGCCGCCGACCCAGTTGAACAGGAAAAACACCAGGACGATAACGCCGAGCATGGTCGGCAGCATTTGCCAGAGGCGGCGCAGGATATAAGCGGTCATGGATATTCTCCTCAGTGCAGGCGCTGGCCTGAAATTTCGGCAAAGAATGCCTTGCTGTTAGGCTCGCGCCCGAGGAAGCTGCTGACCATTTCGCCAGCCGGCTTTTCGGCGCCGCGCGACAGGATGGTCTGGCGGTACAGGTGGCCGACTTCCGGGTTCATCAATTTGTCGTTATAACGCGACAGCATGTCCAGCGCCAGCACTTCCGACCACATGTAGCCATAGTAGCCGGCTGCATAGCCGCCCATCAGGTGGCCGAACTGGCCTGGGAATTCGGTGCCCGGCACATAACCGAGCGGTGTTGCGCCTTCCATCTTTTGCCAGACGGCGAGCGGCTGTTCCTGGTCAGCCTTGTCGTTATGGATGGCCATGTCATAGCCCGCGTACAGCAGCTGGCGGGCGTAGCGTATGCCGCGGCCGTAGTTGTGGGCTGCGGTCAGGCGTTGCAGCAGGGCGTCGTCGATGGTCGGGCAAGGGCTCTTGCAGAAGCCCGCCAGCAGCGTCAGCGATTCCTTGCGGCGCGCCCATTCTTCGTACATCTGCGATGGCGCTTCGACAAAATCCAGCTCGACGTTGGTGCCGGCCTGGGTGACGTACTTGGTGTTCGACAGCACGCCGTGCAGGACATGGCCGAATTCGTGCACCAGGGTTTCCAGCTCGTCGCTGTTGAGGCCGTTGCGGTCGAAGTTGGTGACCAGGGTAGATACCGGCGTGCGGTGGGCCAGGGTGCTGACGCCGCGCGTAGCCCAGGCTGCCGCGTGGCCGTATTTGCCTTCGCGCGGGAACAGGTCGAGGTAGATGCCTGCAATACGTTTTTTGCTGCTGCTGTCGATGACATCGTAGTACTGCACGTCAGGATGCCATACCGGCACCTCCACGCGTTTGAATTCGACACCGTACAAGGTGCTGGAAACGCTCAGGATCCAGGGCACGGCGGCATCGGTCGGGAAATATTTGCGCAAGGCTTCCTGGTCCACCTTGTAGCGCGACTGCTTGATTTTCTGCTGCCAGTATTCGGAATCCCAGCGTTCCAGCCTGGTCTCGGCCAGCGGCGTCTTCAGCGTTTCGGATTTGAACACGCGCAGTTCTTCGATTTCCTTGATTTCCAGCTGGGTGACAGCGGTCTGCACTTCTGTCAGGAATTTGTCCACGGTCTGCGGATTCTTGACCATGCGCCGGCGCGTCACTAAATCGGCGTAGCTAGGCAGGTCGAACAGGGTCGCCATTTCATGGCGCAGGTCCATCGCCTCTTTCAGGATCGGCAGGTTCTTCGGCGTGCCGTGATTGGCGAAGGCAATCTGGTAGCGGCGGCGCGCATCGCCGTTGTCGGCCGATTCCATGAAGGGTTTGTAATCCGGGTAGTCGAAACCTAGCAGGTAGTTGCCTTTGTCGTCGCGCTTGGCGCGCGCCAGGTAGGCTTCCGACATGCCTTGGACTTCAGCCGGGGTGAATGTCAGTTTCTGGTTGTTGTCGCGGATGTTGCGGGCGAATTCCTGGCTCAGCTCGTTCAGTTTGTCGAGGATGGCCTTCATGCGCGCCCGCTTTTCCGGCGCCAGCGAGACGCCGGTATCGTCGAAGCTGTAGAGGATATCCTGGCGCAGCTTTTTCTCGACTGCATCGCTCGGCTGGATGGCTTTGAAGCGCGCGTACAGCTTTTCGTTCTGGAACAGTTCGGTCGACAGCTTGTTGAGGTCGATCAGGCAGGCTTCGGTAGTGCTGCGGACCTTGGCGTCTGGCGAGACATTGTTGAGGATGTCGACCGGGCCTTGCAAGTCTTCGAAGGCGATCTGCAGGTCGTTCCATTCGGTGAGTACTTTCTTGCTGTCCTTGGCGTGCGCCGGCGGCAGTTTTTCCAGCGCCGACACGCGCTTGCGCAAGGTAGTCAGCGTGCTGTCGCACAGGGTGGGGATGTCGTCCGCTTTCAGCAACGGGATCAACGGGCGTTGCGCGTCTTGGGCGGCTGCCTGGTTCAGCATCAACGTGAATAACGTTGCAACTGAGGTCGTCACGACCGGCAAGAAAAATGATGATGGTTTCATGCATTTCCTCAAATATGGATTGAGTGAAGTTATAGGGAAAAGGGCGGGCGGCGTGCCGCCGTCCGCTGGTTTTATTTTGTTTTGTCGATGTCGTAGTACATCCATTCGGTAGGCATCACCGGATGCTTCTTGTAGCCGATCACCCGTGGCTGCGCAATCATGTTGCGGTAGCGCGCATAACCGATGCGCGATGGTGAATAGACTTCCAGGATGCGCGCCATCTTGTGGTACAGCAGATCGCGTTCGGGACCGTCCGGCAGCTTTTGCGAGGCAGCATAGAGTACGTCGAATTCAGGAATCTTGGTGCAGCCATTGTTGTTCTGGCCGATATTCGGTCCATAGAACAGCTGCATGAAATTGTCGCCGTCAGGATAGTCGGCGATCCATGGCGCAGTGCGGGTTTGCAGCTGGCACTCTTTTTCTGCCTTGAGCAAGTCAGGGAAGGTTTTCAGGTCGCCGACCATGCGGATGTGGATGGTGTCATAGGTCTTTTTCCACATTTCGGACTGCTGCTGGCCGTTCGAGTCGGCGCGGGCGGAATAGCGTACCGTCAGCGGTTTGCCGTCCGGCAGGGTGCGGTAGCCATCGCTGCCGATCTTGTAGCCGAACTTGTCGAGCAGGGCATTGGCGACGGCCGGTTCGTATTGGATGCTGCTCTTGTAACTAGGGTCGTGACCGACCACGCCTGGCGGGATCGGGTATTCCAGCGGGATTGCTTCGTCGTTCCAGACCACCTTGATTTCTTCGCGCACGTTGTGCGCCATGGCGATGGCGCGTCGGAGTGCGATCTTTTCCTTGCTCAGGCCGCCCAGTACCGGGTCTTTCATGTTCCAGTAGAAGTAGCTGATTTCAGGGTCGACGATACGTGACAGCTGTACGCCGCGTTTGACGAATTCCGGTTTCAGCTTGCCGCCGGCCATGACTTGCGGCGCCAGCGGGCCTTGCAATTCGGTGATGTCGACTTCGTCGCCTTCGAACGCCAGCAGGCGCGACTGGTCTTCCACCATCACGCTGATTTCAACGCGGCCGATCTGCGGCATGCGCTTGCCTTTCATCTGGGCCACGATGGCGGCATCGCCAGGGTCAGTGCTTGGCTGGAAATCCCAGGTGTAACCACGGTAGTCCGGGCTGGCGGTCAATACCATGCGTGAGCCGCGTATCCATTGGCTCAGGATGTAAGGACCGGTGCCGACCGGATGCCCCATCACGGTGCCTTGGGCATCGCGGTACTTTTCGATTACTTCACGCGCCACGGCGCTGGTCGGCTGGTGCGCCAGGATCATGCCGAGGTTGAAATCGGGTTGTTTCAGGTGGATGCGCAGGGTATAGCGATCCAGCAGCTCGAAACCGGGAACATTGGTGTCGTAGTCGAAATGGCCGGTTTTCTTGGCGGTTGCGGCAACTTCGTCGAGGCCGACTACTTTGCCTTCCAGCAGCCAGGTTTGCGGTGAAGCCAGCTGCGGATCGAACAGGCGTTTCCACGAATAGACGAAATCGGCCATGGTCAGTTCGCGCTTCTTGCCGTTGAACACCGGATCATCGGCAAAGTAGATGCCTTTTTTCAGGTGGATCGTATAAGTCATGCCGTCGGCGCTGACTTCCGGCAGGGCTGCCGCTGCCGAAGGCATCAGCTTGGCCGGACGGGCCAGGTATTCGTAGGCGAACAGTGTTTCAAATACCGACTGGTTCACCAGTTGCGAATACAAGTCGCGCGTCACGGCCGGATCGAAGCCGGTTTCCGGCGCCACGAAGACGAAGCGCAATACCTTGTCGGGATCAGCTGGCGAGGTTGGCGCCGCCGCTGCCGATGCATGCATCGGCAGGGCGCACGCTAAACACGCAACCAATATCCCGCGTAACCAAAGCGAGTTCATACCATGTGTCTCCTTCTAAATGTCTCTAGCTAAATAAACTGGAGCTGCGGCGGGCGATGTTTGCCGCAGCTGGATTGTCTGTTACCGAATAAGTGATGGATTAGTGTTTTTCGACATCGATGTACGGCCACTCTGTGTGCAGGATAGGATGCTTCTTGAAACCCTTGACCCACGGCCGCACCAGCCAGCTGCGGATACGGGTGGTGTTCAGGACCCAGGCCGTGTCGGCCTCGAACTGCCGGTTCATCTGCAGATAGATCTGGTTGCGTTCGGCGCCGAGCGGCAGGGCCATGGCCTTGGCGTAGAGAGAGTCGAAAGTGGGGGACTGGTAGCAGCCGTGGTTGCCGTGGCCGGAGTTCGGCCCATACAGCAATTGCAGGAAATTCTCTGCTTCCGGATAGTCGGCCATCCAGGCCGCGCCCCACATCATCAGTTCGCATGAGGTCGCTGCTTTCAGGTTATCGGCAAAATTGCTGACGATGAATTTGGTCTTGATGCCGATCAGGTCCAGACCGCGTTTCCAGAGCTCGGACATTTCCTGGCCGATTCCACCCTGGTTGGAGGTGTACTTGAGCAGCAGCGGGGAGCCGTCGGGCATGGTGCGGTAGCCATCGGCGCCGCGCTTGTAGCCGAAATGATCGAGCAGTTTATTGGCCAGCGCGGGATCGTAATCGATGCTGGTGCGGTACGACGGATCATAGCCGCCGACGCCTGGCGCAATGATCATTTCCAGTTTCATGGCCTGGCCGTTGCGCAACAAAGAGGCTTCTTCCTTGTTGTTGTATGCCATCGCTATGGCGCGCCGCAATGCAATCTTTTCGTTGCTGTAGCCGCCTATGACGGGGTCTTTCATGTTCAGGACAGTGTAAGTAATCCCGGTATCGACTACGCGTTGCAGCTGAATGCCTTGTTCGGCATAGGCGGGCTTGAGTTTGTCGCCGTCCAGCACGCTGAGCGCTGCGGTATCGGGCATCTTGTCGAAATCGATCTGCTTGCCCTGGAACGCCAGCCAGCGCGACTGGTTTTCTTCGATGATGCTGACCTCGACCCTGCCGATCTGCGGCATTTTCTTGCCTTGCATGTCCTTGATGACCTGTTTGTCGATGGCGTCGGCAGAGGGCTTGAAGTCCCAGGTATATCCGCGGAACTCAGGGTTGGCGACGAGGACGATTTTGCTGCGCGGGACATACTGCTCCAGCATGTAGGCGCCGGTCCCCACCGGGTGTTGGCCGGTTTGCTGGCCATAGGCATCGACCACCTCATGCGCCACGGCGCCAAAGGCGCTGTAAGCGACCACGTTCAGGAAGTTGTAGTCCTTGGCGTTGAGCACGACCTTGAGGGTGTAGCGGTCCGGCGCCTGCAAGCCGGCTAGCGGCGCTTCATAGTTGAAATGGCCGGTTTTCTGCGCTTGTGCGGCCAATTCGTCAAGGCCGGCAATCTTGCCTGCCAGGAAATTGGCGGACGGTGAGCGGTTTTTCGGGTCAAGCACGCGCTTGAACGTGTAAATGTAGTCTTCGGCGGTCAATTCCCGCCGTACTCCTTTGAAAGCCGGGTCGGGAGCGAAATAAATGCCCTTCTTGATGTGGAAGGTGTAGGTCTTGCCATCCTCGCTGATTTCCGGCATCGCTTCCACTGTCTTGGGCACCAGCTTGGCCGGGCGCGCAAGGTAATCATAGGTGACCAAGGGTTCAAAGATGACTTCGCTGACCCAGCCGGAATAGAAATTCTGGGTGCGCGCCATGTCGAAGCCATCGTCTGCGGCTTCGAATGCGGTTCTTATCACTTTTGTTGGATCGGCCGGGTTGGCTTCGGCGCTGCCGGCGACGGCAGCGAGCGCCAGCATGGGCGCTATGAACAGATGTTTGAGCTGGACGAATTTCGACATTTTACGGATCATTTTTTTATGCCTTTTGAGCAAGTGGTTATTTTCTGTCCGCGATCAAGATGGCTTATCCTGATCACAAAACAGCGTCATCTCCGATGACATCGCAGTTCTCTGCCGGTAAGCAGATAGGCGATCAATAGTTTCTGTTTCCCACTAAAAATCCGTTAAAGCCGGACTGCGTAGCCTATGGCGCTAGGCTGGAATTCATTCATTTCATGGTCTCCTTCGTTTTCATTGGTTTTTATGCCTGACGGTCTGCGCGCGTTCGAGGTCAAGGCGGCATAGTACAGAATCCGGCGTAAAAAGATAGATGATCAAGATAGATAAGCAAATCGATACTATTGCAAAAATTGCAGCTTTTCTAGTGTTTTTCAACATCCAGGTATTCCCAGTCTGCCTGCAGGATAGGGTGGCGCTTGAAGCCCTTGATCCACGGCCGTATCATCCAGTTGCGCAAACGTGAGGTTGTCAGCACCCAGGCGGTATCGGCTTCCATCTGGCGGCTCATGTCGATATACAGCTGGTTGCGCTCCGGTCCGGGAGGTGTCGCCCGGGCTTTGACATACAGGGCGTCATAGGCCGGCGAGCTGTAGCAGCCGTTGTTGCCTTGTCCCACATTCGGGCCGTACAGCAGCTGCATGAAATTGTCGCCTTCCGGGTAGTCCGCATTCCACGAGCCATTCCACATCATCAGCTTGCATTCGGTGGCGGCCTTCAGGTTGTCGGCAAAATTACTCACCGGAAAATCCACGCGAATGCCGATTTTATCTAGTCCGCGCTTCCATATCTCCGAAAAAACAGTATTGATTGCGCTCGACTCAGTCGTGATTTTCAAAGTCAGCGGCTTGCCGTCGGGCAGGGTGCGGTAACCGTCGGCGCCGCGCTTGTAACCAAAGCGATCAAGCAATTTGTTTGCCAGCGCCGGATCGTAGGAAATGCTGTTGCGGTAGTTCGGATCGTGGCCGATCACGCCTTCGGGAATAGCCATTTCCGCTTTGACCGCCAAGCCGAGACGGGCCTGGCTGATTTCATCCTTGACGTTGTACACCATGGCAATTGCGCGTCTCAGGGCATTTTTCTCGAGGCTGTCGCCGCCGATCAGAGGGTCTCTGAAGTTCATGAAGATGTAGACGACGCCTGGTTCGGTCACGGTGTCCAAGGTAATGCCTTGATCGACGAAAGATTGCTTGAGCTTTTTCCCGTCGAGGACAGTCGGCGCCGCAGCCTGGGGCAGGTAGTCGAAATCGATCTGTTTGTCCTGGAAAGCCAGCCAGCGCGACTGCTCTTCTTCGATGATATTGATTTCGACACGGCCGACCTGCGGCATTTTCTTGCCCTTCATGTCATGCACCAGCTGATCGTCCCAGGCCGAGCCGGACGATTTGAAATCCCAGGTGTAACCGCGGTATTCGGGATTGGCGACCAGCACGATTTTGCTGCGCGGGACGTATTCCTGCAGCATGTAAGGGCCGGTGCCAACCGGGTGCGCCGGCGTCCGGTCGCCGTAGGCGTCGACGGCTTCGCGCGCCTGGGCGCCAAAGCCGTTGAACCCCATGACGTACAGGAAGTTGTAGTCAGGCGCGTTGAGCTTGATCTGCAAGGTATAGCGGTCGGGCGTCTGCAGGCCGGCTATCGGCGCATCGTAGTCAAAGCGGCCGGTTTTGGCAGCCTTGGCGATCAGCTCGTCCATGCCGACGATCTTGCCCTGCAAGACGTTGGCGGATGGCGAGCGATTCTTGGGGTCTAGGAAGCGCTTGAAGGTATAGGCATAGTCCTCTGCCGTCAGTTCGCGCCGCACGCCTTTGAAGGCAGGGTCGGGGGCGAAGTAAATGCCTTTTTTGACGTGGAAAACATAAGTCTTGCCACCGTCGCTTACCTCCGGCATGGCCTCTGCGGTTCCAGGCACCAGCTTGGCTGGCCGCGCCAGGTAGTCGTAGGTCAGCAAACGCTCGAAAATGGCTTCGGATACCCAGTTGGAGTAGGCGTTGTAGGTGCGTACCAGATCAAAGCCATCGTCCGCGGCTTGCAATGCGACACGCACCACTTTGGACGGATCTGCCGGATTATTGCCTGCTTGCACTGGAAATGCTGCACCTGCGATACCAAAAACGAGCAATATTGGTGCAATGCACGATCGGTCGAATTGCTTAAAGTTCCACATGGTTCAAATTCTTTTTTCTTGCCCTACGGGCATTTAATCGTTCCGTATTCTAATGAGAAATGGCTTGTTTGCGCCGTTAAATCGACCTATGCATTTTTACTTATACCCATATGCGTATTTGTTATTTGGCGTATATAAGCAACAGTATCGCCGGCGTTACCAAATTAAATGCAGCTTTTATTTTTTTTAGGATACACTATTTTAGCTGCATTACATCATGTGGCATGTTTTTTGCTTGTAGGTGTCGGTGGAAATATTTCTGGCAAACAATCACAAATTGGGTCCAGAAAAATAACTGCCAGTACTGGTTTTGCACGCGAAAGAAAATCTGCTTTTTGGTCGTTGTTGTGAAAAGATTTTTGACGCATCGCTCAGAAGGCGATTAACAAATCGTGTTTAGATTTACTACAAAACTTAAATTTCAACTCTAACTTTTACCCATAGGGAGTTTGGTTATGATGAAGGAACGGGGATTGCCACGTTCGCTGCGACTGATGTTTTCAGGCGGCGTTGCTGTGGGGCTAGGTCTGTTGGCCCACTCAGTGCAGGCGCAGGAGACGAAGACGGACGATGCTCCACAACAAATGCAACGGGTCGAAATTACTGGCTCATCGATTAAACGGCTCGCGGCTGAAGGCGTATCGCCGATCACCGTGATCAAGGCCGACGATTTCACCAAAATGGGATCGACAACAGCGGCTGAAGTACTGTCCAATATTTCGGGCAACCAGACGCAATTCAATGCCTCATCCAACGTCGGCGCAGGCAAGACCGTTGGCGCAGCCGCTGACTTGCGCGGTCTGGGCTCCAACAAGACGCTGGTGCTGTTGAACGGCCGCCGTCTGGCCAACAGCGCGTTCGACGGCTCTGCAGTCGACCTGAACGTGATCCCGATTGCCGCGCTGGACCGCGTTGAAGTGCTGCGCGACGGTGCTTCCGCGATCTATGGTACCGACGCCATCGGCGGCGTGATCAACTTCATCACCAAACGTTCCTATACCGGCCTGAACCTGAGCGCTGAAGGCATCCTGCCGCAGCAAGCAGGCGGCGCCGAGAAGCGTTTCAACCTGTCGGGCGGTATCGGCGACCTGGACAAGGATCGCTACAACTTCTTTGGCGTGATCGATTACCACACCCAGAACGGCGTGAAAGCCAGCGATCGCGATTTCTCTAAACTGGGCGGCCAGAATCCGAATGTCGGCTTGAACGCCAGCAGCGGCAATTCCTACCCAGCCAACTTCACTGATATCAATTCCGGCAACGGCGGCAATCCATATGCAGGCAACTGCAGTTCCGTGTCGCCATATGCGTTCAACAAGGGTAGCATTTGCCGCACCAACAGCCAGGCAAATATCGGCATCATTCCGAAAACCGAAGAAATCGCGTTGCTGGGCAAGGGTACGTTCAAGCTGGATGCGGACAATACCGCATCGATTGAATACCTGCACTCGCAAAGCAAGATCAAGACCTATGTCGCAGGCGACGTGTTTGCCGGCGATGTCAGCGGCACCAGCAGCGACTATTACATCACCAACAGCAGCCCGTTCTACCCTGGCAATGGCATCACGCCTGCCAACGCGACTGCCAGCGGCGGCCCGTTGTCGCTCAACTGGCGCTCGGAAGCGGCCGGTCAACGTGTAACCGAGTCGAAGAACAGCACCGACCGCTTGCTGTTGAGCCTGGAAGGCACGAAGTTCGGCTGGGACTACAAGACAGGCGTTTCCTATTCGGTTAGCAAGGCGGAAGACAACCTGGCTGGCGGCTACTTGAACAATGACATGATCAAGGTTGGCTTGCTGAACGGCACCTTGAATCCGTTCGGCCCGCAAACTGCAGCCGGTACCGCGTTCATGAACAGCGCCCAGCTGTACGGTACGTATGAAGATGCGCGTACGCAAACCACATCGATCGACTTCACTGCTAGCCGCGAGCTGTTCCAATTGCCAGCTGGTGCGGTAGGTTTTGCGATCGGCGGCGAATTCCGCAAGGAAAAGGCAAACTTCAACGTCGACCACGCACTGGCCGACCTGGACTCCAGCACTGGTTCGCAAGATGCCCAGTCGTCTTCCGGCACACGTAACGTGAAAGCGCTGTTCACCGAGTTGAGCATCCCTATCCTGAAGAGCCTGGAAGCACAGGTAGCTGCACGCTACGACAGGTACAGCGACGTCGGCGGTACGCTTAACCCTAAGGTTGGCTTCCGCTTCCAGCCTGCCAAAGAGATCATGTTCCGTACTTCGTACAGCACAGGTTTCCGCGCTCCTAGCCTGTATGAGCTGAATGATCCGAATTCGAAGACATTCACCAACAGCGCATACGACGATCCAGTCTTGTGCCCAGGCGGTACTGTTGCAGCGGGCGGTGTCGAAGCGCGCGATTGCGGCCAGCAATTCTTCAAGCTGCAAGGCGGCAACAAGAACCTGCAACCGGAAAAATCGAATTCCTTCACGCTGGGCATGGTGATCGAGCCGATTCCTTCGGTGACTGCTTCGGTCGACTACTTCAACATCAAGATCAAGAACCAGATCTCGACGATTTCCGAAGCCGATATTTTCAACGACCCAGTCAAGTACGCAGGTGACTACGTGCGTAATCCGGACGGTTCGCTGAACTATATCCTCAACACCAACGTCAACTTGGGCAATGTCCATACACAAGGTTTCGACCTTGGCTTTGCATGGCGCATGCCTAAGACCGCATGGGGTAACTTCGGCCTGTCGCTGGATGGCACTTACATCACCCAGTACGACTATCAATCCGAAATCGGCGGCCAATACCTGAACAACCTGGCTGTCTACGGCGGCGGTGTAGGTACTGCCGGCGGCGTGATTTTCCGCTGGCGCCATACTGCTACACTCAACTGGAGCCAAGGCCCATGGAGTGCAGCAGTGCAACAGGTCTATACAACCGGTTACCAGGATCAGAACGGTCCTAACGTCGTAGATGCCTACAAAGACCATCATGTCGGCTCTTACACACGTTATAACCTGTCGGGCAGCTATAGCGGCATCAAGAACCTGACCTTGACTGCCGGCATCAAGAACCTGCTCAATACAGACCCACCGGGTTCCAACGTGACCGACAACTTCCAGTATGGTTACGATTCCCGTTATGGCGACGCCATTGGCCGTTCGTTCTTCGTCCGCGCCAACTATCAGTTCTTTTAATCGCAGGAACCGATTGGCTTAAGTTCTTTTCGCAAGCAAACCACCTGGGAAGTTTTCCAGGTGGTTTTGGCTTTTCCGAATCGGTAAGCTGAGAGCGATCTTTCTGCTGTTTTATAAGGCATTGATGTAGTATTTACAGATGCGCACTAATTAGGGGAGAATGACCAGATGTTCTTTTGTTGGATTAACAATGAAAGAATGAATGATTGTTTATCCCGGTGCTGAATCATTTTGCAAAGCAGGCGCTGACTGATTGGTACAATTTTTGCGTAACCGTAGATTGACTAGTAGTTCACTCATCAGATTGCATGTGGTTTTAGCAATTGAATAATGTAGTATCGGAGGAAAGAGGCATGGATTTCACGCAGGATGGGAGAAACCCTTCCAAGAATATAGTTGGCATCAGCGTGGTTGTTCTTTTGCATGTGGCTCTAGTTTATGCATTGATGACAGGGCTAGCCCGTAAGGTTGTTGAGGTCATCCAGCAACCGGTCGAAACCAAGATCATCGAGGAGATCAAGCCGCCGCCGCCGCCACCACCACCGAAACAGGTAGTTCCGCCGCCGCCAAAATCGGTTGCGCCACCACCGCCTTTCGTACCTCCACCAGAGGTAAAAGTAACGCCGCCGCCACAAGATAACGTGATTGCAGCTGTAACAAACGTCAAACCACCGACCAATGACTTGCCTACTTCGGTAGCGCAGCCATCGACCACCGGTGAGGCAGGGCCTTCGCATACCAGTGCAAAAATTGCTGGGAACTGCGAAAAGCCGGAGTATCCACGGACTTCGCTGCGTAATGAAGAAGAGGGTACTGTCACTGTCAAACTGACGATCGGAGCCGACGGCAACGTGGTCGATTCCACAGTTCAAAAAGGCAGCGGATTCAAGGATCTGGACAGAGCCACTGTAAAAGCGTGGAGCCTGTGCCATTTCACCCCTGCCATGGCTGACGGCAAACCTGTGCAGTCTACGACAACAATGCAGTATGTCTGGAAGCTGGAATAATCAAAGTGTAGAACCACTACCTTGTCCGTTATCCTAGCAATCTAATTTATAAAATTTGGAGTATTAGTATGTCTATCACTCGTAACCGCTTATCCGCCCTTGTCACCGCCCTGATGATCTCCGCCGCGACGATCTCAGCGCCACTGGCAGCAATCGCCCAAACACCAGCCGCAGCATCGGCTCCAGCTCCAGCAGCCGCGGATGCGCCGAAAGCGGCCGACACTGCAGCAGCATCGCTGGCAGATACCCCAACCCCGCCGCCACAGCCGGCAGCCAAGGAAACCGTTGATAATCCATACGGCCTGGACGCCCTGTGGAAAGGCGGCGACTTCGTCGCCCGCGGCACCCTGATCATCCTGGTGCTGATGTCGATGGGTAGCTGGTACATCATCATCACCAAGCTGATCGAGCAGGTGAAACTGATGGGCCAGGCAAAAAATGCACAAAAGACATTCTGGAAAGCCGCTAGCGTTGAGGCAGGCGTCTCCGGCCTCAAGCCAAACAGCGCTTACCGTTTCATCGCCCAAAACGGCGTGAACTCGACCCAGCACCATGACGGCGCCTTGCTGGAACAGATCGACCTGAACACCTGGGTCACCATGTCGATCCAGCGTTCGGTGGAAAAAGTCCAAAGCCGCCTGCAAGACGGCCTGGCATTTTTGGCAACAGTCGGTTCGACCGCACCGTTCGTCGGTCTGTTCGGTACCGTCTGGGGTATTTACCATGCGCTGACAGCGATCGGTATCGCCGGCCAGGCCTCGATCGACAAGGTTGCCGGTCCGGTCGGTGAAGCGCTGATCATGACCGCGATCGGTCTGGCAGTGGCTGTGCCTGCGGTTCTGGGTTACAACTGGCTGGTTCGCCGCAACAAGAGCGCCATGGAAGAAATCCGTTCGTTCAGCGCCGACCTGCACTCGGTCCTGCTGAGCGGCGTGATGTCCTCGAGCTCGGCGGTCCAGGTCGCCCATATCAATAAAAAGGTTGGCTGATCATGGCGATGTCACTCGGCTCTCCCGATGGGGATGAAGACGAAGTGATCGGCACGATCAACACGACGCCGCTGGTCGACGTCATGTTGGTCTTGCTGATCATCTTCCTGATCACGATTCCGGTGGTGACGCATACGATTCCAGTGAAGCTGCCGAACGAATTCGACGAACCTTATAAAACCAAGCCGGAGAACATCAACCTGGCGGTCAATAAGCAAGGCGACATGTTCTGGAACGAGCAACTGGTGCCGAACACCACGACCTTGCTGGCCAAGCTGAAGGAAGTGGCGGTCATCGTGCCGCAACCGGAACTGCATATCCGCGGCGATCAGCAAACCAAGTACGAATATATTGGCAAGGTGATCCTGACGGCGCAACGGGCGGGTATCGCCAAGATCGGTTTTATTACCGAACCGCCTGCGCGGAATTAAGCCATACCATTTGCGGGACAGAGTTTAAGAGGCGCCGGAGGGCGACGAATTACTCTGTCCCCAACTGATTAGGCAGGACGTTCGAAACATTAGGAGTATTTGAATGGGTATGAATGTAGGTTCTTCCGGCGGCAACGCCAACGATCCGGAACCGATGATGGAAATGAACATGACGCCGCTGATCGACGTCATGCTGGTGCTGATCATCATGCTGATCATCACGATTCCGATCCAGAATCATGCGATCAAGCTGAACATGCCGACCGGTAATCCGCCGCCGCCACTGGCTTTGCCGGTGGTCGACACGGTGGATATCGATCCGACCGGCACAGTGATGTGGAACGGTACGCCGATGGCGAACCGCGCGGAACTGGAAGATCGCCTGAAAACGGTGGTTGCCGGCGGCAATATCGATGAAGTGCACCTGCGGCCGAACAAGCTGGTGGAGTACAAGTCGGTGGCTGCCGTGATGGCGTCGGCGCAGCGGCTGGGCGTCACCAAGATCGGCATCGTCGGCAATGAGCAGTTCATGGAGTAATCAATAGCATTTGTTTTTTGCACCAGAAAATAGGCAGGGTCATATCCCTGCCTATTTTCGTTTTTTCGATTGAAAGAATCGCTATGTCCAAATTACCAAAACTACGGTTTGCACCAATTTTCGTGCTGTTGGCGGCAGTCGGCCTGACCGCCGCGCTACCCATGGCTGGCGTGGTTCCGCAGGCTTATGCCGCGGATGACAGCGCCAAGGCAGAGACCGTGCGTCCCGAAATCGGCACACCGCTGCAGGCAGCGCAGGCACTGCTCAAGGAAGAAAAATTCAAGGAAGCACTGGCCAAGATCGCCGAAACCGATGCGGTCGCCGACAAGACGCCATATGAAGTCTATGCCATCGATCGCCTGCGCGGCGCCGCCGCGGCGCGCGCCGGGGATACAGACCTGGCAGGCAAATCGTTTGAAGCCGTGATCGCGTCGGGACGCCTGGCGCCGGCGGAGCAGGCCAAGATCGTGCAGGCGCTGGGCAGCTTGTACTACGATGCGGAAAAATATCCTAAAGCCATCGAGTGGCTATCGCGTTCGCTCAAGGAAAACGGCAATGATCCGCAAACCCGCACCCTGCTGATCCAGTCTTACTATCTGAGCAATGACATTCCGCGCGCTACCACCGAGCTGCAGAAAGATATCGCCGCGGATGAAAGCGCCGGTCGCACGCCGAGCGAGATAAACTTGAAATTGCTGGTCAGTTGCGCACTCAAGAGCAACGACAAACAGGCATACCTGAGTTCGCTGGAAAAACTCAACACCTATTATCCGAAGAAGGAATACTGGCTCGATATACTCAGCCGCATTCAGTCCAAGCCGGGCTTCTCCGACCATCTGACGCTCGACCTGTATCGCTTGAAAGCCGCGACAGCGCAGTTGCAGACCAGCGCCGAATTTACCGATGTAGCGCAACTGGCGTTGCTGGGGGGATTCCCGGCGGAAGCCAAGAAAACGCTGGACCAGGGTTTTCAGTCAGGCGTGCTGGGCAGCGGCCCTGACGCCGCCAAGCAAAAGCGCCTGCGCGACCAGGCCAGCAAAGGAATGGCCGACGATCAGAGGACACTGGCGCAAACTGAAGCTTCTGTCAACGCCAGCAAGGAAGGCACCGGCCAGCTCAACCTTGGTTATGCGCTGGTCACCGCCGGCCAGTTTGACAAAGGCCTGGGGCTGATGGAGAACGGCCTGAAGAAGGGGGGCCTCAAGCGTCCTGAGGACGCCAAGCTGCACCTGGGCATTGCTTACCAGCTGGCCGGGCAGAAAGACAAGGCGATCCAGGCGTTCAAGTCGGTGCAAGGCACTGACGGCACAGCCGACCTGGCGCGGCTGTGGATCGTGCAAGTGAACCATCCGCTCAATTGATCCGGAACAGGATCGGGCGATGAAAAACAGAGTCGTTTGCGAGTGATCGCAGCGACTCTGTTTTTTTATGGAGAAAGCCATGACAGGCTTCCTCCATCGGGGACTCAGGCTGGCGCTTTTAGCCCTTGGGACCTCTAGGCGCTACCGGTGGAATCATGTCCTTGGCTTGCTCGGGCGAAAGCGTCTGTATATTGGACTTCTTGGTTTGTCTGGATGGCAGGTTGCTGCCGGTGGTGTAGACGTTTTCCTGGTTGTCGGCGACGCTCTGGTCGGCGGCGTCGATTGCGCATGCAGACAGAACGGGCAGGATAAATGCGCAAGCAAATAGTGTTTTCATGGCTGGTTTCTTTGTCTCTGGAAATTGGAATTCGTAACCCCGAATCGTGGCACGCTCGCGCAGATGGCTGCGTGCTACATGGCGTTACATTTTAGAAATGCACGATAGCATATTTGCTTTCGGAAAGGCAACTATCACCGATAGGCATCGCCTGCAATCGATGCTAATGTATGCGGCTTGCGCCGCAGCCACCAGCCAGCGGCGCATCTCACCAGCTTTGCTCATCTGATTTCATCCAAATCACAACGGACAAAACATGCACCTAAAATACTCACTAGCTCTATCTGTCGTCCTCGCCAGCGGCAACGGCATCGCCCAGCAATGCCCTGCGGGCGGCCAGACCCTGACTTATCCGGTCAGCAAAAAAACCGACCAGGTAGACGATTATCACGGCATCAAGGTAGCCGACCCTTACCGCTGGCTGGAAAACGGCAACAGCGACGATACCAAGGCGTGGATAGAGGCGCAAAATGCACTGACGCAGGGCTTCCTCGAAAAAATCCCGGCGCGCACAGCGATTCGCGAGCGGCTTACCAAGCTGTGGAATTTCGAGCGCTTCAGCGTGCCCTTCAAGGAAGGCGGGCGCTATTTTTTCAACCGTAACGACGGCCTGCAAAACCAGGCGGTGCTATACACCGTCAAGCAACTCGATGATGAGCCGCGTTTGCTGCTCGATCCGAACAAGCTGGCGACCGACGGCACGGTGGCGCTGGCAGGGATTGCGGTCAGTCCGAACGGTAAATACCTGGCCTATGGCACGGCCGCTTCGGGTTCCGACTGGAACGAGTGGAAAGTGCGCGATATCGAAAGCGGCAAGGACACTGCCGACCATTTGCAGTGGGTAAAATTTTCGGGCGCATCCTGGGCCCACGACAGCTCCGGTTTTTTCTATAGCCGTTACGACGCACCGAAAGAAGCCACCAAGCTGGCCGACGTCAATTATTTCCAAAAACTGTATTTCCATAAGCTCGGCACTTCCCAGGATAACGATGTCCTGGTCTACGACAGGCCGGACCAGAAGGAATGGGGTTTCGCCGGCCACGTCACCGACGACGGCAAGTACCTGATCGTCAGCATTTCGCAAGGCACCGAACAAAAGAATCGCGTGTACTACAAGGACCTGCGCAAGAAAGATGCAAAAATGCTGCCGCTGCTCGACGATTTTGATGCTTCTTACGATTTCATCGACAACGATGGCCCGGTGTTCCTGTTCAATTCCAACAAAGATGCACCCAAGGGCCGGATTATCGCAATCGACACGCGCCATCCCGAAGCCGGAAAATGGCAGGTGATCGTGCCCGAGGCTGAGCAAACCTTGCAAGGCGCGAACGTGGTCGGCCAGCGCCTGCTGCTGGATTACCTGAAAGATGCGCGCAGCCAGGTCAAGGTATTCACGCTGGACGGCAAGCCGGTGCGCGAGGTCGACCTGCCTGGGATAGGTTCTGCCAGCGGTTTCGGCGGCAAGCGCCACGACAAGGAAACCTTCTATTCGTTTACCAGCTTTACCACGCCTGCCGCCATTTACCGGTATGACGTGACCAGCGGCAAGAGCAGCTTGTACCGGCAGCCGAAGGTCGATTTTGATCCGGGTGCTTTCGAAACGCGCCAGGTTTTCTACAGCAGCAAGGATGGCACCCGTGTGCCGATGTTTATCGTCTCCAAAAAAGGCTTGAAGCTGGATGGCAGCAACCCGACTTACCTGTACGGTTACGGCGGTTTCAACATTTCGCTGACGCCGGCGTTCTCGGTGCCCAACCTGGCATGGATGGAAATGGGCGGCGTGTACGCCTTGCCTAACCTGCGTGGCGGCGGCGAGTACGGCAAGGCCTGGCATGAAGCCGGCACCAAGCTGCAGAAGCAAAACGTGTTCGACGATTTCATCGGCGCGGCGCAGTGGCTGATCGCCAATAAATATACCTCGCCGCAGAAGCTGGCGATCGGCGGCGGCAGCAACGGCGGCCTGCTGGTCGGCGCCACCATGGTGCAACGGCCGGATCTGTTTGCCGCGGCGATCCCGGCAGTCGGCGTGATGGACATGCTGCGCTTCCATAAATTCACCATCGGCTGGGGCTGGACTTCGGACTACGGTTCTTCCGATAACGCTGACGAGTTCAAGGCCTTGTATGCCTACTCGCCGCTGCACAACCTGAAGCCGGGCACCTGTTATCCGGCCACGCTGGTGACCACCGCCGATCACGATGACCGGGTGGTGCCGGCGCACAGCTTCAAGTTTGCCGCCACCGAGCAGGCCGACCAGGCGGGCGCGGCGCCGGTGCTGATACGCATCGACACCAAGGCCGGCCATGGCGCCGGCAAGCCGACCTCGAAGCAGATTGAGGAAGTCGCTGACCGCTGGGGTTTTCTGACCAAGGTGCTGGACATGCACCTGGCGCCGGCTCCGGTGGCTGGCAATCCACCTGAACCGTCAGCCGACTGACGGCATCCACATCACAGCGGCCGGTGGCACAGACAGCCGGCCGCTGTGGCAACCCGGCAAGTTGCTTCATTTTTTCCTACACAGATATCAGCATTGCTCCGATATCTGTCCTGCTCTTCCGGTATTACGATTTGTTCACGGACTCCTGCGCAACGAGGTACAGGCAGCACTGTCCTCGCAGCAGGCCGTTGCCCTTGTCTGCCGACCGTGGCGGACAAGGTAATCCTGGTGGGACAATAACGGGGGCAGCCATGCTATATACCATCGCTGTAGTACTTGTCATCTTGTGGCTGATTGGCCTGGTCACGTCTTATACAATCGGCGGCTTCATCCATATTTTGCTGGTGGTCGCCATCATCATGGTGCTTCTGCGGATTATCAACGGGCAAAAGCCCATGTAGGGTTTTTCCCGTTCTTATCCGGCGGCCGGGGCGTCGGCTTGCGTCGCCGGCCGGTTGAGCGGGAGATGGGCATCGACCACGGTGCCCCTGCCGTTTGCGGCAGGGGCCACCGTCAGGTTGCCACCCAGCAGCAGCATCCGTTCACGCATGCCGATCACGCCATGCGCTTTCGATTTTTTCAACGCTTCCGCGGCAATGCCGATGCCGTCATCGGCAATCCGCAGGCGCAGGCCCTGGTCTGCCGCCTGCAGCGAAATCCAGACCTGCGTCGCCTGCGCATATTTTGCGACATTGGTCAGGGCTTCCTGGGCAATGCGGAACAAGGCAATCGCCATGGACGGATCGATTTTGTCAAAATCCTCGGTGATATCGGTATTAACCCGCAAGTTGCTGAATTTTTCAAATTCGCTGGCTTGTTCCATCAAGGAAGCCGCCAGTCCCATGGTGTCCAGAATGCTGGGCCGCAAATTTTCTATGATGCGGCGTTTCAGGCCGATGGTGGTCTTGATCGTGGCGCTCGCGCGCTGCAGGCGCTCAGCCAGTTCCGGCTGGATTTGCCGCAGCTTTTCGGTCACCATCGAAATATCCATGGCAAGCACGGTCAGGTTGGAACCCAGTTCATCATGCAACTCGCGCGCCAGCTTGGCCTTCTCCTGTTCCGACACATTGATCAGATGCCGCGACAATATCGATAGCTGCTCCGTGCGCTCCAGGACACGCGCCTCAAGATGTTCGTTGCTGGCTTTCAGTTCCCGTTCTGCCGCCAGCCTTTTGAAAAAACTGCGGGCGATCAGCTGGTAAAACAAGATTAGCACCAGCAGGGCGATGATATTGATCGCCATGCCCACCGCCATGGCAATCTGGTAGCGCTGGTAGAAACTGCCGCTGCGGGCAGCCAGCAGGGCATTCTCTTCGCGTTCCATGATGATCACCTGCAAGCGGATCTCGTCCATGGTGCTGCGGCCTTCCGCGGTTTTTGCCAGCATCACTATCTGTTCCAGTCCGCCGTCGTTGAATGCGGCAAGGCCTTCCTTCATCAGCTGCATTTTTTTGTCGAACAGCGTTTTCAGCTCGGCCAGGCTTTTGCTTTGAACCGGGTTGTCCTTCAGCAGTTCAGCCATCGCCTTGAATTCCGGTTCGATTTTCTCCTGGGCTGTCTGCCAGGGGCCCAGGTAGATCTTATTGCCGGATAAATAATAGCCGCGCAGGCTGCTTTCAGCATCCATGATCAGCACGTTGACGTTTTTCAGGCGGTCTTTTACGTCCCAGGAATGTTCTATCCAGCTATTGGTGTTGCGTAAGGACAGCAGATTGTTATAGAGACTGATGGCGTTGCCGATCAGGATGACGGCGCAGAGGGCGAAGATGATCGTGATGAAGGCCGGCAAAGAATGGTGGAATGTTCTTTTCACAATCTTTTCATTGGCAGTGGAATATCGATTTCCTATCGGACAAGAGTATGTTGATGCCTCTCTTTTCGTCGTGACGCCAGCCAAGTGTACCTCAACGGCGCGGACGTACAAGCGTGGCAGCGCCCTTGGCGGTCATGCCTGGAGAAAAGGACGCAGGTGCATGCCGAAGACGCCCTATGAGACTTTTTTCTCGCTGAGCGTGTCGTGATAGTCGTGCTTCAATCCCAGGTAGCATTCGCAAGCCCGCGCTTCCAGGCCGCTCCGGTCCAGCACCGTCAAGTGTCCGCGCGCATACTGGATCAAGCCGTCTTCTTGCAGTTTGCCGGCCGCTTCAGCGATGGATTCGCGCCGCACGCCCAGCATCGCGGCTATCGAGCTTTGCGTGACGCTGATTTCGTTGCCAGGCAGGCGGTCCAGCGTCAGCAGCAGGCTGCGGCACAGCTGCTGCGGCACGCTGTGATGGCGGTTGCACACGGCGGTTTGCGACATTTGCGCAAGCAGGGTCTGGGTATAGCGCAGCAACAACTGCTGCAAGGCGCCGCCGCGGGCGAATTCTTCCGCCAGGATGCTGGCCTTCAGACGGAATCCGTAACCCGCGCTTTTCACGGTCGCCCGGTTCAGGCTCTTGCCGCCACCCATGAACAGGGTCACGCCCAGCGCGCCTTCGTTGCCGATCACGGCGGTTTCGGCCGAGCTGCCGTCTTTCATGTCATGCAGCAGGGAAATGATGCTGCTGGTGAGGAAATAGATGTGACGTATCTGGCTGTCCGCTTCGCATACCGTCATGCCGAACGGCATCGCGACAAATTCCAGGTGCGGCAGCAAGCGCCTGAAATCTTCAGGCGGCAGGGCATCGAGTATGTGGTTTTGCAGAGGATTGTGGCCATACAGGCCGGCAATGCGGAGCGAGGTGAGGTTTTGCGTGCCGGGCTGGATCAGTTCGCCCATGCTCTCCCCGCGCAGGACCGACAGTACCGCTGCGTTATTTTTCGCGCCCTTTTTCAGGGTGTCGCAATTGTTCAATACGTAAGCCATCGCCATCTCCTTTGAGGATGTGGTTTGTACTGCTGTGTATTGATCATTGCACCGGGGCGGGAATTGCGAAATCAGCGCTTGTCTTCTTCTGCTGTAGGAATGCACTGACACAAAGGCAAGTCCGCAAAGGCAAGTCGGATAGTCATCCAGCCTTGAAAAAATGCGGTTGACGCCCTGTGGCGCCAACCGCGGTCTGCTAGGTGCCAGAACTGGCGCCCGATGCAGCTGGTGTGGCCGGCGTAGCGTCAGGAGCCGACGGGGCGGGGGCTGGCGGAGCCACTGGGGGCATTGCTTGCTGTGTTGCCGGAGGGGTGGCTGTTGCAGGAGCATTAGGGTCATCCGTTTTTTTACACCCGCTGACCGCGATCATGGCAATTGCTGTAACGATAAGTGCGTGTTTAAGTAACATATTCTCTCCATCGGATGGGGCCAGCATGTCAAAACCGCCACCATCAAAAAATGAAAAATGAACTGCTGACGCTTATATCTTTGTGCAAAATTCCGCGAATGTAAAGTTTGAATCTGTAGTTTTAGTGCCCGGCCATATCCGCCGCGGGGTTGCAGATCGGCCGCAAAGCCGCATGCAGAAAGGGATAGCGCAGTTTTTTAGGGTTGATGCGCTAAGTTGCCTAGCGCACAAAACTGATCCGGATTTGCCATTAACCTTGATTGCGTGTCGGTACGATAAATCGATCTTGCGGTCTGTCGGCACGGCGTGTTTGCCTCGGCGCCAATTGTTCGCACCGGACTCCAGGATCATCTTTATAAAGGACTTGTCATGAAAAACATTCATACCATCATGCTGGCTGCTTCGGCGCTGCTCTGCATCAACCTGGCCCAGGCCCAAACCACGGCGCCTGCCGAAGACGCTGCTCCGGCGCCGGCCGTCAGCGCCGATACACGCGCAACTTCGACCGATCCGCTGGTGCAAAAACGGCAAGCCGACAGCGATGCCAAGGCAGAATACAAGGCCAAGAAAAAAACTGCGAAGGCAAACATGAAAGTAGAAAAAGCAGAAGCGAAATCGGAGATGAAAGAACAGAAACAGGAAGCGACCGAGGCCCGCGACAAGGCCATGGCGACCGATCCCATACCTAAATAAAAATCGGTCCGCCTTCAGCAGCGGTTGCTGGCGCCGCAGACATCATGTTGCGGCGAGCGCCCAGTCCGCGGCCTTGCGCGCGTGGATGCTGGTGGTGTCGAACAACGGCACCGCCGAATCCGCGGCGCCGATCAGCAGCGAGATCTCGGTGCAGCCAAGGATGATCGCCTGCGCTCCTTGCGCCACCAGGCTTGCAATCACCCCGCGGTATTCCGCGCGTGATGCCTCATTCACCTGGCCCAGGCAAAGCTCGTCGTAGATGATGCGATGGACCAGCTCGCGTTCCTCCGGCCCGGGCGTCAATATCTGCAGCCCGTGGCGTTGCTGCAGGCGGTCTTTGTAGAACGCCTGCTCCATGGTGAAGCGGGTGCCGAGCAGGCCTATCTTCGACAAACCTGCCTTCTTGATTTCTTCGGCGGTGGGATCCGCGATGTGGAACAAGGGAATGGCGGTAGCAGCTTCGATCGCGGCTGCGACCTTGTGCATGGTGTTGGTGCACAACACCAGGAAGTCGGCGCCGGCCCGTTCCAGCGCCTGTGCCGCATCGGCCATCCTGGCGCCGGCGGCGTCCCAGTCGCCGGCATGCTGCAGACGTTCTATCTCGTGGAAATCAACGCTGTAGAGAATGATTTTTGCGGAATGCAGCCCGCCCAGCTGCTGCTTGACCGCCTGGTTGATCTGGCGGTAGTAGGGCACGGTCGATTCCCAGCTCATGCCGCCGATAAGGCCTATCGTTTTCAAACAAACTCCCGGTGGTGAAAATTGACGTTTGCCATTACTATTCCGGCATCACAAAGGAATAGCTTATGCCGCATCCCACTTCCCTGTCCAGTTTTGCCGCCGGCGCCCGCGATACCATCCCGATGATGGTCGGTGCGGCGCCGTTCGGCGTGATTTTCGGCGCGCTGGTTGCCGCCGGCCCGCTCGTTCCTTGGCAAGGCCAGCTGATGTCGCTCGGCGTGTTCGCCGGCTCCAGCCAGTTCATCGCGGTCGGCCTGGCGGCGGGGCAGGTCGGTTTGCTGGTGATCTGGATGGCTACCTTCATCGTCAACCTGCGCCACATGCTGTATGCGGCGACCCTGCTGCCGCACGTCAGCCATTTGCCGGCGCGCTGGCGCTTCCTGCTAGGTTTCCTGCTGACCGACGAAACCTTCGCCGTGATGAACGCCTACTACCTGAAGCACGCGCATACCCCGCAAGGGCATTGGTATTTCCTCGGATCGGGCTTGTCGATGTACGGCAACTGGCAGTTGTGGACCTTGCTCGGTTTGCTGTTCGGCACAGCCTTTCCGCAATTGCAGACCCTCGGACTGGATTTTGCGATGGTGGCGACATTCATCGCGATCGTGGTGCCGCAACTGTTTCGTCTGCCGCAGCTGGCTGCCGCAGTGGCCGCCGGCGCCTTCGCCTGGTTCTTGCGCGACCTGCCTTATAAGCTGGGGCTGCTGGCGGCGATCCTGGCCGGCGTCGGCGTCGGCCTGGCGCTGTCGCACTGGCAGGCGCTGCGCCGCGCGGCAGGGAGCAAAACATGATGTACTACACGTGGATGATCATCGGCATGGCGTTGATCACGGTATTCATCAAGGCTGCGATCTTCATGCTTGGCGAGCGCGCCGCCTTTCCGATCTGGCTGAAAGAAGCGCTGGCCTTTGTGCCGGTCACCGTGCTGACGGCGATCATCGTGCCGATGGTGCTGGCGCCGCACGATCAAGGCCTTGAGCTGAGCTGGCGCAATCCGCAGCTGGTTGCCGCCATCGCCACGGTCCTGGTGTGCGCCACGACGCGGCGGCAGCTGCTCACCATCATGGCTGGATTGCTGGTGTTTTTTGCCTGGCAGTTTGGCGTGCTGGGGCACTAGCAGCTTTGTCGTTTGCCGTTGTTTTGGGGCGCTGCATGTGCCCCATCATCGGCGGAATTTCCGCCACCAGGGCGTCAATCGCCACCCGTGTCTTGGTCGGCAGATAACGCGACTGCGGCCACACTACATAGATCTCGGTAGGCAGCACGCTTTCGCTGTCGATCACCAGCACCAGTTCACCGGCGGCAGCATGTTTCGACATCAGCCAGCAAGGCAGCCAGGCCAGCCCGGCGCCGGCCACCGCGGCATCGGCGATGGCTTGCAGGTCGTCGAATACCAGGCGGATATCCACTTGCGGCTTGTGCACCTGGCCGGTGCTGTCGCGCACGCGCCAAGGCTCCAGGCGGCCGGCGCGGCCGTAGGCAATACCCACATGCCGGCTCATCTCAGCCACGTTGGCAGGCTTGCCGTGCGCAGCCAGGTAAGAGGGCGCGGCGCAGATCGACATGTCTTGCGTGGCGAGGCGGCGCGCGACCAGGGTGGAGCTGTCGGGCAGGCTGCCGACGCGTATCGCCAGATCGTATTTTTCTTCCACCAGATCTTCCACCCGGTCGCTGAACGAGATTTCGATCGCCAGCCGCGGGTGGCGCCGCGCCAGGGCCAGCAGCACCGGCGCCACACAATGGCGGCCGAACAGCACCGGCACGCTGACGCGCAAACGCCCGATAGCTTCGCTTTTGCCGCTGTCCAGCGCCGAGGCGCCGGCATCCAGCTCCGCCAGCGCGCGCACGCAACGTTCGTAATACGCCTGGCCGTCTTCGGTCAGGCTCTGGCTGCGCGTGGTCCGTTGAAACAGGCGTACGCCCAGGCGCTGCTCCAGCCGCGCGATGCTTTTGCCCACCGCCGAGCGCGTCAGCCGCATGCGTTCCGCGGCCAGTGCAAAGCTGCCGGCTTCCACCGCCTCGACAAAAGCACTGATGCCATGCAAGCGATCACTCATTTTATTGTATCCATTTGGGCTACATACTAAGTAAAAAATGCCGCCACTGAAGAAAAATAAGAACCTATATCATAACAGCCAATCCCGTCGCTGACATTGCGGCGGCCAGGCACAGATGGTGTGTGAAACGAACAGGAGATTTCCATGCAGGCTTATCAAATTCAGGCAGGGCAAAAGATTGCAGGACTGGAGCGGACCCAGCGTGACAGCGCGCCGCTGGCAGCACATCAGGTACGCGTCCGCATGCGTGCGGTATCGCTCAATTACCGCGACTTGATGATCGCCGACGGCTCTTATCTCAGCACTGGCGACAAGCCTGTGATCCCAGGCTCGGACGGCGCCGGCGAAGTGATCGAAGTAGGGGCCGCGGTGAGCCGCTTCCGCGTCGGCGACCGGGTCGCCGGATCGTTCTTCCCGGACTGGATCAGCGGCGCGCCGACTCCGCGCAACAGCGCCCGCGCGCTTGGCGCCGTCACCGACGGCGTGCTGGCCGAAGAAGTGGTGCTGGGCGAAGAATCCTGGGTGGCGATTCCGCCGCACCTGGACTATATCCAGGCCGCGACCTTGCCGTGCGCCGGCGTCACCGCCTGGAACGCCTTGTTCGTCGAAGGCGGTCTCAGGGCCGGCGACAGCGTGCTGCTGCTGGGCACCGGCGGCGTGTCGATCTGGGCGCTGCAACTGGCCAAGGCGGCCGGCTTGCGCACCATCATCACCTCGTCCAGCGACGCCAAGCTGGAGCGTGCACGCGCCCTGGGCGCCAGCGCCACCATCAATTACCGCAATACGCCTGAATGGCAAGATGAAGTGCTGCGCCTCAACGGCGGCACGGGGGTCGACCTGGTGCTGGAAGTCGGCGGCCAAGGCACGCTGGCGCGCTCCATCCGCAGCACCAGGATGGGCGGCACGATTGCTATCATCGGCGGCGTCAGCGGTTTCGGCGGCGAGCTGGATCCGTTCGCCCTGATCGGCGGCGCCAAACGTTTGTCAGGCATTTTTGTCGGCAGCCGCGAGATGCTGGAGGATCTCAACCGGTTCGTGGAAGTGGCGGCGATACAGCCGGTGGTGGACAAGGTGTTTCCGTTCCAGCAGGCGCGCGAAGCTTATACCTACCTGGAGCAGGCCGGCCACTTTGGCAAGGTGGTGATTGAAGTCGCTAAATAAGTCGCTAAGTAAGTCGATAACCCGGCGGTCCAGCCGGGTTCAAACGGAAAATGTCAGGCAGGGATCGAAGCTGGCATTTTCCGCATTGCCGCCCCGGGCATAACCGCGAGGATTGCATAACACCCGGGTCGCGCCGATCCGGTAATCCGAACTGTCATGCATATGGCCATGCAGCCAGAATGCGGGCTGCCATGCCAGGATGCGCTGTTCCAGATCGGACGCGAAGCAGGCATTCAGCGCCGATCCGGCAAAGCGCTCATTGACGCTGCGCTGGTCAGGGGCGTGATGGCTGATGACCACGGTAGGGCCGTCATGCGGCTGCGCGAACTGCTGCTCCAGCCAGCTTACCGTGTCGTCGAACAGCATCTGCGATACGGCCGGTGTAAACGTATCGGGAAAATCTGGCGACACGCGTATCCGCGAAAAATCCCTGACCAGTTCGGTTGCCTGCTTCAGTCCCGCTTCACGTTGTTCGGGGCTGCTGAAGAAGCGGAAATCTGTCCATAAGGTGCAGCCAAGAAAACGCACGCCGCCCAGCAGCAGCGCCTGTTTCTGCAGGATGTGGACCTGGCTGCCGAGCGCTGCGTTCCTGAGATCGCGCATGGTGCTGACCAGGTCGTTTCCGTAAAACTCATGGTTGCCGGCCACAAAAATCGTCGGCACCGAAAACTGCCTGGCCCACTGCATGGCTTCCGCCGGCCGCCAGATGTCGCCGGCCAGCACCACTACGTCGGCATCGGTTTCCGGAGCCGGCATCGGGTGCACGGACAGGTGCAGGTCTGAGATCAATGAGATTTTCATGGCGTAGCTAGACGTTCCGTTATCCGCGAGGGCGATGCTCAAAGCCGACCCCCCGCGTTGCAGTGCAGAACAGCTTACCGAAAGTGCGGGAACTAAGCAACGCGGGCCATAAACAATCCGGAATCCTGCCACCTCAGTTCGTTACAGAACGGTCATCAAACCTTCATACGCCTGAAATATTTCGCCGCAATACTTCGATACATTCAAAGATGCGTGGCGGTAACTACATGGCCGGAATCAAACAACTGTCGATGGCGTCACCAGCCCTGTTTTCCGGCAATCCGGCCTTGCACCGTCTCTCCGCTGCACATTCCCTTCCCAATCCAAGCATACCCCGATAAGGAAAGAACAGGACCATCATGACCAAGAAAGACCGACGCCATTTCTTGCGCACCGCCGGCACTGCGCTCGCCGCCACAGCTTATTCGGCTACCGCCAATGCCGCCTTCCCGGAAGCGATCCGCAAGGCGCTGGCGATCCCCGCCAACAACAAGACCGGCACCATCCGCGACGTCGAGCACGTGGTGATCCTGATGCAGGAGAACCGCTCTTTCGACCATTACTTCGGCACGCTCAACGGCGTGCGCGGTTTTGGCGACCGTTTCCCGATCCCGCTGGCCGGCAAGCGCAACGTGATGCAGCAGACCTACACCGACAAGACCACCAAGCAGTCGCGCGTGATCCTGCCGTATCACTTGGATAGCAAAATCGGCAACGCCCAGCGCGTCAACGGCACCAGCCATTTCTACGATAACGCGCAAGATGCCTGGGACCTGGGGCGCATGGCTAACTGGCCGACCTATAAACAGACCCAGTCGATGGGTTATTACACCTCGGCCGAGCTGGATTTCCAGTTCGCGCTGGCCAATGCCTTCACGGTGTGCGACGCCTACCACTGCTCGTTCCACGGCGGCACCAATCCTAACCGGGTATTCCACTGGACCGGCAACATCGATCCCAAGGGCAAGAACGGCGGCCCGGTTATCGACAACAGCCAGGATCACCTGGAAGCGTCCGACAGCGCCGCCAGCTACAGCTGGAAAACCTACCCGGAGCGCCTGCAAAAAGAAGGTGTGTCGTGGAAGGTCTATGAGAACATGCCGGACAATTTCACCGACAACCCGCTGGCCGGTTTTGTTGCCTATCGCAAGGCCAATGAAAAGCGTGGCAATGCCGTTGACGGTTCTCCTTACCCCGTTTACCAGCCCAGCGACGAGAGTGTAGACCCGCTGCTCAAGGGAGTAGCCAATACCATGCCGGACGGCGGTTTCCTGGCGGCCTTGCGCGAAGATATCGGCGCCGGCACGCTGCCGCAGGTGTCCTGGATCGTCGCGCCTGCGGACTACAGCGAACATCCGGGCCCATCCAGCCCAGTGCAGGGCGCCTGGTACATCCAGGAAGTGCTGAATGCTCTGACCGCCAACCCGGCGGTGTGGAGCAAGACGGTATTGCTGGTCAATTTCGACGAGAACGACGGGTTCTTCGACCACGTGCCGCCGCCATGCGCGCCGGGCTACGAAGGCGGCGAGCTGGCCGGCCACTCCTCGATTTCCACCGACGGCGAATATTTCTCCAAGGCGGCATCGGCCACATACGAAAATCGTCCTTATGGCCCCGGCCCGCGCGTTCCGATGTATGTGATCTCGCCATGGAGCCGCGGCGGCTGGGTCAATTCGCAGGTGTTCGACCACACCTCGGTGTTGCGTTTCCTTGAAGCCCGCTTCCATGTCAAGGAAGAAAACATCACGCCATTCCGGCGCGCAGTCTGCGGCGATCTGCTGTCGGCTTTCAACTTCGTCAATCCGAACCACGAAGTCTTGCCGACATTGCCGAAGCGCAGCCGGGCAGAGGCCGATGCGGTGCGCGCCCAGCAGGAAAAATTGCAGCAGGTTGCCTTGCCGGCTGAAGGCACCCAGGTGTTTCCGATGCAGGCAGCCGGCGTCCGGCCTTCGCGCGCACTGCCTTACGAGCTGCATGCCAGCGCCCGCGTCGACACCAGGCACAGCAAGATCAACCTGACTTTCCGCAATACCGGCCGCGCCGCCGCGGTATTCCATGTCTACGATCGCCTGCACCTGGACCGGGTGCCGCGCCGTTACGCGCTGGAAGCCGGCCGCGAGTGGCAAGACAGCTGGGACTTGGAAGCCGATCGCGGCGCCTACGATTTGTGGGTGCTGGGACCGAACGGTTTCCACCGCGCGTTCCAGGGTAATCTGGCTGCGCTTATAGTGGATGACGCAGCCGAACCCGAAGTGAAAATCAGCTACGATATTTTCACGAAGCGGATCTGCCTGACGATGGCGAACCGTGGGGAAAGATCTTGCATCGTGACTGTCACGGCTAATGCTTACCGCAAGGCAGGTCCCTGGACGTTCCATGTGCCGGCCCGCATGCAGCTCGACCAGCATTGGCCGATCGGCAGCCAGGGCAACTGGTATGACCTGACTGCGACAGTGCCTGTCGGCGGTTTCAGCCGGCGTTTTGCCGGCCGCATGGAAACCGGCGCGCACGGCGTGAGCGATCCGGCGATGGCGGCTACCTGATCAGGAAACCACCCTTGCTGCTGTCATGAAATATGCGGCGGGGGAAGACTGAGAGCTTGCCCGATGGAAGCGGCAGTGAGGGAAAGACTGCAGGTGTATGGGAGAGCGAGCTACAAAAGAAAAGGGCCTACATTGTTGTAGGCCCTTCTTTATTCCTGCTTTCCAGTCCCAGTCCTGTTTGGACTTGCATTTGCGGCATCAGGAATGTGTGTGCTGCTTCAAATGCATCGATCAGCCGGATCATGTGTTCCATGCGCAGCTGTTCTTGCGCGGTGGTATTGCGGTTCCATAACATGTCGAACTCGACAATCGTCATGTAATACTCGATCTCGCTGATAAGCGGTTCCGCTCCGTTTTGTTTTGTCATCTATCTCTCTTCCCAATATATCTGCGCCATACAAGTACCCACAGCTGGAGGCCAGCTGTGGGCGGGCTTTATTCTACGCTTTTCCGCCGCTGCTTGTCAGCGCACCGATATTTGGTAAGTCGTGGTCTGGCGATATACCTGCCCGGGCCGCAGGATCACGGCTTCGGCGTCGGCGCCGTTGATCTGGTCGGGATAGGCTTGCGCCTCCAGGCAGAAGCCGTCGTGTATCGCATAAGGCTTGGCGCCGCGGCCTTGTATACCTTCCAGGAAATTCCCGCTGTAGAACTGCAAGCCATTCTCGGTGGTGGCCACCGACAGCTGGCGGCCGGAACCGGGATCATAGACGGTCGCCACTTCCCTTAATGGTTGTGCGCTGCGGCTTTGGCCCGGCACAGCCGCGCCGTCCTGCGGGCGCAGGCAGTAGCAATGGTCGAAGCCGCCGGCCAGCTTGAGCTGGGTGTCGGGCCAAGCCAGGCGCGGGCCGATCGGCGCCGGCTGGCGGAAGTCGAGGGCGCTGCCGGCGACATCGGCGGCGCCGGTCGGGATCAGCTGGCCGTCGATCTGCAGGTACTGGTCGGCGGCGATCGCCAGGATGTGATCGTAGATGTCGCTGCTGCCGCCGTTCAGGTTGAAGTAGCCGTGTGAAGTCAGGTTGATCGGTGTCGGCGCATCGCTGGTGGCGCTGTAGTCGATGCTCAGGCGGCCGTTGTCGTCGAGGCTGTAGAGGACCGACGCCAGCACATGGCCGGGATAACCGCCGTCGCCGTCCGGCGATTCCAGCGTCAGCCGCAAGCCGTCCGGACCCGGCTCGGCGCGCCATTGCGCCAGGTGGAAACCGGTGTCGCCGCCGTGCAGGTGATTGTCGCCGTTGTTGCGGTCGACCAGGTATTCGGCGCCGTCCACCGTGAAACGGCCCTTGGCGATACGGTTGCCCCAGCGCCCGACCAGGCTGCCGAAATACGATGGGTTGGCCTGGTAGCCGTCTTCATCCGGATAACCGAGCAGGATATCGGCCACCCGGCCGTAGCGGTCAGGGGTCCACCAGGAGACCAGGGTGGCGCCGCGGTCGCTGACCAGGACCCGCATGTCGTGCGCATTGCGCAGCGTGTACAAGGTGACGCCGTATTCGCCCGGCGTGCTGGAAATGGAAGTTTGTGTCATCGTGGTCTGGCCTGTTGATTCGGTTAATTAAGCGACAGCGGACCGGCCTCGGCCTGGGGCAGGCGATCTTGACGATCCTGAAACTCGCGCGGAGTGCAGCTGAGCTCGCGCTTGAACACTGCATGCATGTACTGCACCGAAGTGAAGCCGCAGCTGACGGCAATGTCGGCAATGCTGCGCTGGTCTTTGTGGCGCAGCATGTCCTTCGCCACGTCCAGTTTGAAGCGCAGTATCTCGTCATGCACGCTGCGCCCCAGCTCACGGCGGAAATACCATTCCAGCGATGAACGCGAGACGCCGACATAATCGGCCACCTGCTCGGTCTTGATGCCCTGGCAGGCGTACTGGCGGATGAAGTGCATGGCTTGCATCACATGCGGATGGCTGGGCGCTTCGTGGCGGCTCGACGCCAGTACGTTGATGCCGGCTGGCGGCACCAGGATGCGGGTGCCGGCCAGGCGGCCGCCATGCAGCATCTGGTGCAGCAAGTGGGCTGCGGTGCGGCCCATTTCGCGCGTGCCCTGGATCACCGAACTGAGCGGTACCCGGGTCAGGATGCGCGCCAGCGGATCGTTGTCGATGCCGATCAGAGCTACTTGTTCCGGCACGGCGATGCCGGCGCACAGGCAAGCTTGCAGCAGCTGGCGCGCGCGGGCGTCGGTGACGGCGATGATGCCGATCGGCTTGGGCAGCGTCTGCAGCCAGGCGATCTGCTGCTCCACCGCGGTATCCCAGGACGGTGCGCTGGTGCCGAGGCCGCGGTAGATTTCGCCCTGCATGCCGTCGCGCTGCATCAGGTTTTCAAATGCCTTCTCGCGTTCCTGGGCCCAGCGGTTCACATCGGCTTGCGGCAGGCTGAAACAGGCAAAACGCTGCAGGCCGGCTTCGATCAGGTGATCGTAGGCCAGCTTGACCAGCTTGAAATTGTCGGTGGCGACATACGGCGTGTCGCCCGGATAGTCGGCTGCATCGGCATACGATCCGCCCACCGCCACCACCGGCAGGCTGACCCGCGACAAGGCTGCGCTGGCTTCCGGATCGTCGAAGTCGGCGATGATGCCGTGGCCCTGCCAGCGCTCGATGCCTTGCAGGCGGCAGCGGAAATCCTCCTCCAGGAACAAGTCCCAGGAGGCGCGTGTGCTGCTCAGGTATTCGCCGATGCCGGCGATGATGTCGCGATCGAAAATCTTGTTGCCGTTGAATAGTAGTGCGATGCGGTGCACGGTTCTTGTCATCCTGCAGTCTCCCGGGAGCGTCGCGCAGTCTAGTGTCAATTTGCTACTGCCGCGGACCCGTTGCGGTCCGTTGCTCTCGATTGTAACGAACAGCGCCGCCAGCGTCAGGCCAAATGCCGTTATGTGCACCTGCAATAGAAAGAATCGCTAGTGCGCTTGGTGGATTTCATAATTGTAGAGCGCCAGGCGCGGCTCTAGTATGGCCCACACCAAGACCGCATCACCACCTTACAGGAGCAAGCATGAGCTATTTCCCATCCGTGACACCAATCCGCTTCGAAGGCAAGCAGGCGCAGACGCCGCTGGCTTTCCGCCATTACGACGCCGCCAAGCTGGTGCTGGGCAAGCCGATGCGGGAACACCTGCGCATGGCGGCCTGCTACTGGCACACTTTCGTCTGGCCCGGTTCCGATGTGTTCGGCGCCGGCACCTTCCGCCGTCCCTGGCAGGAAGGCGGCGACGCCATGGCGATGGCCCATAACAAGGCTGACGCCGCTTTCGAATTCTTCAGCAAGCTGGGCGTCGACTATTACACCTTCCACGATACAGACGTGGCGCCGGAAGGGAACAGCCTGGCCGAATACCGCAACAACTTCGCGCAGATGCTGGACGTGCTGGAGCGCAAGCAGGAACAGACCGGGGTGCGCCTGCTGTGGGGTACCGCCAACTGTTTCAGTAATCCGCGCTTCGCCTCCGGCGCCGCCAGCAATCCGAATCCTGAACTGTTCGCCTATGCTGCCGCGCAGGTCTGCACTGCCATGAACGCCACCCAGCGCCTGGGCGGCGCCAACTATGTCTTGTGGGGCGGCCGCGAAGGTTATGAAACCTTGCTCAATACCGACCTCAAACGCGAACGCGAACAACTGGGCCGTTTCATGCGGCTGGTGGTGGAACATAAACACAAGATCGGCTTCAAGGGCACATTGCTGATCGAACCGAAACCGCAGGAACCGACCAAGCACCAGTATGACTACGACAGCGCCACCGTGCACGGCTTCCTCAAGCAATACGGCCTGGAGCAAGAAATCAAGGTGAATATCGAAGCCAACCATGCCACCCTGGCCGGACACAGCTTCCATCATGAAATCGCTACCGCCGCTGCGCTCGGCATCCTCGGCAGCGTCGACGCCAACCGCGGCGATCCCCAGAACGGCTGGGATACCGACCAGTTTCCCAACAGCGTCGAGGAAATGACGCTGGCCACCTACGAAATCCTGAAAGCCGGCGGCTTCACCACCGGCGGCTTCAACTTCGATTCCAAGGTAAGGCGCCAGAGCCTGGACGAAGTCGACCTGTTCCACGGCCACGTCGGCGCCATGGATGTGCTGGCGCTGGCGCTGGAACGCGCTGCCGGCATGGTCGAGAACGATCTGCTGGCGAATTTCAAGGCCGAGCGCTATGCCGGATGGGATGGCGCTTTCGGGCAGGACGTGCTGGCGGGCAAACTGAGCCTGAGCGATATCGCCGAGCATGCGTTTGCCAAGCAGATCAATCCGCAGGCGGTCAGCGGCCGCCAGGAAATGCTGGAGAACCTGGTCAATCGGGCCATCTACGGTTGAAAGTGTAGTAGGCAGGTAGGGTGGGCACGCATTTGTGCCCACGCGAATGTACCGCAGCAACGCGTGGGCACAGGTGCCCACCCTACAAAATAGTACGGTTAAATTATAAGCAGTTAAATCAAAACCAATGACAGGAGACACAGCAATGAACAAATTCAAACGGAAGAGCCTATTCGCAGTGATGGCGGTAGCGGTATTTGCACTGGGCAGCACAGCCGCGATGGCCGATTCCAAGAATCCCAAGATCGGTTTTTCGATCGACGATTTGCGGGTCGAGCGCTGGGCCAGGGACCGCGATTTTTTTGTTGCCGCGGCTGACAAGCTGGGCGCCAAGGTGTTTGTACAGTCGGCCGACGCCAGCGAGCAGCGGCAGATCTCCCAGATCGAAAACCTGATCTCGCGCGGCGTCGACGTCATCGTCATCGTGCCGTTCAACGCCACCGTGCTGACCAATACCGTCAAGGAAGCCAAGAAAGCCGGCATCAAGGTGGTGTCGTATGACCGCCTGATCCTGAACGCCGATATCGACGCCTACATCTCCTTCGACAATGAAAAGGTCGGCGAGATGCAGGCCGAAGGCGTGCTCAAGGCGCAGCCCAAGGGCAATTATTACCTGTTGGGAGGTTCGCCCACCGACAACAACGCCAAGATGCTGCGCGAAGGCCAGCTGAAAGTGCTGAAGCCGTCGATCGACAAGGGCGACATCAAGATCGTCGGCCAGCAGTGGGTCAAGGACTGGAGCGCTACTGAAGCCTTGTCCATCGTGGAAAACGCCCTGACTGCCAACAATAACAAGATCGACGCCATCGTCGCCTCCAACGACGGCACCGCCGGCGGCGCGATCCAGGCGCTGGCTTCGCAAAAGATGGCAGGCAAGGTGCCGGTCTCGGGGCAGGACGCCGACCTGGCCGCGGTCAAGCGCGTGATCGCCGGTACCCAGTCGATGACGGTGTACAAACCGCTCAAGCTGATCGCCTCCGAAGCGGCCAAACTGTCGGTGCAACTGGCGCGCAACGAAAAGCCTGCCTACAACTCCCAGTATGAAAACGGCGTCAAGAAAGTCGACACCATACTGCTGAAACCGACGCCGCTGACCAGCGCCAACGTCAAGCTGCTGGTGGACGACGGTTTCTATACCCAGGCCCAGATCAGCAGCAAGTAAGCTGCGGCATGAACTGAAACGGCCGCGGCGGCATTCATGCCGCCGTGCGGCCGTTTTCTTTTCCCTTTAGTCATTGCGGGAGCAGGCATGTCCGACTATTTGCTGGAAATGCGCGGCATCGTCAAGGAATTCGGCGCGGTGCGGGCGCTGGATGGCATCGACATCAAGGTCAAGGCTGGTGAATGCCTCGGCCTGTGCGGCGAAAACGGCGCCGGCAAATCGACCCTGATGAAAGTGCTGTCCGGCGTTTATCCGCATGGCAGCTGGCAGGGTGAAATCCTGTGGCAGGGAGCACCCTTGCAGTCGCAATCGATGCGCGATACCGAAGCCGCCGGCATCATCATCATTCATCAGGAGCTGATGCTGGTGCAGGAACTGTCGGTAGCAGAAAACATTTTCATGGGACACGAACTGACCCTGCCTGGCGGCCGCATGAACTATCCCGCCATGTACCGCCGCGCCGCCGAACTGATGCGCGAACTGAAAATGCCCGACATCAATGTGGCGCTGCCGGTGATGAACTACGGCGGCGGCCATCAGCAGCTGGTGGAGATTGCCAAGGCGCTCAACAAACAGGCGAAGCTGCTGATCCTGGACGAACCGTCGTCGTCGCTGACGGCATCCGAGATCGAGGTTTTGCTGGATATTATCCGCGACCTGAAAGCCAAGGGCGTGGCTTGTGTGTATATCTCACACAAGCTGGACGAAGTGGCGGCGGTGTGCGACACCGTGGCCGTGATCCGCGACGGCAAACACATTGCCACCACGCCGATGCAGGACATGAATGTCGACCAGATCATCACGCAGATGGTGGGCCGCGAAATCAGCGCCATGTATCCGGACCAGGAACACGAGATCGGCGAGGTGATGTTCGAAGCGCGCCATGTCACCTGCCATGACGTCGACAATCCGCTGCGCAAGCGCGTCGACGATATTTCTTTTTCTTTGCGGCGCGGCGAGATCCTTGGCATCGCCGGGCTGGTGGGCGCCGGCCGCACCGAACTGGTGTCTGCCCTGTTCGGCGCTTATCCTGGACGCAGCCAGGCCGAGGTCTGGCTGGAAGGCGTCAAAGTCGACACCGGCACGCCGCAAAAAGCGATCCGGCTCGGGCTGTGCATGGTGCCTGAAGACCGCAAGCAGCACGGCATCGTGCCCGATCTCAGCGTCGGCCAGAACATCACCTTGGCGGTGCTCAAGAATTTTTCGCGCAACACCCGCATCGATGCCGAGGCCGAACTGAAAACCGTGCAGGCTGAAATAGGCCGGCTCCAGCTCAAGACATCCAGCCCGTTCTTGCCCATCACCAGCCTGTCCGGCGGCAACCAGCAAAAGGCGGTGCTGGCAAAAATGCTGCTGGCGCGGCCCAAAGTCCTGATCCTGGACGAACCGACGCGCGGCGTCGATGTCGGCGCCAAGGCCGAGATCTACCGGCTGATGGCGCAGCTGGCGCGGCAGGGCGTGGCGATCATCATGGTGTCGTCCGAGCTGGCGGAGGTGCTGGGCGTTTCCGACCGCGTGCTGGTGATCGGCGAAGGCAAGCTGCGCGGCAATTTCATCAACCGCGGCCTGAGCCAGGAAACCGTGCTGGCAGCGGCGATCGACCAGTCGTCTCAATACATGGCGTCGCAGCAGCTGGTCGCCGCTGCATCTGAAGCAGGAAATAACGGGAAACTGATATGAGCAAGATCAACCTCAATTTCAACCTCAATTTCAATATCAAGCAGCTGTTCCGGCAATACAAGATCATGGCCTTGCTGATAGCTATCGCCATCATCTGGGCATTCTTCAGCTGGAAAACCGAAGGCGGTTTCGTCACGCCGCGCAACCTGTCCAACCTGCTGCGCCAGATGTCGATCACCGGCATCCTCGCTTGCGGCATGGTGTTGGTGATTATCGGCGGTGAAATCGACCTCTCGGTCGGCTCCATGCTCGGCTTGCTGGGCGGCGTCGCCGCCGTGCTCAACGTCACCCACCATCTGCCTCTGCCGCTGAACCTGTGCCTGGTGCTGCTGCTGGGCCTGGCGCTGGGTTTGTTCAACGGCTACCTGACGGCGTACATGCGGATTCCCTCGTTCATCGTCGGCCTCGGCGGCATGCTGGCGTTTCGCGGGATCCTGTTGGGCGTCACCGGCGGACTGACCATCGCCCCGGTCTCCAGCGACCTGGTGTACCTGGGGCAGGGTTACCTGCCGCCGCAGCTCGGCATCGTGCTCGGCGCCGGCTTGTTCATCCTGGCCTTGGCGCTGACCTGGCGCCAGCGCCGCAACCGCATGCAGCACGCGCTGCCGGTGCCGCCGCTGTGGCGCGACGGAGTGCGTGTGCTGCTGATCGGACTGGTGCTGCTGGCGTTTGTATCCACCCTCAACACCTATGACGGGATCCCTGTGCCGGTGCTGCTGTTGCTGGCCTTGCTGGGCCTGTTCAGCTACATCACCACCCAGACCGTTTTCGGGCGCCGCATCTATTCGGTCGGCAGCAACATGGAGGCGACCCGTTTGTCCGGCGTCAACGTGCAGGCGGTGAAGCTGTGGATCTTCGGCATCATGGGCGTAATGTGCGCGCTGGCCGGCCTGGTCAATACTGCGCGCCTGGCGGCGGGTTCGCCTTCGGCCGGCAACATGGGCGAGCTGGATGCGATCGCTGCCTGTTTCATCGGCGGCACTTCCATGCGTGGCGGCTCGGGCACGGTATATGGCGCGCTGATCGGCGCGCTGGTGATGGCCAGCCTGGACAACGGCATGTCGATGCTGGATGTCGATACCTACTGGCAAATGATCGTCAAGGGCAGCATCCTGATGCTGGCGGTGTGGGTCGATGTCAGCACGCGTTCGGGACGATAAGGAGCCGCACTGGTGCACGGTTGGCCCGTGGAAACACGGTAGCCGCCATTCGCGTATACTTGGCCGGTGTCTAGACAGATCCCGGCTCAGGGGCCAGGGTACAACAATCGCTTGAAAGGTCCGACGCCCGATGCATACGCAAACTATCCTCACCTATACCGCCTTCGCGGCGCTGTCCATCCTCAGCCCCGGGCCGTCGATCCTGCTGTCGCTGCGCAATGGCGCTACCTATGGCCCGCGTTCGGTGATGTGGTCAGGCCTGGGCAATATTTCCGGCGTGTTCTGCCTGTCGACCGCGGCCATCCTTGGCCTGGGCGTGCTGCTCAAGTCGTCCGCCATGCTGTTCATGGCAGTCAAGATTTGCGGCGCGCTTTACCTGTTTTATATCGGCATCCGGCATTTGTTCGCCGGCTCGAACGGACTTGCTTATGAATCGGAAGCAGGGCAGGCCGGAATTGCTCCGCGTCCGCGCAAGCTGTATGGCGAAGCCTTCCTGACAGCGGCCACCAACCCCAAGGCGGTCTTGTTTTTCACGGCGCTGTTCCCGCAGTTCATCGATCCCCAGGCAGCTTTGCTGCCGCAATTCCTGGTCCTCATGGCTATCTTCATGAGCTTGTCTTACAGCACCCACCTGAGCTATGCAGTAGTAGCTTCCCGCGCCAGGCATCTGCTGGTGCGGCCGCAGTTCGCCAAGTGGATGAACCGCGTGGTAGGGACAGCCTTCATTTCATTCGGCTCGCTGCTGCTGGCGCTGCGCCGCCAGACATCCTGAGCCTATGTGTCGAATTGTAATCGTTTGTAAGGACGGTCAACAGTTCCCGCATCGCCCTCGTTATCTGCTCAAGCCCTCGGGATTTTCCTGAGGTAATCGAGATAACGTAAAGGTGCACACATGAACAAATTACTCGCAACTCTGATCGCTGGCTTGTTTGCTACTTCCGTTTTCGCCCAGGCTGCCGCTCCAGCTGCCCCTGCAGCGCCTGCTGCTTCGGTAACCGCAAGCGCAACTACCCCGGCTGCCAAAGCAGACGTGAAGGCAGATGTGAAAGCGCCGAAGGTTGAAACCAAGGCCGCAGCAAGCACCGAAACCGCAGCCAAGGGCACGAAAGCAAAAACGCATCACACACCGTTCAAAGCCACCAGCAAGGTGAAGGCAGAACCAACTGCCGCCAAGGCAGACGTCAAGGAAGCCGCGCCTAAGTAATCAAGGCAGCGTCCATCGCGAGAGACAGGATGATCCTGTCTCTCGCGTTTTCAGCCGTCGGTTTTTGTGCAAATATTTTGAGGAACAAATCATGGGTATCCTGGAAGAAGTCATTGGTGCGGTAGTGGCAGTCGAAGGCGTGAAGAAGCTGGATCCGAATGCCTCCATCCTGACTGAGGGCATTGCCGCCATTGCCGGTTACAAGGGCGTGGAAGCGGTGACCGAACATCTGGAAAACAAAGAAGCCGAAAACAAGGAGGGCGATGACCCTCAGCAGCCTGCTTAAAAGCAGCGGATTGATCCAGGAGAGGAATCTTCCCATCGGGGAGATTCCTCTTTTTCGTTCCGACTCCCCGAGACAAATCCCGGAAAATATGGCACTGTAAGACGCAATCAATCCGAATCGAAGCAGGGAGAAAAGATGAAGCTGACTTACTGGGTGGCCGCACATCTGGACGGCGACAAGACCGACGCCGTGATTGCCAGGACCAAACATGACTGCGAACAAAAAATCCTGACTTTCGAAAATCCTGCCGAATACGGCCAGCCGGTAAAAAAATCCTTCCTCTACGGCGATGTATTCGACCTGTTCGAAATGGCGACTGCCAAGGACGGCGGGCGCGGCATGGGATAGGGCGCAATCGGTGGTTAGCCTGGGCCATGCCGGAGAAAGACAAGCTGCGCGGCGATACTTGCCAGTATGCCGAGCGTGGCTATGGTTTGAAGCAGGGCGGCGAGCATGGTTTTCTGCGCAATCTAGATAATCGGACGCAATACCAGCTGCAGGCCGAGCACGATCAGGCAGATGAAAAACCAGCGCCGGAAAACAGCCGGGCTGACGCGCCGCCGGACATGCTGGCCTAGCCACATGCCCAGCAATGCAGGTAGCACCGCAAGGCTGGATGTGCCGATATCGCCCAGCTGGAAAGCGCCTTGCCGCTGCAGGCCGATGGCCAGGGCGATGGTTGACACGGTGAACGACAGTCCCAGCGCCTGCACCAGGTCCTCCTTGTCCAGCCCCAACGCCTGGATATAGGGCACGGCCGGAATCACGAACACGCCGGTGCCGCCGGTGATCAGTCCGGTCACAAGGCCGACCAGCGGCGATGCAGGCCGCTCTGCCTGCGCAGGAACAGACAGCTGGCGCGCCGCCAATCCGAACAGCGCATAAATTACTAGCACCACTCCGAGCGCTATTGCAGTCCAGCCGCCGCTGTCATTGGTCATCAGCCAGGCGCCGGCAATGGTGCCGACGGTGATGCCCGCCATCATGGTCCAGAGCCGCCTGGCCAGCGCCACGAATCCGGGGCCGGCCAGCAGTTGCCAGAGGTTAGTGACGAACGAGGGCAGGATCAGGAGCGAGGCCGCTGCAACCGGCGGCATGGTGGCTCCCAGCAGCCCCATTGCAATGGTCGGCAACCCCATCCCGGTCACGCCCTTCACCGTGCCGGCGATAAAGAAGGTGAGCAGAATGGCGGACAAGCGTGGCAGGTCATAGTGGAACATGGCTGGCATCTCAAAAAGCGACAATGGCATTTTTCTCGATCCGAGGCCCCGGCACAATGCGCAAGAACCGTATCCAGCCTTAGGCTATGCCTAAGGCTCGCAGGCTGGTAGCATCGTGTACATGCGCTTCGACCTGACCGATCTGCGGCTATTCCTCCTGGTTCTGGAAACCGGCAGCATTACCCATGGCGCGGCGCTGGCCAACATGTCGCTGCCCTCGGCCAGCGCGCGCCTGCGCGGCATGGAGGAACTGATCGGCCTGCCTCTGCTGGAGCGCCGCGCCCGTGGCGTTGAACTGACGCCGGCAGGCGATACCCTGGCCCACCATGCGCGGCTGGTGCTGGCGCAGATGGAGCAGATGCGCGGCGAGCTGGGCGAATATTCAAAAGGGTTCAAGGCCCATGTCCGGCTGTGGGTCAACACGGTTGCCATGACCGAGTTCTTGCCCAAGGCGCTGGCGCCGTTCCTGGCGGCGCGTCCGAATATCGATGTCGACCTGAAGGAAAGGCCCAGCACCGACATCGTCAAGGCAGTGTCGCTCGGCACCGCTGACATCGGCATCATTTCGACCACCGCCGACCACGGCAGCCTGCAGCTCTTTGCTTTCGCCACCGACCGCCTGGTGCTGGTGGCGCCGCGCGGCGATCCGCTGGTAAAGCAGAAGCGCATCGCCTTCCAGCACACGGCCGGCCGCCAGTTTGTCGGGCTGAGCGTCGGCAATCCCTTGCAGAACTATCTCGACGAGCACGCCATGCGGGCCGGCAATCCGCTTTCATTCAGGGTGCGTGTGCGTACCCTGGAAGCAATCTGCCACATGGTGGCGTCCGGCGTCGGCCTGGCCATCGTGCCGGAGACGGCGGCGCGGCGCTGCCGGCGCTCGATGGCGATTCAATCGGTGCGGCTGTCCGATCCCTGGGCTACCCGGCAGCTGGCGATTTGTACGCGCGATGCCGATGCCTTGCCGCAGTATGCGCGGGAACTGCTCGAACACCTTTCCGCTGCCGGCGCTTAATCCCGGCGTCCTTGCCGCGGCCGTCCCCATTCTTGACTTCGTCCCGGAGCAGGACTATTATCCATATATGAAGGTAACCTTTGTAGTTTTCCTTCCTATCTATAAGGCATGAGCATGAGTGAACGACCAGACGATCCCGAAGCCGCCCGCGCACTGGCGGTGGCGGGAGAGATCCGTGTATTGATCGGCCAGCTGCGCCAGCGTTTGCGCGAACAATCACACCTGGGAGATTTCAGCCTGACCCAGCTGCAGGTCCTGGTCTGGCTGGAGAACGAAGGCCCGGCGACGGTGACCAGCATCGCTCGCGCTCAGGGCATGCGTCCTCAATCGATGGGCGAGACGCTGGCCGTGCTAAAGGCAGCCGGGCTGGTGAGCGGCGTGCCGGACCCGGACGACGGCCGGCAAACCATCTTGTCGCTCACGGCCGACTGCCGGGAAAAGATCAAGGCCGCGCGTGCGGCAAAGGACGACTGGCTGTTCCGGGCCATCCGCAGCAAGCTTACGCAAGCAGAGCAAAAACAGCTCGCAACCGGCGTCGAACTGCTCAAACGCCTCATCGAATCGTGACCAGAAGGAAAACACCATGGCAGTAACCACGCTTGATCCAAAGACAGCACTCATCGTCATCGACCTGCAGAACGGCATCGTCGCTTATCCCACCGTCCATCCGGCCAGCGAGGTGGTGCAGCGGGCTGGCGCGCTGACCGCCGCATTCCGCCGCCACGACCTGCCGGTGGTGCTGGTCAACGTCACAGGCGGCGCGCCTGGCCGCACCGATCAGGGACGCAGCCTCGGCGACCTTCCCGCCGGCTGGGCCGATTTCGTCCCCGAGCTGAACCAGCAGCCGCAAGACCATATCGTGACCAAGCGCACCTGGGGCGCATTCACCGGCAGCGACCTTGATGCGCATCTGAAAAAACTGGGCGTGACGCAAGTCGTGATCGCCGGCATTTCCACCAGCATCGGCGTCGAATCAACTGCGCGCCAGGCATACGAGCACGGTTTCCACGTCACCCTCGCGGTCGACGCCATGACCGACACCAATCCCGATGCTCACATCAACAGCACCACGCGGATTTTTCCGAGGCTGGGCGAAAGCGGCGGCACTCGGGAGATCATCGCTCTCCTTGATAAGCGGAGCGCCTGACCATGGAATCGCTGCATGGCGTCTCTTATTTCTTCGGCGGCATTTTCCTCATCAACTCCGTTCCTCACCTGGTGAGCGGTTTGATGGGGCGGCCGTTTCAAAGCCCGTTCGCCAAACCGCCAGGCGAGGGTTTGTCTTCTTCCACGGTGAATGTGCTGTGGGGATTTTTCAACCTGGCGATTGCCTATCTGCTGATCTGCCGTACCGGCGATTTTGATCTGCGCGCCACGGCGCACATTGTCACGGCGGGATCGGGTATGCTTCTGGCCGGCGTGATCATGGCGCGCAGGTTCGGCCGCTTCAACGGCGGCAATTCTCCCGGGGACGCATGAACAGGCTGACGCAAGGCACCTTCCGTTCGCTGAATAACTTCAACTACCGGATCTGGGCCGGCGGCGCGCTGGTCTCCAATGTCGGAACCTGGATGCAGCGCACCGCCCAGGACTGGCTGGTGCTGACCCAGCTGACCCACAAGAATGCGACCGCGGTCGGCATCGTCATGGCGCTGCAGTTCGGGCCCCATCTCCTGTTGCTGCCTGTGACCGGTTTTGCAGCAGATCATCTGGACCGGCGCAAACTCCTGATTGCGACCCAGGCGGCGATGGGAATGCTGGCCCTTGGACTGGGCATCCTCACCGTCAGCGGCTTGGTCCAGCTGTGGTATGTCTACCTGTTTGCATTCCTGCTGGGCTGCGTCACGGCATTCGATTCGCCGACGCGCCAGACGTTTGTCTCGGAGCTGGTGACTGAAGCCGAGCTGTCGAATGCAGTAGCGCTAAATTCTACGTCTTTCAATGCTGCGCGCATGATCGGACCTGCTGTCGCAGGTGTCCTGATTGCCGGCATCGGCTCGGGCTGGGTATTCCTGATCAACGCTGTTTCATTTGCCGGGGTCATCGGCGCTCTGCGGCTGCTGCGTGTCGATGAACTGCACCTGAGAAGCAGGGCTGCGCCAGCCCGCGGCGGGCTGCTCGAAGGTTTTCGCTATGTCTGGCGCCGCCCTGATATCAAAGCTGTGCTTCTCATGCTGTTCCTGATAGGCACCTTCGGGCTCAATTTCCCGATCTTCATTTCCACCATGTCGGTCACTGTCTTCCATGCGGGGGCGGACCGTTACGGGCTGCTGACGGCGATCATGGCCTTCGGCTCGGTCGCCGGCGCGCTGCTCTCGGCCCGGCGGGCGCAGCCGCGCATCGCGATCCTGCTGGCCGGAGCCGCCGTCTTCGGCTTCGGCTGCGCGCTGGCGGCGTTCATGCCCAGCTACTGGCTGTTTGGTCTGGCGCTGATTCTTATCGGCATATCCGCACAGACTTTCAACACCACTGCCAACAGCATGGTGCAACTGTCGACCGAACCCGCCATGCGCGGACGTGTGATGGCGATCCTGCTGGCCTTGGCGCTGGGCGGTACCGCCATCGGTGCGCCTGCGGTGGGTTGGGTAGCGGACACCTTCGGCCCGCGCTGGGCGCTCGGTGTCGGCGCCGCCGCGGGTTTTGCCGCAGCAATCGTAGGAATCCGTTACCTCGCCAGGTACCGCCATCTGCGGGTGCGCATCGACGGCGGTCGCTTGCGCTTCAGCATCGACGACAGCGATCCCATGAATGTGCTGTTGCGACCCGGCTATACCGCCACCGAACAGAAGGTTCCATGAACAGGAAGCATGTGTTGAGTTGTAATGGTATGTAACACTGGTCAACAGCATCCTCGCGGCTTGCGTTTGTAGCTTAAGACCTCAGGAAGTATGAGGAAGTCAACGTAACCTAAAGGTGCACACATGAATAAATTACTCGCTACTCTGATCGCCGGTTTGTTTGCTACTTCTGTTTTTGCCCAGACCGCGGCTCCAGCTGCTCCTGCGGCCCCGGTCGCCGCTGCCCAGGCAGCCAAGGCCGATGCCAAGGAAAAGAAAGCTGACGTCAAGGCCGATGCAACGGAAGCAAAAACCGCTGCCAAGGCGGACGCCAAAGTGGCAGACGCCAAAGCCGATGCGAAGGAAACCAAGGCAAAGGCACACCACAAGGCTGTAAAAGCGAAAACCAAGGCCAAGGCAAGCGCTACGGAAGCCAAGGCGGATGCGAAAGAAGCCGCGCCCAAGTAATCGACGCGATGCTCATCAAACGAGACAGGCTGGTCCTGTCTCGTTTGCTTTTACAGATGCAGCCGCTGCGGATGACTGGAGCGGATTGACGTGTTCTTGCAACAGGAGACGGCCGGCGTCAGCCAATGTCATCCTTTTGTCATACGGGTTGTGGAGAATACGATATAGCAGGGATTACAAGTGATGAACAATGCGATCAAATCGCAGTTTCTTATTACAAGAGTGCCGACATGAGAACGTTTTTACAGTTGTACCGTTACTACCGGAAGAGTGGTTGCCGCATATTCCCCGCCGTGAAAAGAGCTAATCGCGCGTGGAACCACGGGTTCTGAAATCCTGTTTTTGTTCGTCGTAGTTAACCTATTGACGCCGATCGAGACGGCCGGAGATTTGCCATTTCCTTCCTCAATTCAGCCTGACCGCTTCTGGTTCTGAGCAGCATCCGGTTCCATGGCCTTTCAGGGACGTCCGTTCCCGCGCCGCCAATTTCAGCTTTCTGCCTGTACTGCCATCGCCACGCGTGATTTATCATTAGCGAGGCAACACTATCATCGTCTTGCTCTGCGGTGGCGATAAGGGGACGCAAGCAGGAGACACGGCAAAGCGCCTTGCGGCAGAATGGAGCGAATGAAATGACTGAGAAATTGACGAGCTACGATCCTGCCGAGGATTTGTCCTCTGACGAAGCAAGGGCAATTTTCATGTCAGCTGCATTTGAGACGAATGACGCCGCTTACATCGCGCATGCGCTTGGCGTCGTTGCCCGTGCGAAGGGTATGCCGCAAATTGCGGGGGAAACGGGCTTGTCCCAGGAGCAGCTTTATCGTTCTTTCAGCGAGAACGGCAACCCGACCCTAAAAAATACACTTGCCGTGATGAATGCTTTAGGCCTAGAACTGATCGCAAAAATCCACGCCTGACAGGGATTCAATACATGGCGAGATATTGACGCAGGCCCGCGTAAATGCGCGATTACACGGCCTGCATCAATCGCCAAACTTGACTGGCTCCGCGCCACCATTTTTACGCCGGACCACTACCGTGCCGGCAAGCTTGTCATGCCATCCCTGCTTGCGCTTGTCGATGCCGACCCAGATCAGCCCGAGGCAAAGGGGGAATGTCGAAACGAAGTAGCCCAGGTAGCGGATCGCATCCTGCTTGATGCTCGGTTTGTCGCCGGTCCTGGCGTCAACGATGCGGGCGCCAATTGCCATCTTTCCCGGCGTCGCTTGCCGCGCTTGCCAGAACGTGATGACCACGGCCGCCGGCAGAATGTAGGAAACCAGAATGTTCATCGGTCCGCTTAGCGTCACGCCGGAAACCAGTTCCTCGCTCCCGTAAATGGAGAACAATATCGGGATGATCACGACCAGCACAAGGACTGTGTCGATCAGGTGGGCACAGACTCTCAGCCAGAATCCAACATATTCGAATTCGGTGGATTCATTCATTTTTAATCCTGTCATTGATGTGCTGTCTCGATGCTTCAACCCGAGCCCAGTGTATCTCAAGCTGCATCCGCATATGTGCAATCGGCGGTGCTATATTATTGCTTTGAAAGCTCTCTACAGTTGTCAATGCCGCTACCCGGGCGCGTCGGGTTGCCGGCGCTAATTGAAAGGATCGGCAGCCATGTCCAAACTCTGTGTGCGCAGTTTCTCTCTATCCCTTGACGGTTACGGCGCAGGCCCCGGCCAGGATCTCGACAATCCGCTCGGCGTCGGCGGCAAGGCCTTGCACCAATGGGCTTTTTCCACCCGAACGTTTCAAAAGATGTTTGGAAATGAGGGCGGCGCGACCGGCGTGGATGACGATTTTGCAGCGCGCGGTTTCGACAACATCGGCGCCTGGATCATGGGGCGCAACATGTTCGGACCCGTCAGAGGCGCGTGGCCCGACGATACATGGAAGGGATGGTGGGGTGACAATCCGCCGTACCATACCCAGGTCTTTGTGTTGACTCACCATGCCCGACCATCGATCACGATGGAGGGCGGCACCGTGTTCCACTTCGTTACCGATGATATCCATGCCGCGCTGCAGCGCGCCACCGAGGCTGCCGGTGGCCGCGATATCCGGCTCGGCGGCGGCGTCGACACGGTCCGGCAATATCTTCGCGCAGGACTCGTCGACGAACTGCACCTTGCCATCTCACCGGTCCTGCTCGGTGCCGGGGAAAATCTTCTGGCCGGCATCGACATGCCGAAGCTCGGCTATAAGGTCACGGAATATGTCCCCACGCCGAATGCGGCCCATGTCGTCCTGACGAAATCCTGAACACGCACGAGATGTAAAAGGGAGAGGCCGTGGCGCCTGACGCGCATCCGTTTGATATCGGAGATAATGGACGCCCCTAGTTTGTGTGTGAAGGAAAGAGAAAATGGCAGGTCGTGGTTCATCGTTACCCGAAGGTCGATACAGCGCCTTCCTTTTCGATATGGATGGCACCATTCTCAACTCGATAGCCGCGGCAGAACGCATCTGGGGCGCGTGGGCGGTTCGCCATGGCCTCGAGCTGGCATCCTTCCTGCCGACCATGCACGGCTCGCGCGCCGTCGACACCATAACCCGACTGGGACTCCCCGGGATAAATCCTGAAGTCGAAGCATTGAAAATCACTAATGCCGAAATTAATGACGTCGAGGGCATTGTCGAGATACCTGGCGCGGCGGTTTTTTTAAAGTCTCTGCCACCGACCAAATGGGCTGTTGTGACTTCGGCTCCCAAGGATTTGGCATTGCGGCGCATGAAAGCGGCGGGCATTCCTGTTCCGGCTGTGCTTGTGACGGCTGACGATGTTGCTGCCGGAAAGCCGAACCCTGATTGCTATCTGCTGGCGGCCCGGAAACTGGAAGTGGACGTTAGCAGCTGTCTGATATTTGAAGATGCGCCCGTCGGTATTGCTGCTGGCGAAGCGGCTGGCGCGACAGTACTGGTTGTTACCGCAACTCATGGTCATCCGATAAATAGCACGCACTCAACGATTAAGAATTACGAAAAAATATTTGCTAAGGCTGACGAGGATGGCTCTATCCTGCTTGAAGGGTAGGCGGTCTAGTCAAGACTGGAAGCCCGGTTTTCAAAGTTCACGCATGAAATGCTATACAAGCGGAGATCAGGATTTGCGAGACTGTGCGTCTGGAACAAACCATACAGAATTTTATACATCATTAAGTCCATGATGCCCTTGCTCAAAATAGTCATTTGCCGCATTGCCTATTCCGACGATTGGATCGTCCCCAAGCATTGATTCGGCCGGATATATTCCGCTTCCTTTTGTTTCCGGTTCTCGCGAAAATGCGTAAACTATTGCGGCGCCAACGAAAGGAAGCAGCCAAATCACACAGTATTGATATGCCTTTTGGCGCCGCTCGAAGAGCTCACTCCTGATGATTACCAGGGTGACGCCAATGTTAGCAAGAGCAGCCAGAGCAATGATCAGATAGACGAGTATGTGTTCGATATTCATTAGATCCAGCTGCGTTCAAGAATTACTCTCAAAAAAGTCATGCTAACAAGCCTGCCTTGACCATCATACTAGCCGTAATTGATACCGGTGCCGATCGCGATATTCTCTTTCGTTTTCATTCCCAACTAGAAAAAACTAGGAACAGGTCTTGCAATGGCACATGGAAGATTTTTCAGAGTTGCCTTGTTGGGGCTTGCGTCAACAAGCGGCCCACGGATTAAGAGTCAAGGACGCAGAATGTGCGCGGGTCGCAAAGTCGCGTAGTACAACAACTACTGTTCGCGCATCCAGTGCACGAAATACATTGGATGCGCCAAGTTGGTCAAAAAATTCCCCACTTAAAAGGGCCGCTTGGTCACTTAGGCAATTCTTGGCTTATCCGACGCTAATAACTTCATAGTGAATAGCCCGAAGTGATGATGCACGTTGGGAACATTGGATAAAGAATCATCGTATGGGTTTTTGCTCGCGTTATGCCCACCCGCAGAATTCTTCTGCTTCGATTAAACGGATGCGTATCATCCGGCCATACGAACGAGGACATCAGTCCTAGTTTCTCGTCAAAGCGCCCGCCGCGAACGATGATGACTCCATCGAACTGTTTGCCCTTCGCCTTGTGGATTGTCATGATTTGGACGCCGCGCGAGTCTTCGGCTCCGCCCAAGAGCTGATCTTGCGCCAAGGCAGAGTTGAACGCTTCTCGCGCGCCTATGTAACGGCCATGAATCTCCCATATTTCGGCAAGCGCCAAACGGATTCGCTTACCTCGATTGAACGCGACCAGATAGTCAAGGTGCGTGGCGACTTGTCGCAGTTGAGGATCCCCAGCGCCGCGAAGCAGATTCCGAACGACGTTCCAATCTTTGGCTGGATCGCCTGAATAGGTACCCCATCTGTTGAACGTCGCTGCAAGATGCTGGGGTTACGAGTAACCAGCGATCGACAAGGCTACTTCGGCTATAACGAGAACTTCAAGGCTTACATTGAGGTTATCTCGTTCGACCGCCTCCTCAACGCTGCGCGAGAGCGCAACCGGGCGTTCTTCGACAAATTAGGATTGCCGACGAATTAACGGGTGGGTTTTCATGTTTTGTTGTTTTGTTCACGAATTTAGGGAACCAGATAATTACGCCTCTCCGACGCATATACTTGTGACAAGTGTCACGGTACTATGACCGGCGTTATACTGAAATTAAACAGGCCATGCGACTGGCACAATTCTTGGAGTCTAGAGAGTGCCGATGCAATTTTCAAGCGAGTCAAATAGCATTTATGCCAGCCGACCCAACGAGAACCAAGATTTACCACATCACGGATGTCAGCAATCTTGCCGGTATTATGGCTGACGGCGCGCTATTTTCTGACGCTAAAATGCGAGCTTCAAATCGAAACGTGACCGAAATAGGTTATGGACACATTAAACAACGTCGACTCGATAAATATACGATTCCTTGTTGCGATGGACGGGCCGTGGGAGAATTCGTTCCGTTCTATTTTTGCCCAAGATCGCCTATGCTCTCTACCATCAATAAAGGTAACACGGGCCGGCCAGCCGGCTGTCAATCGAGCATAGTACACTTGGTTAGCGACGTTCATCGAGCCACGGGCTTAGGAAGACCTTGGGCAATCAGCGACGGAAACGCGGGCGCAGAATATACAAATTTCTCGAATGACAAAGATGCACTTCAAAAAGTAGACTGGAACATCGTTGGCTCGAATTCATGGGGTGGTGGCGGCCTTGATTGGGCTGATGTTGAACCCCTCGTTGCAAATGCATTTGCGGACTTGCCCGATGTACATGTGAAATTATTTTCTCCGTCGGGGGTGCCGTCTTCAACTTCTATGCCAAATAGAACGGAGAGGCCGAATATGACTCCGGGTAACCGCTACGTCGTATTTCAATGTCTGCCTCACACCTTGGGTGTAGGAGTAGAGATCTGGCGCGTACTGGCGGATGCGCACGATGTGCGAAATGGTTTCGAGTATGAGGGCATTGATGAAGTAACCGAAGACCTGACAGAGCAAGTCATTCGCTGCGCAAAGGCATTGCAAAAAATGCTGTGATTCCACATATCGGCAAGTAGCCAATTTGCCGAAAAACATTTTTTGTCTGAGCTTGTTGCAACAGGATTTTATTGGCCGGTCAGCACAGAATTTCCGGACAAAAGAAAAGGGGCCACGTTTGCACGTAGCCCCTTCAGAATCTTGGCTCCCCGACCTGGACTCGAACCAGGGACCTGCGGATTAACAGTCCGTCGCTCTACCAACTGAGCTATCAGGGAATTGAAAGAAGCAGAATTATAGTCTCGAATTCGCTGGGTTGTCAAAGCTTTTTCTAAACTTTTCTACATCCCGGAGCAGTCGTTGCAACTTCTCCGGGAGCCGAATATTACAGGACTTTTGCGATTGCGGCGACAACATTGTCAATATTTTTGGTATTGAGCGCGGCCACGCAGATGCGGCCGGTGTCGACGGCGTAGATCGAGAATTCGTCGCGCAGGCGTTCGACCTGGGCCTTGGTCAGGCCGGAGTAGGAGAACATGCCGCGTTGCTTGGTGACGAAATCAAAGTCGTGGCCTGGGGCCTGTTCCTTCAGTTTTTTCACCAGCAGGTGGCGCATTTCGCGGATGCGCACGCGCATGCCGGCCAGTTCTTCTTCCCACAGCTTGCGCAGCTCTGGCGAGGCCAGGGCGGTGGCGACTACCTGGCCGCCGTGGATCGGCGGGTTGGAGTAGTTGGTGCGCACCACGCGCTTGAGTTGCGACAGTACGCGGCCGGCTTCTTCCTTGCTGGCGGCGACGATGCTCAGGGCGCCTACGCGTTCGCCATACAGCGAGAACGATTTCGAGAACGAGTTCGATACGAACACCGGGCCGCCGGCTTCGGTGAAGCGGCGTACTACCTGGCCGTCGGCTTCGATGCCGTCGCCAAAGCCCTGGTAGGCCATGTCGAGGAACGGCACCAGGCCGCGCTGGGTGACGACTTCGATGACCTGGGTCCATTCAGCGTCGCTGAGGTCGGCGCCGGTCGGATTGTGGCAGCAGGCGTGCAGCAGGACTACCGAGCCGCTAGGCATGGTTTTCAGCGCATCCAGCATGCCGCTGAAGTTGACGCCGCGGGTGGCCGGGTCGTAGTAAGGATAGTTGTTGACGGTGAAGCCGGCCGATTCGAACAGCGCGCGGTGGTTTTCCCAGCTTGGATCGCTGATCCAGACTTGGGTGTTGTCGGCGCTGAAGCGCTTGAGGAAATCGGCGCCCAGTTTCAGCGCGCCGGTGCCGCCGATGGCTTGCACGGTGATCGCACGTTTCTCTTGTACTACCGCGCTGTCGGCCCCAAATACCAGTTCTTGCACAGCCTTGTCGTAAGCCGCCAGGCCTTCGATCGGCAAGTAGGTGCGCGGCGCCAGCTTTTCGATCAGCAGCGCTTCCGCTTTTTGCACGCATTCCAGCAGCGGCACCTTGCCGTTGTCATCGTAATAGACGCCGACGCCGAGGTTGGTCTTGCCTGGATTCTGGTCCGCATTGAAACCTTCGGTGATGCCGAGGATAGGATCGCGTGGCGCCATTTCGATGGCGGTAAAGAGGGAGGCTGAAAGAGGTGCGTTCATCGTGATAACATAAAAAGTTGGCTGCAAAAGAGATTTTGCGGCCGGGTTGAATGCTGTGCCGGGTCACGAGACAAATCGCTGATCGGCGCGGATTTACTACCGTCTATTTTACCAAAGGTCGAGGCCCATGGCTGACATATCACAGGTTCAGAGCACCGTCGACGAGTCCAAAATCGTCACATTTCCGAATTCGCCGTACAAGCTGTTCCAGCCGTTCCAGCCGGCCGGCGACCAGCCGGTGGCCATCGAAAAACTGGTGGAGGGCGTGGAAGACGGCCTGTTTTACCAGACCTTGCTGGGGGTGACCGGCTCCGGCAAGACCTATACGATGGCCAACGTGATCGCCCGCATGGGGCGGCCAGCCATCGTCTTCGCTCCCAATAAGACGCTGGCGGCGCAGCTCTACAGCGAGTTCCGCGAGTTTTTCCCGCACAATGCCGTCGAGTATTTCGTCAGCTACTACGATTATTATCAGCCGGAAGCCTATGTGCCGCAGCGCGACTTGTTCATCGAGAAAGATTCCTCGATCAATGAGCATATAGAACAGATGCGCCTGTCCTGCACCAAATCGCTGATGGAACGGCGCGATGTGGTCATTGTGGCAACGGTATCGGCGATCTACGGTATCGGTAATCCCAACGAATACCACCAGATGATCCTGACCTTGCGCGCCAAGGACAAGGTCAGCCAGCGCGACGTCATCGCGCGCCTGATCCAGATGCAGTACACGCGTAACGAAATCGATTTCGGCCGCGGCACCTTCCGCGTGCGCGGCGATACCATCGACGTGTTTCCGGCCGAGCATGCCGAGCTGGCCTTGCGCATCGAGATGTTCGACGATGAAATCGACAGCTTGCAGCTGTTCGACCCGCTCACCGGCCGTGTACGGCAAAAGATCCCGCGCTTCACCGTCTATCCCGGTTCTCACTATGTAACGCCGCGCGCCACCGTGCTGCGCGCCATCGAAACCATCAAGGATGAACTGCGCGACCGGCTCGAATTTTTCCGTAAGGAAAATAAACTGATCGAGGAGCAGCGCATTGAGCAGCGCACCCGTTTCGACCTGGAAATGATGCAGGAAATCGGTTTCACCAAGGGCATCGAAAACTACTCGCGCCACCTGAGCGGCGCCTTGCCGGGCGAGCCGCCGCCGACCCTGGTCGATTACCTGCCGCAGGATGCGCTGATGTTCCTGGACGAATCGCACGTGCTGATCGGCCAGCTGAACGCCATGTATAACGGCGACCGTTCGCGCAAGACCAACCTGGTGGATTACGGTTTCCGGCTGCCGTCGGCGCTGGACAACCGGCCGCTGCGCTTCGACGAGTTCGAAGGCAAGATGCGGCAGACGATTTTTGTTTCAGCCACGCCGGCCGACTACGAAAACCAGCATGCCGACCAGGTGGTGGAGCAGGTGGTGCGGCCGACCGGCCTGATCGATCCTGCGATCGAAGTGCGGCCGGCCCTGAGCCAGGTCGACGACCTGATGAACGAGGCCAATGCCCGCATCAAGAAGAACGAACGGGTGCTGGTCACCACACTGACCAAACGCATGGCGGAGCAGCTGACCGAATTCCTGAGCGATAACGGCATCAAGGTGCGCTACCTGCACAGCGATATCGAAACCGTCGAGCGCGTGGAAATCATCCGCGACCTGCGCCTGGGCACCTTCGACGTGCTGGTCGGCATCAACCTGCTGCGCGAGGGCCTGGATATTCCTGAAGTGTCGCTGGTGGCGATCCTGGATGCCGACAAGGAAGGCTTCCTGCGTTCCGAGCGCAGCCTGATCCAGACCATAGGCCGCGCCGCGCGTAACCTGAACGGCACCGCGATCCTGTATGCGGACCGCATGACCGATTCCATGCGCCGCGCGATCGACGAAACCGAGCGCCGCCGTAACAAGCAGATCGCCTTCAATGCCGCCAACGGCATTACTCCGGTCGGCATCAGCAAGCAGATCAAGGAATTGATCGACGGCGTCTACAGCCCGCAGGAAGCGCGCGAAGTACTGCATGCGGCGCAGGACCAGGCCAAGTACGAGGCGATGAGCGAGAAACAGGTGAGCAAGGAAATCAAGCGCCTGGAGAAGCAGATGGTCGATCACGCCAAGAACCTGGAGTTCGAAAAAGCCGCACAGGTGCGCGACCAGCTGCATGTGCTGAAGCAGCAGCTGTTCGGCGCGCCGGGAGCGGACAATATCGTTTTGTAGTTGCAGGATTTTTTGCAGCCTGTGTTTGATCAATCCTGTTTTTGATGATTTATGACTGATTTTCTTCCTGCTTCAATCCGTTCCGCGTTGACCGGCGTGCATGCTTCCTGGCTCGCCATCCTGGAGCACGGCTTGCGTGCGGTAGCGCAAGCCAATCCGGCCTACCTGAAAGACCTGGCCGCGGCCGATTACCTGCCTACCGAGGGCCGCATGTTTGCCGCCTTCACCCAGCCGCTGGAAGCGGTGCGTTATGTGCTGGTGGGCGAGGGACCTTATCCGCGCGCGGCCAGCGCCACCGGCGTCTGTTTCATGGACGGCGCGGTCGGTTCCCTGTGGTCGGAGAAGGGCTTGTCGAAGCAGGTTAACCGCGCCACTTCCCTGCGCAATTTCATGAAGATGCTGCTGGTGGCCGATGGCCAGCTGGCGCTGGAAAACACCACCGGCGATGCGATGTCGGCTGTAGCGTTGCAGGCGCAGAAGGACAGTTCGCAGGCGATCCAGCTACTGGCCGACCTGCAAGCCAATATGGTGAAGCACGGTTTCTTGCTGCTGAACGCTTCGCTGGTGTTCCGTCCGGAAGTACCGCCGGTCAAGGACGCCAAGGCCTGGCAGCCGTTCATGCAGGCAGTGTTGCAGGGGCTGGCGGATGCTGCGGACAAGCGTGGCGAGGACTTGCCGACGCTGGTGTTGTGGGGAAAAATCGCCGAGCAGCTGAATGCCTATCCGGTGACTGCGCGCTTTCCGAAAGCAGTCGCCGAGCATCCTTACAACTTGAGTTTTATCGGCAACGCCGGCATGCAGGCCTTGTTCGGGCCGATGCAGCTGTTACGGCGCGCTTAGATCAGGCTCATTTGCCGCAGGTCGATTTCGGCCTGGGTCAGCGGTTTTTCTGTTGCAGGCGCAGGAGCCGGGCTGAGATCCAGTTGCGGTTCGGCGACGGGCGCCGCGGTTTTCGGGGCCGGCGCCGGTTTGCTCCGTTTGCCGACGGCCGGGATGGCGCTGGCCAGCCAGCGTTTGAGCATGTCGTCAAACAGCGCCAGCATCGCTTCCGGCAGTTCCGGCGTGTAGGCCTGGCGGATCACGATGCCGTCCCACATCGCGGTCAGCAGCAGCGCCGCCGCATGGGCATCCAGGGCATGGTCGATCTGGCCGCGTTCCTGGGCGGTGCGCAGCATGTCGGCCAGGCCGTCTACCCATTCCGTCTCCGCCGTCTTGATCACCGCACCTACGCGCTTGTTGCGCAAGCCTTCCGCATAGATTTCAGTCATCAGGCCGGCGTCGCTGATCGCGGCGTAGCGGCGGGCGAAGGCGCGGGTGATGGCGGACAGCGCTTGCGGCAGGTCGTCGGTATCGTGAAATTCCGACAACAAAAAGCGCGCCTGGCGCCTTTCGTCCTCTGCCATGGCCGCAATGATCGCATCCTTGCTGGTGAAATAGCGGTACACCGCGCCCGGGCCGAGGCCGACTTCTGTGCAGATCTCCTGCATCGAGGTCTGGTGGAAGCCGGTCTTGCGGAAGCACTTTCCTGCGGATTTCAGGATATCGACGCGTTTCTGGTCAGCTCTCTGCGTCGGTGATTGCGGTGTCTTGGATTTGCGGATGGCCATGCTGCTCAAAAAGAGGACTGTGCGGGAGGGTCGGTATTATAGGTTTAAGCGCCGCTTCCTTGAATATATTTTTACATTTGACACTATTCCGCTCGCTACGATTGGTATGCATATGGCAATTTTTTGCGCCGAATCCCGTTCGTCCGGGATGTCCTTATTTGTTGTAATTGTATAAATGACAATCGGCGCAAAAACCACGCCCGGCGCGGGATTCCAGGAATCGGGCAATACCTGACGGATTCACTCAAGTTTGGTATACTGTCGTAACACTTGGCAATCCAGCAGGATATAGAGACAGGTAGATAGGTTTAAGAGCGGAGATTACATGCGTCTGACTACAAAAGGCCGGTTTGCGGTAACTGCGATGATCGATTTGGCATTGCGCCAAGGCAAAGGTCCGGTAACTTTGTCTGCAATTAGCGAGCGTCAAGAGATTTCCCTGTCATATCTGGAACAATTGTTCGGTAAATTGCGTCGTCACCAGATTGTTGAATCCGTACGCGGGCCAGGCGGCGGATACAACCTGGCGCGCAAGGCCGAGGACGTCACGGTGGCGGACATCATCATCGCGGTCGACGAACCGCTGGATGCGACCCAGTGCGGCGGCAAGGAAAACTGCCACAGCCCGGACCATGAGGGCGGCAGCCGTTGCATGACACATGACCTGTGGTCGACCTTGAACGCCAAGATGGTCGAATACCTGGATTCGGTGTCGCTGAAGGATTTGGTGGATCAGCAACATGCGCAGCAGCAGGCGCAGCAGAGGAAGGCCCTGGAACAAAACGTGGTGGTGATGCATAGGTCCCACCTGGTCGCTTGATTGGAGCTAGAAAAAGTATGAACGCACCCTTGGAAAAAAGCCTGATAGACACATTGAAGGCGCCTCACTTCCCGATTTACATGGACTATTCGGCAACCACGCCTATCGATCCGCGTGTCGCCGACAAGATGATTCCCTATTTGCGCGAGCAGTTCGGCAATCCGGCTTCGCGCAGCCACATGTACGGCTGGTCCGCTGAAAAAGCGGTGGAAGATGCACGTGAGCAGGTCGCCAAGCTGGTCAACGCCGATTCGCGCGAGATCATCTGGACTTCCGGCGCCACCGAAGGCAACAACCTGGCGATCAAGGGCGCGGCCAATTTCTACAAGACCAAGGGCAAGCACATCATCACCGTCAAGACCGAGCACAAAGCCGTGCTGGACGTGGTGCGCGAACTGGAGCGCCAGGGTTTCGAAGCGACTTACCTGCAGCCGCAGGACAATGGCCTGATCACGCTGGAACAGCTGGAAGCTGCGATCCGTCCCGACACCATCCTGGTCTCGGTGATGCTGGTCAATAATGAAATCGGCGTGATCCAGCCTGTCGCGGAAATCGGCGAACTGTGCCGCCAGAAGGGCATCATTTTCCATTGCGACGCGGCGCAAGCCACCGGCAAGGTAGTGATCGACCTGGAAAAATGGAAGGTCGACCTGATGACTTTCACTGCCCACAAGACATACGGTCCTAAAGGCATCGGCGCGCTGTACGTGCGGCGCAAACCGCGCGTGCGTCTGGAAGCGCAGATGCACGGCGGCGGCCATGAGCGCGGCCTGCGTTCGGGCACCTTGCCTACCCACCAGATCGTCGGCATGGGCGCGGCTTTTGAAATCGCCCGTGAAGAAATGGATGAAGAGATCGTCCGCATCAAGGCGCTGCGCGACCGCCTGGCGACCGGCCTGCAAACGATCGAGGAAGTGTATGTCAACGGCGACATGGCGCACCGCGTGCCGCATAACCTCAACGTCAGTTTCAACTACGTTGAAGGCGAATCGCTGATCATGGCGATCAAGGACATCGCAGTATCGTCCGGTTCGGCCTGTACTTCGGCCAGCCTGGAGCCATCGTATGTATTGCGCGCGCTGGGCCGCAGCGACGAACTGGCGCACAGCTCGATCCGCTTCACCATCGGCCGTTTCACGACCGAGGAAGACATCGATTTCACGATTGAACTGATCAAGACCAAGGTTGCGAAACTGCGCGAGCTGTCGCCGCTGTGGGACATGTACAAAGACGGGATCGATATCAGTACGATCCAATGGGCGGCGCACTAACAGGACGCATTGACAGCATTATGCCGCAGCCGGTGAGAGGTCACCGGCGCGGCCCAAACAAGGAGTAGCAAAATGTCTTATTCAGAAAAAGTTTTGGACCACTACGAAAACCCACGCAATGTCGGCGCTTTTGAAAAGGGCGACGAAACCGTAGGCACCGGCATGGTCGGCGCGCCTGCATGCGGCGACGTCATGAAACTGCAGATCAAGGTCGGCGCCGACGGCATCATCCAGGACGCCAAGTTCAAGACCTACGGTTGCGGCTCGGCGATTGCTTCGTCGTCGCTGGTGACCGAATGGGTCAAGGGTAAGACGCTGGACCAGGCGATGTCGATCAAGAACACCCAGATCGCCGAAGAACTGGCGCTGCCGCCGGTCAAGATCCACTGCTCGATCCTGGCTGAAGATGCGATCAAGGCTGCGGTAGAAGATTACAAGGCCAAGCACGGCGAGCAAAAGCAGGCAGCTTAAAAGCTATTAATCTAGCGAAAAGAGATCGACGGCATATATGGCAATCACACTGACGGAAAAAGCGGCCAAGCACATCAACCGCTATATCGAACGGCGCGGCAAGGGCATCGGCCTGCGCTTCGGCGTGCGCACTACCGGTTGCTCGGGGCTGGCTTACAAACTGGAATACGTGGACGAGAAGACTGACGAAGATGCAGTGTTCGAATCGCACGGGATCCAGGTGTTTGTCGATCCCAAGAGCTTGCCGTATATCGACGGCACCGAGCTCGATTTTGCGCGCGAGGGTTTGAACGAAGGCTTCAAGTTCTACAACCCGAACGTCAAGGATGAGTGCGGCTGCGGCGAAAGTTTCCGGATCTGAGCCAGACCTGCTTGCTTGACCCGCATCACGTTGGATTGGACCAAGCCTGTTGTACTCCAACAGGCTTTTGTTTTAAGGATTCATCTGATTTTCTATGGGTGCAAAAAATGCACTCGTGTGTAGGGTGGGCACGCTTTTGTGCCCACGCTGTAGCGCTTCCGCGTGGGCACAAAAGCGTGCCCACCCTACTGAACCGTTTTAAGAGCCATGCAAAACCATTTCGAACTGTTCCATTTGCCGCAACGCTTCACGCTGGATAGCGCGGCGCTGGACCGCGCCTATCACGAGGTGCAGAACCAGACGCATCCCGACCGTTTCGCCAGCGCCAGCGGCGCCGAGAAGCGGGTCGCGATGCAATGGACCACGCGTGCCAACGAGGCCTACCAGACCCTGAAAAGCCCGTTCAAGCGCGCCGCCTACCTGTGCGAGCTGAACGGCGTCGAGCTGCAGGCGGAGTCGAACACGGCGATGCCGGCGGCGTTCCTGATGCAGCAGATGGAATGGCGCGAAACGCTGGACGATGCGCGTGCCGGCAAGGACCTGGCGGCGCTGGAACAGCTGGACCTTGAACTGCGCGCCGCCCGCAAGGCTGACCTGCAGCGCATAGGCGACTTGCTGGATGCACAGGATTTCCAGCAGGCTGCGCAATATGTGCGGCAACTGATGTTCCTGGAAAAATTTGGGGAAGAGATCGGCAATGCATTCGCCGTTCTTGAATCGTAAAACACCACTTTATTAGCCGAGTACGAGCATGCCTGAAATCTGGTTATTCCTGATTGCCGCAATGACGCTGACCCTGGCGCCGGGGCCGGACAATATCTACGTGCTGACGCGCGGCATCACCCAGGGCCGCAAGGCCGGCCTGGTCGCCGCCGCGGGTTTCAGCTCCGGCCTGATTTTCCATACCATGCTGGCGGTGCTGGGTTTCGCCGCGCTGATCAAGGCTTCGCCGCTGGCGTATTCCCTGCTGCGTTATGCCGGCGCGGCTTACCTGATCTATATCGGCGTGCGCACCTTGCGTTCGCATTCGGCGATCCAGCTGCAGGGCAATGCCGAGCCGATGAAACTATCGCGCATCTACTGGCAGAGCGTGATCGCCAATATACTGAATCCGAAGGTGACCCTGTTCTTCATCGCCTTCCTGCCGCAGTTCGTGAACGCAGGCGCGGGCCACATCCCGGCGCAGATGCTGCTGCTGGCAGCCATATTCATCCTGCAGGCGCTGGCCATCTTTAGCGTGGTCGCCCTGTTTTCCGGCATGGTCGGCGCCTTCTTCCAGCGCAAGAAATCGGCCGCCGCTACCATGAACCGGCTGGCGGGTTCTGCGTTTATCGCGCTCGGTATCCGTATCGCTTTGCCACAATAAAGTAATAGACGAAAACACCCTATGGCACTTTTACAAATTTCCGAACCAGGCATGTCCACCGCGCCGCACCAGCATCGGCTGGCGGTGGGGATAGACCTGGGCACCACCAATTCCCTGGTCGCCACGGTGCGCAACAGCATTCCCGAAGTGCTGAACGACGAAGCAGGGCGGCCGTTGCTGCCGTCCATCGTGCGTTATCTGCCGAACGGCAATGCGCACATCGGCTACAAGGCGCAGGCGGCGCAGACCACCGATCCAAAGAACACCATCCTGTCGGTCAAGCGTTTCATGGGACGCGGCCTGAAGGACATCGCCTACGCCGAAAACCTGCCTTACGATTTCCTCGATGTGCCGGGCATGGTGCAGTTGAAGACCGCGGCCGGCATCAAGAGCCCGGTCGAAATCTCCGCCGAAATCCTGGCGACCTTGCGCCAGCAGGCGGAAGATGCGCTGGGCGACGACCTGGTCGGCGCCGTGATTACCGTGCCTGCCTATTTCGACGATGCGCAGCGCCAGGCCACCAAGGACGCCGCCAAGCTGGCCGGCCTGAATGTGCTGCGCCTGCTCAACGAACCGACTGCGGCCGCGATTGCCTACGGCCTGGATAATGCGTCGGAAGGCGTGTACGTGGTCTACGACCTGGGCGGCGGCACCTTCGATATCTCGATCCTGAAGCTGACCAAGGGCGTATTCGAAGTGCTGGCTACCGGCGGCGATTCGGCGCTGGGCGGCGACGATTTCGATCATCGGATATTTTGCTGGATCAGCCAGCAAGCGGGACTGGCGCCGTTGTCCGACGAAGACACGCGAATCCTGATGGTCAAGGCGCGCGAAGCCAAGGAACTGCTCTCTACCAAGGCAGAAGTCAGCATCGATGCGGCCTTGAATTCCGGCGAGCGGGTCCATTTACAGCTGACGTCAGCGATTTTTGACGAAATCACCCAGCATCTGGTGGCCAAGACGCTGACGCCGACCCGCAAGGCGCTGCGCGACGCCGAACTGACGGTGGACGATGTCGACGGCGTGGTGCTGGTCGGCGGCGCAACCCGCATGCCAAGCATCCGCAAGGCCGTCGGCGCTTACTTCGAAACCACGCCGCTGGCGAATATCGATCCGGACAAGGTAGTGGCGCTGGGCGCCGCGATCCAGGCCAACCTGCTGGCCGGCAACCGCGCCCCGGGCGACGACTGGCTGCTGCTGGATGTGATCCCGCTGTCGCTGGGCATAGAAACCATGGGCGGACTGGTGGAGAAGGTGATTCCACGCAATTCGACCATCCCTTGCGCGCGCGCGCAGGAATTCACTACCTTCAAGGACGGCCAGACTGCGATGGCGATCCAGGTGCTGCAGGGCGAACGCGAGCTGGTCAGCGATTGCCGTTCGCTGGCGAAGTTCGAACTGCGCGGCATTCCGCCGATGGCGGCCGGCGCGGCGCGGATACGCGTGACCTACCAGGTCGACGCCGACGGTTTGCTGTCGGTCTCGGCACGCGAGCTGCGCTCCGGCGTGGAAGCGTCGATCAGCGTCAAGCCTTCGTACGGCCTGGCGGATGACGACATCGCCCGCATGCTGCAGGAATCGTTTGCTTCGGCCGATGTCGACATGCAGGCGCGCGCGCTGAAAGAAGAACAGGTGGAAGCCGAGCGTATCGTTCTGGCCACCGAATCGGCATTGTCCGCCGACGCTGCGTTGTTGTCCGAGCAGGAGCGTGCGGACATTGCCGCTTTGATCGATGTCGTGCGCGTGCAGGCGCAGGGCACGGATCATCTGGCGATCAAGGCCGCAGTCGACGCGCTGGCGCATGGCACCGAAGAATTCGCCGCCCGCCGCATGGACCGCAGCGTGCATGATGCGCTGACCGGCAAGACACTGGATCAAGTGTCATAAAAATCAGATAAATTAATTAAATAAATAGATTAATAAGCCAACCTATTCCCGAGGTAAACCAAGTGCCCCAAATCGTCGTATTGCCCCATCCCACCTTCTGTCCCGAAGGCGTCGTGTTCGAAGCCCCGCGCGGCCAATCCGTCTGCGACGCCTTGCTCGCCAACGATATCGAGATCGAACACGCTTGCGAAAAATCCTGCGCCTGCACTACTTGCCATGTAATAGTGCGCGAAGGTTTTGCTTCGCTGGGCGAGCTGGACGATAAGGAAGAGGATTTGCTGGATATGGCCTGGGGACTGGAAGCGACTTCGCGCCTGTCGTGCCAGGCTATCGTCGCCGACGAAGACCTGGTGGTCGAGATTCCGAAGTACACCATCAACCACGCCAGCGAAAACCACTAAGCGAGAGGAACAGCACCATGAGCGACACCATGAAGTGGACCGACACATTGCGCGTTGCCGAAGCCTTGTACGACAAATTTCCGGACACCGATCCGGAGCAGATCCGCTTTACCGATCTGCACAAATGGGTGCTGGAACTGGATGGTTTCGACGATGAGCCAAACCGCTCCGGCGAAAAAATCCTGGAAGCGATACAGGCTGCCTGGATAGAAGAAGCCCGCTAAGAAACCTCGGCACAAAGAAAAACCCGCTGTGGCTACAATCGTAGCGACAGCGGGTTTTTTATTGGCCGGTCGGTATTAGCCGCGGCCTTCCAGGTGGCCATTGACGACCTGCACCGGATCGCCGACGCGCCATCCCTGGCCGGATTGCGGGAAGGTACGTGCCTTGCCGTCCTCCATGCGCACCACGACCTGGTAGGTAGTGTTGGTGCGGGTGCGTTTTTCCACTTCATTACCGGCAAAACCGCCGCCGACAGCGCCTGCTACAGTCGCCAGGGTATTACCGTTGCCATGGCCGACCTGATGGCCGAGAACGCCGCCCAGCACCGCGCCTGCGGCAATCCCCAGGCCGCTAGGCGGGGCAGCATGTTGGATAGCCTGTATCGATTCCACCCGACCGCAGCTGTGGCAGATCGCCGGCTGAGGTGCTGGCTCCGGCTGGCGCGGCGCTTGCGCATATTCAGGGCGCGGAGCCGAGCGTGGCGGTTGCTGCTGGGCCTGGGCCGGCTGCTGCTGGTAGTAGCCGTTCTGGCCTGCCGGCGCGCCGTTTGCCTGCGGCTGGTTTCCAGGTTGCTGACTGTTATAGTCCCCAGGCGCCGCCGACATGGCCGCGACCGGGGCCGGTGTCGAATTCGAACTAGGAAACAGACCGGTCATGGCGGCTACGCCGACCAGGCTGGCCAAGGTCACTGCTACTGCTGCGGCAGCAACCAAGGGATGAATGCGGTTGTTTGGTTTCGGGCTGTCCATTATTACCTCCAGGAATTTTTGTTTGTTGGCTAATGTAATTATCAAAGGTTCAGAAACGGAACGCTATGTTGATAATGTGTCAGATGTATCCTTATGTAACGAGTTTAAGCGCTACCGAAGAAATCTGCAAAACATGCCAATAATTAGGGTCAGAGTCGAATTATTTCTGGTTGTTGCTGACGTTTTTACTCCGTGGGACGTTAAATGGGGTCAGAGTAATTTACGACGATGAGACTGTCGTAAAAAAACTCTGACCCCATTTAACTGCGCATGCAGGTGAGTGATCAGTCTTCGCGGCGCAGGTGCGGGAACAGGAGCACGTCGCGGATGTTGGGCGAGTCGGTGATCAGCATCATCAGGCGGTCGATGCCGATGCCGCAGCCGCCGGTCGGAGGCATGCCGTATTCCAGCGCTCGGATATAGTCGGCGTCGTAATACATGGCCTCTTCGTCGCCTGCATCTTTAGCTGCAACCTGGGCCTGGAAGCGTGCGGCCTGGTCTTCCGAATCGTTCAGCTCGGAGAAGCCGTTGGCGATTTCGCGGCCGGTGACGAACAGTTCGAAACGTTCGGTGATGCCGGGCACGGTATCGGAAGCGCGCGCCAGCGGCGACACTTCGACCGGATAGTCGACGATGTAGGTCGGATCCCACAGCTGCGCTTCGGCGGTTTCTTCAAACAGGGCCAGCTGCAGCGCGCCGAGGCCGGCGTGGGCGTGCGGCTTGACGCCGAACTTCTTCAGTTCGGCCTTGATGAACTCGGCATCCTGCAATTGCGCGTCCTGGTATTGCGGGGCGTATTTGTTGATGGCGCCGACAATGGTGAGGCGCTGGAACGGCTTGCTCAGGTCCAGTTCGCGGCCCTGGTAGGTCAGGGTGGCGGTGCCGTGCGCATCGATCGCTGCCTGGCGGATTACCTGTTCGGTGAAATTCATCAGCCATTGGTAATCGACGTAAGCCGCATAGAATTCCATCATCGTGAATTCCGGATTGTGGCGCGGCGATACGCCTTCATTGCGGAAGTTGCGGTTGACTTCAAACACGCGTTCGAAACCGCCGACCACCAGCCGCTTCAAGTACAGCTCAGGCGCGATGCGCAGGAACATCTGCATGTCCAGCGCATTGTGATGGGTGATGAAAGGCTTGGCCGCGGCGCCGCCAGGGATGGCGTGCAGCATCGGCGTTTCGACTTCCATGAAGTCGTTCTTTTCCATGAAGCGGCGGATCGACGACATCGCCGCCGTGCGCACCTTGAAGGTGCGGCGCGTATCTTCGTTGATGATCAGGTCGACATAGCGCTGGCGATACTTGGTCTCCTGGTCGGCCAGCCCGTGGAACTTGTCCGGCAACGGACGCAACGATTTGGTCAGCAGGCGCAGGGTAGTCACCTTGATCGACAGCTCGCCGGTCTTGGTCTTGAACAGCGTGCCTTCGGCGCCGAGGATGTCGCCCAGGTCGTAATGCTTGAAGCTGTCGTAGTTCTCTTCGCCGATGTTTTCCTTTGTGATGAACAGCTGGATGCGGCCATCGGCCTTGCTGCCCGAAGCATCCTGCAGGGTGGCGAAGGAAGCCTTGCCCATCACCCGTTTCAGCATCATGCGGCCGGCCACCACGACTTTGACTGCGGCGACATCCAGCGTTTCGTTTTCCTGGGCGGCGTATTCGGCCTGGATCGCGGCTGCCTTGTGCGTCGGCCGGAAATCGTTGGGGAAAGCCACGCCTTGCGCGCGCAGGGCGCCGAGCTTGCTGCGGCGTTCCGCAATGATCTTGTTTTCGTCTTGCGGGACAGGTTGCTGCTGATTGTCTGTCGTCATGTCAGTGTCTTTTCAAATGATGCGGTGAAACGTCTGTGGTGCGGCGGGAAGGCAGCGCCGCGGACACTGTCCGCGGCACGGTTTGCTACCGAATTTGCAATAACTTTATACGCCTTGCTTGAGCGACGCTGCAATGAAGTCGTCAAGGTCGCCGTCGAGGATGGCCTTGGTGTTGCCGCTCTCGAAGTTGGTGCGCAGATCCTTGATGCGCGACTGGTCCAGCACGTAAGAACGGATCTGGTGGCCCCAACCGACGTCGGTCTTGGAGTCTTCCAGTTTCTGCTGCTCGCTCATGCGCTTGCGCAATTCCAGTTCATACAGCTTTGCCTTCAGCATGTCCCACGCTTCGGCGCGGTTGCGGTGCTGGCTGCGGTCGTTCTGGCATTGCACCACAATGCCGGACGGCATGTGCGTCAGGCGCACCGCGGAATCGGTCTTGTTGATGTGCTGGCCGCCCGCGCCGGAGGCGCGATAGGTGTCGACGCGGACGTCGGCCGGATTGACGTCGATATCGATCGAGTCATCCACTTCCGGGTACACGAACAAGCTGGAAAACGAAGTGTGGCGGCCGTTGGCGGAATCGAAAGGCGATTTGCGCACCAGGCGATGGACGCCGGTCTCGGTGCGCAGGAAACCATAGGCATAGTCGCCTTCGACTTTCAGCGTGGCGGTCTTGATACCGGCGATTTCACCGTCGGACTGTTCCAGGATGTCGACCTTGAAACCTTTACGTTCGCAATAGCGCAGATACTGGCGCAGCAGCATAGATGCCCAGTCCTGCGCTTCAGTGCCGCCGGCGCCGGCCTGGATGTCGATGAAGCAGTTGTTGGGGTCCATCGGGTTGCTGAACATGCGGCGGAATTCCATGCCTTCGACCAGCTTGCGCAGGCCTTCGGTATCGGCTTCGACTGCCTCTACGGTTTCTTCGTCCTGCTCTTCGCGCGCCATCTGGAACAGGTCGCTGGTGTCGCGCAGATCGGCTTCGATCTTGGTCAGCGTCAGCACGATGGCTTCCAGTGATTTCTTTTCCTTGCCCAGGTCCTGGGCGCGCTTCTGGTCGTTCCAGACTTCCGGATCTTCCAGTTCGCCATTGACCTGGTCGAGTTTCTCTAACTTCGTATCGAAGTCAAAGATACCTCCGTAGTTCGGCTTCGCGGCTGGTCAGGTCCGCAAGCAGGTTTTGTAGGGAATTTAAGCGTTCGGCTTCCATTTTCGGCTCTTTTGCAATCAAACCCTAAATTATACGCCAGCCCCATGGCAGATGGCGCTGCAGTTTCCATTCCGGGCCCGATTGGGGGCGGTTTTGCATGAAATATGCACAAATGTGAACCATTGCAACAAGCTGGATATCGAAGCTGCAACCCGAAGTTGCAACGTTTAGAATGGATTGCACGCTTGATAATTCAACAGCCTGGCCGCGCCGCCCATGTCGATTAAGGCACAAATCCATCGTTGCGATGTTGTTTTGCCATCGTTCTTGCCAATGAGCCTGCCGATGGGCTTGCTGTGCCTGACGCTCGGCGCGTGCGGCATGCTGGCGCCGACCCCGGCCCCGCATGGCGAGGTGCAGGGCTCATCCACCAGCGGCAGCGAGCTGGCGCAGTCCGACGTCAACCGTTTCGCTACCCTCGGCATGCGCGACAACCTCGACAGCCTGTATCTCCTGCTGGACAAATTGTACCGGCGCAATCCCGCCGAATGGAAAAAGACAGCGACCAGCCGCGAGCTGGCGATCAAGCGTGTGCGCGACGCCATCGAAGCGCGCCAGCCATGGCCTGAGCTGCAAGGAAAGCATGACGTCCAGGCGCTGTCGCTGGCGCTGGCCCCGGACTTCAGCGGCGACCGCGCGGCTGCTTTCATCTATGGCGCGGCCGACATGATTATCGTTGCCCATGGCGGCAAGACCAGGTTTTACCTGATCGACGGCTTCGACGCCCAATACCTGTACAACGCCGCCCGCAATATGGAAATTGCCGCATGGATACTAAATAGCCGCAAGAACTCTGCCGGCCAGCCCTTGCTGCTGTCGAACGACATGAGCGAGAGCGAGCGCAACATCAGTTTCGAAAGGGAATTCGGCAAGATCATCGCCCGCATCGATCTGCTGGCCGAGATGACGACCGAGAAATACAAACGCGCCGGCATCAGCTATCTGCAGAACCTGGTGGGCGGGAGTTTCCTGCAATTCCTGCCGGTGCGCTGATGCTGCGGCGCCTTGGCGGCTTCAGGCTGGTCCAAGTTCCACATGCACGCGCAGGCCGAGCGCTGTCGCGATGTTGACCAAGGCATCGAGGGAAAAGTGCGATACGCGGCCGCGCAGCAGATCGTCCATGCGCGGCTGGCTGATGCCGCAATGGCGGGCAGCGTCGGCTTCTTCCCATCCGCTCTCATGTACGATTTCGCTGATTTTTTGCAGCAGTTCAGAACGGGTATGCAGGTTGGCGGCTTTTTCAGCTGCATTGGTAATCGGGTCAAATATGCTGGCATAGCTGTCGGACTTGCGCATTTCCCATCTCCCTTGTGTGTTCCCGATGTCCGGTTTTGTCCGCATTATGTCTACGGAAGGCATTTTTTGATATTGGCAGCAGGCTTAACATGGACTTCAGCGATGGCAGTCCGGTCCCCGGACGCCGCGTGTGCCGGATGAGGTTAAAAGATGTTGAGCGTGGGAATACTGGTGTTTGACGATGTCGAGATTCTGGATTTTTCCGGCCCCTATGAAGTGTTTTCAACCGCTGCCCGGGTCCATGGCAGGATGAACGGCAACGGCGCGGCGTCGAACCTGTTCAAGTGTTTCCTGGTCGCGCCCGTGATGCGGCCGGTGCGGACAAGAGGCGGAATGAAAGTACTGCCGGATTGCGTGCTGACGCCATCCGCGGACCTCGACCTGCTGATAGTGCCGGGCGGCGATGTCTCGGCAATCCTCAATGACGGCGCGGTAATCCGCTGGATCGCCGCCCAGCATCCCGGCACGGTCATTACCGCATCGGTCTGCACCGGCGCCTTTTTGCTGGCCAAGGCCGGTTTGCTGGACGGACTGGATGTCACCACGCACTGGGAAGACCAGGACGAGTTGCAGGCAAGTTTCCCGGCGCTCACGGTCAAGCGCGGCGTAGCCTGGGTCGATTGCGGTAAAGTGGTGACTTCAGGCGGCATTTCGGCAGGCGTCGACATGAGCTTGCATCTGGTTGAGCGATTGGCCAGCCCGGAACTCGCCGCTGCCACGGCCAAACAAATGGAGTATCGATGGCTGCAATAGCCGACAACACACGCGCTGGCGAGACCACCATCCCGGTCTATTTCCTGCTGCGCGATGCAACCATGACGCTTGACCTGATGGGTCCGGCGGAGGTGCTGCGTTATGCCAACCGGATTGCGGAGCGGGAAGGCCGCGCGGATTTCTTCGACCTGCGCTACGTCAGCGCGGCCAGCGCCATCAACATTTCGCTTGGACTCGGCCTGACCGGATTCAGCGACCTGCCGGACAGCTTGCCGGCCAACGCCATGCTGATGCTGCACGGCTGCGTCGGCAGCGACGACGATTTCAGCAGCGCCAACGACCAGCGCGCCGTGACCTGGCTGCGCGCGCACTGGCAGGATTCGCATCGCCTGCTGTGCAGCTGCACCGGCGCCTTGCTGGCCGGTTACGCAGGATTGCTCGACGGCCGCCAGTGCACCACGCACCACAGTCATTGCGACGACTTGCGGCGTATCGCGCCGCGGGCGCACGTACTGGAAAACCGCATTTTTGTCGAAGACCGCAACATCTACACCAGCGCCGGCGTTACTACCGGCATCGACCTGGCCCTGCACGTGGTAGCACAAATCGCCGGCCACGCCCGCAGCGCTTCGATCGCCCGTTCGCTGGTGATCTACATGCGGCGCGCCGGCAGCGATCCGCAGCTGTCGCCATGGCAAGCCTGCCGCAACCACTTGCATCCGGCGATACACCGGGTACAAGACGCCGTGATCGGTAATCCCGCCAACGACTGGGACCTGGAGCAACTGGCGGAAATCGCCTGCACCAGCGAACGCCATCTGACGCGCCTGTTCAGGGAACACACCGGCAGCAGCCTGGTCGATTACATCCAGCGCATCCGCGTGGCCCTGGTGCGTGAGTTGCTGACGCAATCCAAGCTGGACATGGAACAGGTAGCCCAGCAAGCCGGTTTCAATTCAACCCGCCAGCTGCGCCGGGTCTGGAGCAAATTCGAAAACTTCCCACCGAGCCAGCAACGCCAGCTCAGCAGTTAATTAGGGTCAGAGTCGAATTGTTTGAGAAAACAATTCGACTCTGACCCTAATTAACGAACCACGGAGCATTACGTTCCGCGCTCAGGAATTACATCGCTTCCGCGTGCTCAACCATCAGCTGTACCTTGGTAACGCCGTTATATTCATTGGCGTCCAGGCGAAACGCTACTTTGGCTTTGCTCCCTAGTTCATCGGTATGCCCGAACCAGATCGCATCGTAGCGCGTGCCGTTGCGTTCCAGCAGCAGCTTCAAATGCTTTTCCTTCAGGATGCGCTGGCTGACTACACGGAATTCATCGCAAAACAGCGGCGGCGCAAAACCCTGGCCCCACACCTGGCCATCCATCAGTTCAATGAATTGTGTGGTGTAGTAGGCATCTTCCAGGGGCCGTCGGTTTCGATCACTCGCTCCAGCTGGCTTTGCCCCAGCCATTCACGTCCGACTTTTTCGAAGGCGGCGGCGAATGCATCGAAGGCGTCGGCGCGAATGGTTAATCCGGCTGCCATCGCATGGCCGCCGAATTTCTGGATCAGGCTGGGGGCGTGCTTGGAAACCAGGTCCAGCGCATCGCGCAAATGGAAACCGGGAATCGAACGGCCCGATCCTTTGATCAAGCCTTCGCCGCCCGGCGCGAAAGTGATGGTTGGACGATAAAACTTATCCTTCAGGCGCGAGGCGACAATGCCGATCACGCCCTGGTGCCATGAAGCGTCGAACACGCTGATGGTAGTGCTGTCCTGCGGCTTGAAGTCATCCAGCAGCGCCAGCGCGGTGTCCTGCATGCCGGCTTCGATATCGCGCCGTTCGCGGTTGATGGTGTCGAGCTGCTGGGCGATGGCCCAGGCGCGGCCTTCGTCGTCGGTGGTCAGGCATTCGATGCCGAGCGCCATGTCGGCCAGGCGGCCGGCGGCGTTCAGGCGCGGGCCCAGCGCAAAACCGAGATCGAACGGCGTGGCGCGCCGCGCTTCGCGGCCGGCGGCGCGGAACAGGGCGGCGATGCCGGCATGCATGCGGCCGGCGCGCATGCGCTTCAGGCCTTGCGCCACCAGGATGCGGTTGTTGGCATCCAGTTTGACGACGTCGGCCACGGTGCCGAGCGCCACCAGGTCGAGCAGCACATCCAGTTTCGGCTGGCTCTGTGCATCGAACACGCCGCGCCGGCGCAGTTCCGCGCGCAAGGCCAGCAAGACGTAGAACATGACGCCGACCCCGGCCAGGTTCTTGCTGGGAAAACCGCATTCCGGCTGGTTAGGATTGACGATGACTCTTGCCGCCGGCAGCGTATCGGCCGGCAAGTGATGGTCGGTCACCACTACTTCGATGCCGCGCCGGTTGGCTTCGGCCACGCCGTCGATGCTGGCGATGCCGTTGTCGACCGTGACGATGATGTCGGGCGATTTTTCGCGCGCGGTCAGTTCGACGATTTCCGGCGTCAGGCCGTAGCCGTACTCGAAACGATTCGGCACGATGAAGTCGATATTCGCACCCAGCAGGCGCAAGCCGCGCAGGCCGACGGCGCAAGCGGTGGCGCCGTCGCAATCGTAATCGGCGACGATCACCATCTTCTTTTTTGCGGCGATGGCGTCGGCGAGAAAAATGGCGGCGGCGTCGATGTGCAGCAAGCCGGACGGCGGGATCAGTGCGTTCAGTTCGCTCTCCAGCTCCTTGGCGTCGAGCAGGCCGCGTGCCGTATACACGCGCGCCAGCACCGGATGGATGCCGCTCTGGCGCAGCCGTTCGGAGTCGCGGAAGGAATAGGGGCGGGTAACGATGCGAGTCATGATAAATGCGATGTTGAATGCGATGGCAATAAGCCGGTGAGGGCTGGCTTCAGCCAGAATTTCTTGAGCGAGAGCCGGGTGGTGCTCATTTCAAGCGTGTGGCTGCTGTCGGTAACGATCAGGGACAGGCTGTCGAGCCGGCGCTGTTGCATGGCCTGCAGCAAAGGAGCGAACCATGTACTTTCGAGGGTTTGCAATTGCTGCAGCCAGTCCGACCATTCGCCAGTCAAGGCCGGCTGGATCAACTGGCTCAAGGTCAGCAGGCCATGTCCGGGCCTGGCGGCGATCACTTCGCTTATGCCAACGCCGGCATGGGCAGCCTTGGCGTACTGGCCGAGGCCGGCGAAACCGTCCGGCAGGTTGAATACTTCGCGCTGGCCGGGCGCTGACGGCTGTGCGGTTGCGCCACCCCACAACCACAGGGAATTCACGGTTTGCCGCCCCTGCATTTCGCGCCGCTCATTCAACGGGTGGGCAAACCACAGCATCTGCACTTCATTCTGCAATTTGCGCCAGGCCTGGTCGCCGCTACCCTTCGGCATCCAGATATCGATGTTGTGGCCGCAAGTGGCGTCCGGCGTGGAGGACAGCAAGCCTTGCCAGTCGTCGGCGCGCAGGAACCAGGTGTTGGCGTCGCCGTAAACCAGCTCACGGCCGGCTTCAGCGAACAGCGGCAGGGCAGCGTCGAACAGTTCGCGCGATTCCGCGTCGCTCAAGCCGATCTGGCGGATGTCGGTCAGCACCAGGTGGTCGCGTGCAATATGGATATGGGCCGGATGCAGCATGAACCAGGCGCCTGCTTCAACGCTCAGCCCCATCGCGCGCATGGCGGCGCAGGCGAGGGCGGGGCTGTTGTGCTTGTCTTGGCCGGGCGTGACGGGTTCGAAGGCCGGCAAGGAAAATTGCGACGCCAGCCACATTTCATGCGGCAAGGCTCTTGCAAAATCGTCAAACAGCTGGCGCTGAGGCCGGTTTTTTGCGCGCGCCATCAGGGTAGCGAGGGCGGGCAGTTTCAATTCGCGCAATAAATCGCGCGCCAGTTCCGGCGGCGGCAGGCCGAAGGGCAATAGGATATCTAAATGACTCATGGCGCGATTGTAGGGCATCCCGGGGTCTTGAGTCGATTTGCCTTTGCCTACGCGGATTGCGCGCCTGGCATAAAATGCAGGGATTGTAGTGAATCGCCGCCTGCCATACGGATCCGCCATGAATAAACTGCTGACTACCCTGTTTGAATACAAAGCCTGGGCCAACGACACCTTGTTTTCGACGCTGGCCGCTTTGCCGCCGGAATCACACGAACGTGAAAAACATGACGCCACGCGCATCTTGAACCACGTCTACGTGGTCGACCGGATTTTCGAAGCCAACCTGCAGCGCCAGCCGCACGACTACAGGGCATTGAACACCACGGCGACGCCGGCGCTGGCCGACCTGCGCGCAGCGGTCCGTGAAACCGACCGCTGGCTGCTGTCATATGCCGATACCGTATCGGAAGCCGAGCTTGCGGAGATTATCGAATTCACCTTCGTAGACGGTTCGGCAGGCCGCATGTCTCGCGGCGAGATGCTGACCCACCTGGTCACGCACGGCAACTACCATCGCGGCGCCGTCGGCCGCATCCTGTCGCAGATCGGCGTGCCGCCGCAACGGGATACGCTCACGGTCTTCCTGCACCGGCCGGAACACCTCCGGGCTGATCCGATATAGGCAATCCGGCAGCTGCGCTGTTGATGGCGCAGGCCGCTCCCTCCGATCTCAGAAATTCAGCTTGGCGTTGAGCGTAAACTCGCGGCCGGCGCCGATGTTGACGAACGGCGTGCCGGTGCAGCAGCTGGCGGTGTAATAAGTCGAATCGAAGATGTTCTTGATGTTGAACTGCCAATCAACCGATTGACCGCCGACCAGGGTGTTCCATGACACGAAAGCATCCATCACGCGGCCGTAGGGGAGGTGGTAAACCTTGCCGGTGCCGTCGCCCACCGGCAGGCTGCTGAACACGCGGGCGCCTGCGCCCGCCCTCACTCGGCCTTCAACCGGACCGACGCGCGAGACGCCAAAGTCGCGCGTCAGGTACAGCGACGCCGAATGTTTCGGGGTGTTCGGCAGGGGATTTCCCGCCAGCTTGGGATCGTCGGCGTAGCGCGCCTCGGTGTAGGCATAGCTGCCGACCAGGCTCAGGTTCTGGCTGATGCGGCCGTTGGCGTCGAACTCCAGTCCGCGCGACCTGGCTTTGCCGGCGTTGCGGGTGTAGTTGATGCCGCCTATGGTTTCGGTGGTCTGGATGTTACGCTTCTGGATATCGAATACCGCTACCGTGGCAGTCAGGTTCTCGGTTTCCAGCTTCGAGCCGATTTCATAGCCCTTGGCCAGTTCCGGCGGCAATTCGCCTATCGGCGTCGCAATCGAGGTATTCGGCTTGAACGATTCGCTGTAGCTGGCGTACATGGACCAGTCGGGCGCCAGTTTGTACACCACGCCGGCGCGCGGCGTGGCGCGTCCGGCAGCGACCTTGCTGCCGACCACGAAGGGGCGGCCCTTGCCGGTCAGCTCGTTGAAATACTCATAGCGCGCGCCAGCCAGCAAGATCCAGCGTTCATCCAGATGGATCGAATCCTGCACAAACACGCCGCGCGAAATCAGCTTGTCGGTCTGGTCGCTGTCGGCCGGGCTGATCTTGCTGCCGGCCTGAGTCAGCTGGCCGTAGACTGGATCGTAGATGTTGAACTGGGTGTTGCTCGGGCCGCGGTAGAGGTCGCCCAGCACCCGGTAGTTGCGCATGTAGTCGACGCCGCCGACGATGTCGTGGCGGATCTCTCCCCAGTTGAATTTTCCTTCCAGGTTCAGGGTCAGCGTATGCGCCGACTGCACGCCGTTCTGGGTCGAGTCGACGCGGCGGGTGGCGATGCCGGTGGCGTAGTTGACCGACAGCACGCGCGCCTGCCAGTCGTTGTAGTAGCTGCGGCTGAAGCCGTAGCCGCCGTGCAGCGTCCAGTCGGCGTTGAGCTTGTGGTCGAAACGCAGGTTGACGGCGTCGGAACGGCCGGCCGAGATGTTATAGGCTTCGTCGAAGCGGCGATTCGCAGGCACGGCAACCGGATTGCCGGTGCGCGTATCGATGACGGTGCCGCGGTCGATAGGCACCGAATAATTCATGTGTTCATAGGCGAACGACAGAGTGGTGTCGCGGCCGTACCAGGCCAGCGAGGGCGCCACTACCGATTGCGTGGTTTCGCCGAAATTGCGCCAGTAATTGCTGCGTTCGTGGTCGGCGATCAGCCGGTAAGCCAGGCCGGAATCGCCGATTGGCCCGGTCAGGTCGATCTGTTCGCTGAGACCGCCATAGCTGGTGGTGCCGAGCGTGACCGAGCGCTGGTTCTCCAGCAGCGGTTTCTTGCTGACGACATTGACCACGCCGCCGGGGTCCATGCTGCCGTAGAGCATGGACGAGGGTCCTTTCAGCACTTCGATGCGTTCCGTGGTCGGCGTGAAATTGCGCGGCTGCACCGACAGCATGCCGTCGCGCAGCATGGAGTTGTCGCGGTTGTCGCCGAAGCCGCGCTTGATGATCGCATCCAGCGTGCCGCCCAGCGTATTGCCCATGTGGACGCCGGATACGGTATCCAGCGATTCCGCCAGGCTGCCTGGCTGGCGGTCTTGCAGAAATTGCGAAGTGACGACGCTGACCGCCTGCGGCACGTCGATCAGGGCGGCGTCACTGCGGCTGCCGACGGACGCGCGTTTTGCCTGGTAACCCTTTTCCGCTGCATCTTCCCGGCTGGCCTTGACGGATACCGTTGGCAGCACATTTTCATTGGCCGCGGCATCGGTATTTGCCTGCGTTTGCACATCGGCGGCGATGGCGCCATGCGTCAGCATGACCGAACATATTCCTACTAGTTGCTTTTTCAAAACTTTATCCTCGCCCGGCTATTTATTTTTAATAATAGGCGTCATTATATATAAATGAGAATCATTCGTAATTCAATAAGACGGGGTTTTTTCAAAATACAACGCAATTTGTCGAAATACCAAATCAGGCGCTCTCAGCGAGACACAAAATAGCTCTGTAGAATTAGTGCATGCAAGTCCTGCCGGCAAAAACAAAATTCTCCAAGAGACCATCGTTAAAAGGAACATGTCAGTAATGAGTTATCACGCATCAAGCAAGCGCTACGACGAAATGCAGTACCGTTTCTGCGGCCGCAGCGGCCTCAAGCTGCCATTGTTGTCGATGGGACTTTGGCACAACTTCGGCGACACCACCTCGCTGGCGCGCCAGCGGGAAATGGTGCACACCGCATTCGACCTCGGCATCACCCATTTCGACCTGGCCAACAACTACGGGCCGCCGTACGGCAGCGCCGAGACCAATTTCGGCCGCATCCTGAAGGAAGACCTGCGGCCTTACCGCGACGAGCTGATCATCTCGTCCAAGGCCGGCTGGGACATGTGGCCAGGGCCCTACGGCCAAGGCGGCGGTTCGCGCAAATATGTACTGGCCAGCCTCGACCAGAGCTTGCAGCGCCTGGGCCTGGATTATGTCGACATCTTTTATTCGCACCGCTTCGATCCGGAAACCCCGCTGGAAGAAACCATGAGCGCGCTGGCGACTGCGGTGCAGCAGGGCAAGGCGCTGTATGTCGGCGTCTCGTCCTATTCGCCGGCAAAGACCGCGGAAGCAGCCAAGCTGCTGCGCGACTGGAAAGTGCCTTGCCTGATCCACCAGCCGTCCTACAACATGTTCAACCGCTGGATTGAAGACGGCTTGCTGGATACCCTGGAACAGGAAGGCATGGGCTGCATTACCTTCACCGCATTGGCGCAGGGACTGCTGAGCGACAAATACCTGAACGGCGTGCCGCAGGATTCGCGTATCAACCGCGAAGGCGGCGGTTCGCTGCAGCAAGCCCACCTGAGCCCGGAAAACCTGGCGCGGGTGCGGGCCCTCAACGAGATTGCCAAGACCCGCGGCCAGAGCCTGGCGCAGATGGCGCTGGCCTGGGTATTGCGCGATCCGCGCGTGACCACCACCTTGATCGGCGCCAGCAGCCCGGCCCAGATCCGGGAAAATGTGGCTGCCTTGCAGCGCCTGGATTTTACGCAGGAAGAGCTGGCGGCCATCGACGAGCAGGCCAAGGAAGGCGGCATCAACCTGTGGGAACGTTCCATAAAAGAGCTGGCGCCCTGACGCCATGCGTTTGAGAACTGCCATTTTGCAGATATAAAAACGGGCGCCTGAGGCGCCCGTTTTTTCTTCTCCCCCTGATGCTTCGCCGCTAAATGAAAGCTGCCGCCTGCTGCATTGGCGCCGCCAGCAAGGCAGCCGGAACCGGGCTTGGCTGCCGGCGCTCGGTGCTGGGCGCAACGCTGAATACTTCACGATAGGTCTTGCTGAAATGGCAGGCTGACTGGAAGCCGCAAGCCACGGTAATGCTGAGTATCGACATGTCGGTCTGGCGCAGCAGTTCGCGGGCCTTGCGCAGGCGCAGCGTCAGGTAATAATGGGTAGGCGACATGCCCATGTGTTCCTTGAACATGCGCTGCAGCTGGCGCGGCGACGAGTTCGACAACTGCGCCAGTTCATCCAGCGACAGCGGCTCTTCGATATTGGCTTCCATCAGCGACACCACTTCCACCATGGCCGGCCGCGCCGAGGTCATGCGCACCGTCAGCGGCACTCGCTGCTGGTCCTTGTGGTCGCGTACGTGCTCGAGGATGAATTGATCGGCGATCGCCGCAATCGTGGTCTTTCCCACCTGGCTTGAGATCAGGTTCAGCATCAGGTCCAGCGGGGCGATGCCGCCAGTGCAGGTGATGCGGTCGCGGTCGATCACAAACAGGTCGGGTGCAAAAGAAATTGCGGGATAGGCGCGTTTCAGGCTCGACAGGTTTTCCCAATGGGTGGCGCAAGTGTAGCCATCCAGCAGACCGGCCTTGGCCAGGGCGAAGGCGCCGGTGCACAAGCTGCCCAGGGTCACGTCCTGGGTCGCCAGGTATTGCAGCAAGTCCAAGGTGGCAGGGTTGACCGCGGCGTCGATGTCGGTACCGCCGCAGACGAAAACGACGTCGGCGGCCGGGCATTCGTCGGCCCGGATGGTGGTCACGGAAAGGCCGTTGCTGGCCGTTACGGCGCCGCCTTCGGGGCTGACCACGGACCAGCGGTACAAGATGGTTCCTTCCAGGTAGTTGGCCATCCTCAGTACTTCGATGGCATTTGAAAATGCCAGCATCGTAAAGTTGTTGAGCGGCATGAAAGCAAAATGGGTGAAACAAGAACTGCTTTTAGACATGACCTGCTCCGTTGGCAAACATCAGCGATGGACAATGTAACGTTGAAATGGGTGAAGAACAAATGCTTTCGGTTGTGCGTCGCAATAAGCATGCCAAGCCGACCAGATGACTTATTTTCAACGCTTTTTCAACGCTTGCGACGGGTGGAAAAGAGGGAAAAGGGCGCTATCCGCAATAGCGAAATTCCGTTTCCAGCCCCTTGCCGGAGTCCGGTTTCACTGGCTGTGCAAGCGCAAAAAAAATAATGCCGGCGATCCCGCTTTTTGTGCACGTGATCCATTTCGGCGCAAGCGGCCGCCAGGCCGCCGGGAAACGACGCTTGGCTAAAAGTGACAGCGATGTCGCAAATTGAAAGGTTCCCGTCAGATCAAGTCAATAGCGGGGAAGGGGCTGGGACAAAATGGTGTCAAGCAACGGACCACTCACGACACCATCTCTTTCCCGGACATATACAAATGACACTTCCTGCATTTTCCCAGTCGCTGGCCGAACGCGACACCGCAGTCAAACAAGCCATCGGCCTTGAACTGGAGCGCCAGCAAAACCAGATCGAGATGATCGCTTCGGAAAACATCGTTTCGCGCGCCGTGCTGGAAGCGCAGGGTTCTGTGTTGACTAATAAATACGCGGAAGGCTATCCGGGCAAGCGTTATTACGGCGGCTGCGAATTCGTCGACCAGGTGGAAACCCTGGCGCTGGACCGGGTCAAGCAATTGTTCGGCGCCAAATACGCCAATGTGCAGCCGCATTCCGGCGCCCAGGCCAACGGCGCCGTCATGCTGGCGCTGGTCAAGCCGGGCGACACGGTATTGGGCATGTCGCTCGACGCCGGCGGCCACCTGACGCACGGCGCCCGGCCGGCGATGTCGGGAAAATGGTTCAACGCCGTGCAATACGGCGTCAACCGCGACACCTACCTGATCGACTACGACGAAGTGGAAGCGCTGGCCAAGCTGCACAAGCCGCGCCTGATCATCGCCGGTTACTCGGCTTATCCGCGCCAGCTCGATTTCGCCCGTTTCCGCGCCATCGCCGACAGCGTCGATACATTGCTGATGGTCGACATGGCGCATATCGCCGGGCTGGTGGCTACCGGCCATCATCCCAGCCCGGTGCCGCATGCGCATGTGGTCACTTCGACCACGCACAAGACCTTGCGCGGTCCGCGCGGCGGCTTCGTGCTGACCAATGACGAAGACATCGCCAAGAAAATCAATTCCGCGGTTTTCCCGGGCTTGCAGGGTGGTCCCCTGATGCACGTCATCGCCGGCAAGGCAGTGGCATTCGGCGAAGCGCTGGAACCGGAGTTCAAGCAATACATCGGCAACGTGGTGGCCAACGCCAAGGCCTTGGGCGAAGTGCTGCTGGCCGGCGGCGTCGACCTGGTCACCGGCGGCACTGAAAACCATCTGCTGCTGGTCGACCTGCGGCCCAAGGGTTTGAAGGGCACGCAAGTGGAGCATGCGCTGGAGCGCGCCGGCATTACCTGCAACAAGAACGGCATCCCGTTCGATACCGAAAAGCCGACCGTCACTTCCGGCATTCGGCTCGGTACGCCGGCCGGCACTGCGCGCGGTTTCGGCATCGACGAATTCCGCACCATCGGCCGCCTGACCGTCGAGATCTTCGATGCGCTGGCGAACAAACCCGAGGGCGATGCCGAAGTCGAGCAACGGGTGCTGGCCGAAGTGCGCGCGCTGTGCAAGCGTTTTCCTATCTATTAAACCGACATGGAGCACGGCATGAGCAACTTGCATCAGCAAAGCCTGGTCATCGACGGCCTCAACATCTCGAAGTGGGAGCGGCCGGTATTCGAAGACATGAAGAAGGGCGGCCTGAGCGCCGTCAACTGCACCATTTCGGTCTGGGAAAATTTCCAGGGCACGGTCGGCAACGTGGTCGACATGAAGAACCTGATTCGCGACAATGCCGACCTGCTGACGCTGGTGCGCGGTGTCGAAGACATCAAGCGGGCAAAAAAGGAAGGGCGCACCGGCGTCATCCTGGGTTTCCAGAACGCCCACGCGTTTGAAGACAACCTCGGTTACATCGAAGTATTCGCCGAACTGGGGGTACGGGTGGTGCAGCTTTGCTACAACACCCAGAACCTGATCGGCACCGGCTGCTATGAGCGTGACGGCGGCTTGTCCGGCTTCGGCCGTGAAGTGATTGAAGAAATGAACCGGGTCGGCATCATGGTCGACTTGTCGCATGTAGGCGGCAACACTTCGACCGAAGCGATCCTGGCGTCGAAGAAACCGGTCTGCTATTCGCATTGCCTGCCGTCCGGCCTCAAGCAGCATCCGCGCAACAAGAGCGACGAACAGCTGAAATTCATCGCCGATCACGGCGGTTTCATCGGCGTCACCATGTTCCCGCCTTTTCTCAAGCGCGGCAGCAGCGCCAATGTCGACGACTATGTGGAAGCCTTCGATTACATCATCAACCTGGTCGGCGACGACTGCGTCGGCATCGGCACCGATTTCACGCAGGGTTACGGCAAGCCCTTCTTCGAATGGCTGACGCACGACAAGGGACGCCACCGCCGCTTGACCGATTTCGGTACCGTGATCAATCCGGAAGGTTTCCGCACCATAGGCGATTTCCCCAACCTGACCACAGCGATGGAGCGCGCCGGCTGGAAGGAAAGCCGCATTCGCAAGGTGCTGGGCGAGAACTGGCTGCGGGTTTTTGGCGAAGTCTGGACTGCCTGATAGCCCTACGCAAATACCGAGGAGTAATGATGCAACCCCAATTGCCGATTGAAGTCGACGCCAGCACCGGCGTCTGGACTACCGACACACTGCCGATGCTGTATGTACCGCGTCATTTTTTTACCAACAACCACACTGCGGTGGAAGCGGCGCTGGGACGCGACGAATATGCGCAGATCCTGTACCAGGCCGGCCACAAGTCCGCCTATTTCTGGTGCGAAAAAGAAGCCAGGCAACACGGCATGTCCGGCCTGGATGTCTACAAACATTACCTGAAGCGCCTGTCGCAGCGCGGCTGGGGTTTATTTTCTTTCTCTGAAGTGGACGCGGCCAAGGCCAGCGCCAGCATCAAGCTGCTCAATTCATCGTTTGTGCTGCAGCAGCCGGAAGCGCACGGCAAGCTGTGCTACATGTTCGCCGGCTGGTTCGCCGGCGCCATGGACTGGGTCTCCGACACCACCGGCAATCCGTTGCGTTCGACCTGCAGCGAAACCCAGTGCGGCGGCGAAGGTCACGACCATTGCGTGTTCACAGTCACGGCAGTTGCTGCTTAGGGATAGATACAGACCATGCGTTATCCGACTTTGTTTTCGCCGTTGACCCTGAACCAGGTGACCCTGCGCAACCGGGTGGTCAGCACCGCCCATGCCGAGGTGTACGCGGAGGCGGGCGGCTTGCCGGGCGAACGCTATATACGGTATTACGAAGAAAAGGCCAAGGGCGGCCTGGGGCTGGCGATCTGCGGCGGTTCCAGCACGGTGTCCATCGACAGCCCGCAAGGCTGGTGGAAGTCGGTCAACCTGACTACCGACAAGGTGATCGAGCCTTTGTCGCGGCTGGCGGAAGCCATGCACCGGCACGGCGCCAAGATCATGATCCAGGCCACCCACATGGGGCGCCGCACGGCATGGCATGGCGAGAACTGGCCGCACCTGGTCAGTCCTTCGGGAATACGCGAGCCGGTCCACCGCGGCAACGCCAAGATCATCGAGATTGAAGAAATACGGCGCATCGTCTCCGACTTTGCCGCCGCCGCCAAAAGGGTCAAGCAGGCCGGCATGGATGGCATCGAGATTTCCGCCGCCCACCAGCAGCTGATAGACCAGTTCTGGAGCCCGCGCGTCAACCAGCGTACAGATGAATACGGCGGCAGCCTGGAAAACCGCATGCGCTTCGGCATCGAAGTACTGACGGCGGTGCGGGAAACGGTCGGCAGCGATTTTTGCGTCGGCCTGCGCATGTGCGGCGACGAATTCCATGAAGACGGCGTCGACCACGAAACCGCCAAGGAAATCGCGCAGGCGATGTCGGCAAGCGGCTTGATCGACTTCCTGAGTGTGGTTGGCTCCGGCGCCGATACCCACAATACGCTGGCCAACTGCATGCCGCCGATGGCCTTGCCGCCGGAACCGTTCGTGCACCTGGCGGCCGGCATCAAGGCGGTGTCCAAGGTGCCGGTGATGCATGCGCAAAGCATACGTGACGCCGGCCAGGCGGAACGCATACTGTCGTCCGGCATGGTTGACCTGGTCGGCATGACGCGCGCGCAGATCGCCGATCCGCACATGGTGATCAAGATCCGCGACGGGCGCGAAGACGAAATCAAGCAATGCGTGGGCGCCAACTACTGCATCGACCGCCAGTACAACGGGCTCGATGTGCTGTGCGTGCAGAACGCCGCGACCTCGCGCGAACAAAGCATGCCGCACCAGATCGCCAGGAGCCGCGGGCCGAAACGCAAGGTGGTGGTGGTCGGCGCCGGTCCGGCCGGGCTGGAAGCGGCGCGGGTGGCGCGCGAGCGCGGCCACGATGTGGTGTTGTTCGAACGCAGCGAGGCGGTCGGCGGCCAGATCAACCTGGCGGCCAAGGCGCCGCAGCGCGAACAGATGGCTGGCATCGTGCGCTGGTTCGACATGGAAACCAAGCGCCTCGGCGTCGACCGTCGGCTGGGCGTGAATGCCGACGAAGCCATGATCATGGCCGAACAGCCGGATATCGTGGTGCTGGCGACTGGCGGCAGCAACTACACCAGCCAGGTCGCGGCCTGGGGCATCGCCGAGGGTTTGTCGGTCAGTTCCTGGGATATTTTGCAGGGACGCGTAGTGCCCGGCAAGAACGTGCTGGTGTACGACGGCATCAGCACCCACGCCGGTTTCGGCGTCGCCGATTTCCTGGCCAGCCGCGGCAGCCTGGTGGAAATCGTCACGCCCGATGTCAAGATTGCCGACGATACCGGCGGCACCACTTTCCCGATTTTCTATCGCCGCCTGTATGCGCAAGGCGTGATCCCGACGCCGAATTACTGGCTGGACCGGGTCTACGCCGAAGGCGACAAGAAAGTCGCGGTGCTGCGTAATGAATACACGGAAGTGCAGGAAGAACGGGTAGTCGACCAGGTGGTGATTGAAAACGGCATCCTGCCTAACGATCATCTGTACTGGTCGCTTAAACCGCAATCGCTCAACCGCGGCCAGACCGACGTCAACAAGCTGTTCGCCGCCGAGCCGCAGCCGGCATTGGCGGAAACCCTGGGCGATGGCCGTTTCCTGCTGTTCCGGGTCGGCGACTGCATCTCCATGCATAACATCCACGCGGCAATCTATGATTCGCTGCGCCTGTGCAAAGATTTCTGACCATGGACGCTTCGGCCCCTTCCTTGAATTACGTCATTACCGTCTTGTTCTGGCTGTCGGCGGCGGGTCTGTCTGTCGGCCTTGCGCGGCGGGCAGCCCTGTGGCGCGCCGGCCGCGAAGCCTCGGTATCCTGGCTGGGCCTGCTGGCAATTCCAAAACGCTATTTTGTCGACCTGCACCATGTAGTGGCGCGCGATCCCTACATCGCCCGTACCCACGTGGCTACCGCCGGCGGCGCGATTGCGGCGATGGCGCTGGTGGCCGTCAATTACGGCTTGATGCTGTATGCCTCCGCCTTGAATACGGCAATCGGCCTGTTCGCGCTGGTCATGCTGACCGGCGTGCTGTTCGTCTGGCACCGGCGCCGCACGCCGCCGGCACGCTTGTCGCGCGGCGCCTGGATGCGCTTGCCGTGGATGTTGGCGGCGCTGGCGCTGGGTTTGCTGGCGCTCGGTCTGATCCCCTTGCAACTGATGTCGGGATTGAGCGCGCTGGTGACCGTGTTGTTGCTGGGGCTGGGCGCCTGGACCCTGACCGTGGGCGCGACGCGCGGCGGGCCGATGAAACATGCGCTGGCCGGCCTGCTGCACCTGGCTTTCCATCCGCGCCAGGAACGTTTTACGCAAGGCGGCAAAGGTACGCCAACTACTGCGCTCAAGCCATTGAAGCTGGAGCAGGGCGAACTTGGCGTCGGCAAACCGGTCGAGTTCCGCTGGAACCAGCTGCTGGGTTTCGATGCCTGCGTCCAGTGCGGCAAATGCGAAGCGGCTTGCCCGGCCTTCGCCGCCGGCCAGCCCTTGAATCCCAAGAAGCTGATACAGGATATGGTGACCGGCATGGCCGGCGGCAGCGACGCCAATTTTGCCGGCAGTCCTTATCCGGGGATTCCGCTCGGCAGGCACCAGGGTCGGCCGCAGGATGCGATCGTGCCGGGCCTGATTTCCAGCGATACCCTGTGGTCCTGCACCACCTGCCGCGCCTGCGTGCAGGAATGTCCGATGCTGATCGAACACGTCGATGCCATCGTCGACATGCGCCGTCACCAGACTCTGCAATTCGGCGAGGTGCCCGGCAAAGGTCCGGAAGTGCTGGCGAACCTGCGCGAAACCGGCAGTGCCGGCGGTTTTGACCTGGGCGCGCGCTACAACTGGGCGATCGACCTTGGGGTGCGGCAGATCGTTGCCAGCCAGGCAGTCGATGTGCTGCTGATGGTGGGCGAGGGCGGTTTCGACATGCGTTACCAGCGTACGCTGCGGGCCCTGGTCAAGGTGTTGCAGGCGGCGGATGTGGATTTCGCCGTGCTTGGCGCACTGGAAACCGACACTGGCGACGTCGCCCGCCGCTTGGGCGACGAGGCGACGTTCCAGGACATGGCGCAGCAGATGATCAGCCAGCTGTCGGCTTTTAGCTTCAAGCGGATTGTCACCGCGGACCCGCACGTCATGCATTGCCTGCGCAATGAATACCCGGCGTTCGGCGGTTGTTATGAAGTTTTTCATCACACTACCTTCATGGCGGCGCTGGTGAACTCGGGAAAAATCAAGCCGAAGGTTGCTCTGACAACCGCCGACAGCGACCAGCGTTTCACCTATCACGATCCCTGTTACCTGGGGCGCTACAACGGCGAGATCGAAGCGCCGCGCGACCTGCTCAAGCTGCTGGGCCTGCCTCTGCATGAAATGGAGCGCAACGGCATGCGCGGACGCTGCTGCGGCGGCGGTGGCGGCGCGCCCTTGACCGATATCCCCGGCAAGCAGCGCATTCCCGACATCCGAATCCACGATGCCCGCGCCGTACGCGCCGATACTGTGGTGGTGGCTTGCCCGAATTGCACTGCGATGCTGGAAGGCGTGGTCGGGCCGCGCCCTGAAATACGCGATATCGCCGAACTGCTCGCCGCGGCGCTGGAGAACTGACGATGGACATGGCGATACAGAATAATGTCAGGCGCGTAAATCCGCGCCGTCCATTTACCGTCAATGCCGACGGCATCAGACGCATCGTGCTGGGCCAGCTTGGCGACGGCGACGATAATGGCAACTACAGCAGCCAGGCGCCGATCCATAGCCAGCCGCACCAGGCAACCAAGCCAACACGCCTGGCCGCCGGCGCCGCGACCACAGCTTGCCTGCTGGCGGTTGCACACAGCGATCGCGGCGCGCTGGATGAACACGCGCGCCAGGCTGTGGCTGCGGCAGCGTTGCTGGCCGATGGAGCGACCGAAGTGGTGTTGCTGGTGTTCGGCGAACTGAATGACGATGCGGCGACACTTGGTGCCGACCGGTGCATCGTGCTGCCGCAATACGGCGGCCATGTATTTGCACCGGAAGCAGAACTGGCGGCGCTGTGCGCCTTGACGGAGGAACTGCGGCCTGTCCATATCTTTATCCCCGATGACGGCGTTGCCGGCAGCGACCTGGGACGGCGCCTGGGCGCGGTCGACGGCGGCACCGGTATCGCTACCCATGTGGTTGAAATCAGCCAGTCCGGCCTGGCAGCCTTGCGCGAGCAAGGTAGTGTGCTGGCTCGGCGCAGCCTGGCGCAGATCATGTTGCTGGAAATGGATGTCGTCGACGCGCGCTTGCCTTTCCTCGGCCGTGGCCAGCTTGCAGACCAGCTAGGCACGGCGATTGGCTTGGCGGCAGGCGCAGCTGTATCGTCCAGTCCGTTCCTGGATCTCGGCAGCAAGACCATGGCGGCTTCGCAGATGGAACTGGATGAGGCCGATTTCATCGTGTCGGCGGGCAATGGCGTGGACGATGTCGCACTGTTCAACTCTTTGGCAAATGCACTGGATGCGGCGGTCGGCGCGAGCCGGGTTGCCGTCGATGATGGCAAGTTCAAACGCGACAAGCAGATCGGCGCCACCGGAAAAACGGTCAGCGCCAGCGCTTACCTGGCCTTCGGCATTTCCGGCGCGGTCCAGCATCTGCAGGGAATCAAGGATTGCCGCCATGTGATTGCGGTCAACCTGGACGCCAGCGCGCCGATGATCAAGCGCGCCGATCTCAGCATCATCGGCGATGCGCAAGAATTGATGGCGGCGCTGCTGGAGCAGGTACGGCAAGCTCGTAATGCGGAGGCGGCATCATGAACCAGGCCATTACGGGACAGATTCGCAAGCGGATTGCCGTACTGGTGTCGATAGACCGCCATCCGGTTAGCGGCGTGCCGCGCTACAGCCGCAACGACGCCGCTGCCCTGAATCTTGCAAATGAACTGGCGCAACGCGGGGCCGGCGCCAGCATCGATGTTATCCACGCAGCTTGCGCAGGCCATGACGACAGTCCGGCCCTATCTGAATACCTGGCGCTAGGCGCCTCAAGCATCACGTTAATTGAAGCTGCCATATCGCAAGATGTGCTGCCGGCATTGCAGGCGCAGTTGCAAGATTATGACCTGGTGTTGTGCGGCAGCCGCGCCGAAGGCGGGGCAGGCAGCGGCATGTTGCCGTATCTGCTGGCGGCGCGCTTGAACCTGCCTTTGCTGGCGGGCGTGATCGCGGTGAGACCAGACGCCGGGCACATCGTCGCCCAGCAATATCTGCCCAAGGGGCGGCGGCGCGAAGTTGCGCTCAAGCTGCCGGCCGTGATGACGGTCCATCCATTTGCGCCAAACCGCCTGCGTTATGCCTACGCCAGGCTGCGCCGCGGTGAAATCAGGAAACAGGTTTTTGCTGGCTATCAAGGGACTGGCGGCCAAACCGAAGAATGGACTGTCGAAGCGGCTAAAGCCGTGCCGCGCAAACTGACGGCGCCGGAAAAACGTTCCGGGCATGCCCGCATGCAAGCCGCCACTGTCACCGAAAGCCGTGGCGGCAAGGTGGTCCAGGACGGCAGCGCTGCGGACAAGGCACAAATAGTCCTTGCCTATTTACGTGAACATCATCTGGTCAACTATTGATGTTGCAGCTGAGGTTGCAACTGCGGCGGTTCCATAAATGCAATACATGGAGAAACAATTGAAAGTATCCAAAGAGATTCAATCACTGATCGCCGAGCGCCTGCCTGGCCATAGCCTGGATGCGCCGTTTTACCTGAGCCAGGAAATCTTCGACCTGGATATCCGGGAGATTTTCAGCAAGCATTGGATCCATGTCGCGGTCGAGCCGGATATTCCCGAGCCGGGCGATTACGTCACGGTCGAGGTCGGCCTCAATTCGATCGTGGTGGTGCGCGACGACGACATGTCGGTGCGCGCCTATCACAATGTGTGCCGCCATCGCGGCGCGCGTTTGTGTTCGGAGCACAAAGGTTCGGTCGGCAACCTGGTCTGCCCGTATCACCAGTGGACTTATAACCTGACAGGAGAATTGATCCATGCCGACCACATGGGCGAGAAATTCGATCGCAGCAAGCACGGCTTGAAGCCGGTGCATGTCGAGAACCTGGCTGGGCTGATATTCATTTGCCTGGCAGAACAGCCGCCGCAGGATTTTGCGGTCATGCGCGATGCCATGGCGCCGTATCTGCTGCCGCACGGCCTGCAGGACTGCAAGATCGCCAAGCAGGTCGACCTGATCGAAGAGGGCAACTGGAAGCTGACCATGGAAAATAATCGCGAGTGTTATCACTGTGCGACCAATCATCCTGAATTGACTGCCTCATTGTTCGAGTTCGGCTTCGGCTACCAGTCGGCGCCTGGCAATGCAGAACAGATCGCCGAATTCGATCGACTGGCTGCGCAGCGCTGCGCCGAATGGGAACAGGGCGGCTTACCGTCGGCGGAGATAGAACGCCTGGACGAGCTGGTGACCGGCTTCCGCACCCAGCGCCTGCCGCTGGACCGCGCCGGCGAATCGCAGACGCTGGACGGCAAGGTCGCTTCCGGCAAGCTGCTGGGGCAGTTCGAGCGCGCTGACCTGGGGGGGCTGTCGTTCTGGACTCAGCCGAATTCATGGCACCACTTCATGAGCGACCACATCGTCAGTTTTTCAGTCTTGCCTTTATCGGCGGAACGTACCCTGGTGCGCACCAAATGGCTGGTGCATAAAGATGCGCGCGAAGGCATCGACTACCAGCTCGACAACCTGACCGCGGTGTGGAACGCCACCAACGACCAGGACAAGCGGCTGGTCGAACTGTCGCAGCAAGGTGCGCGCAGCACGGCGTACCAGCCCGGCCCGTATTCACCGTTTACCGAAGGCCTGGTTGAAAAGTTCTGCACCTGGTATATCGGCCGCTTGTCAGCCGGGCTGTCAGCCGATTTGAAAAGCGGCACAGCGACCACCATAGCGATCGCTGTGGAGAATTAATTGAAAGCCGAAATCTTGCCAGGACCGGTCATGGAATCCAATAAACTGAATCGCCGGAATTTCTGGGACAGCATCCCGCCGCTGTGGGACAGCGATAGCGAGGAAACGTTGGTCTGCTGCCAGGTGCGGGCCGAGACGCATGACGTAAAAAGCTTTTTCTTTGCCGCTCCCGGCGGCGGCGGCTTTGTGTTCCAGCCTGGCCAGTTCATCACGCTGGAGCTGGAAATCAACGGCGCAGCCATTAACCGCTGCTACACGATTTCATCGTCGCCGGCGCGGCCGCACACGATCTCGATCACGGTCAAGCGCGTGCCGGGCGGTCCGGTGTCGAACTGGCTGCACGACAACCTCAAGGCTGGTGACAAAGTCAAGGTTTTGCGCGCGGCAGGCGAGTTTACCTGTGCTATCCATCCGGCGGAAAAGTACCTGTTCCTGTCGGCCGGGTCCGGCATCACGCCGCTGATGTCGATGTCGCGCGCCCACCACGACCTGTCCGACGACAGGGATATCGTTTTCATCCATAGCGCAAGGACGCCGGACGACATCATCTTCGAGCGCGAGCTGAGCCTGATCGCCGCCAACCAGCAGAATTTCAGAACCCGTTTCATCTGCGAGCGGCTGGGCCAGCGGCGCGACTGGTCGGGCCCGACCGGCATGCTGTCGCTGCCGGCGCTGAAGCTGATGGCGCCCGATTTCATGGAGCGCGAAGTTTTCGTCTGCGGTCCCGCGCCTTACATGAAAGCGGTGCGCGCCATGCTGGACGAAGCCGGCTTTGAGCGTGCCCGCTATCATGAGGAAAGTTTTTCCTTCGAGACTTTGCAGCAAGAGAGCCAGCCGCAGGCAACTCTTGACAGCGCCCCGGCCACCGCCGGCTTCGAAATCAATTTCCAGAAAAGCATGCGCCAGATCACATGCGGTCCGCAGCAGCACGTGCTGGAAGCCGCCCGCAACGCAGGCGTCCGGCTGGCCTCCTCTTGCGCCCAAGGCATGTGCGGCACCTGCAAGGTCAAGCTGATTTCAGGAACGGTAGACATGCAGCACAAAGGCGGCATCCGCCAGCGCGAAATCGACCAAGGCATGGTGCTCCTGTGCTGCAGCAAGCCACTGAGCAACCTGGTCGTAGATAAATAAATGAGAAATAAATTAGGGTCAGAGTCGAATTAGTCTCTGAAATAATTCGACTCTGACCCTAATTAAATCGGCAGTTCCCATCGCAGCACATTGAAGAGGTTAAGCATGAATCCGATACGAAAATTATGTTGCCTGGTGGCCGCGCTGGCGTGTGTGGCGAGTTCGGGGGTGGCTGCGGCGGATGCCAAGCCGGGCATCAAGATCGGTTATGTGGAGGGGTGGTCTGACAGTGTCGCGACTACTTATGTGGCGGCGCAGATCATTCGGCAAAACCTGGGATATGAGGTCAAGCTGGTGCCGGTCTCTGCCGGACTGATGTGGCAGGGGGTGGCGCGGGGCGACCTGGACGCCACCATGTCGGCCTGGCTGCCGGTGACGCAGGGTGCGTATTACGAGAAGCTGAAAGACAAGGTGGTGCACTTGGGCGTGAATTATCCGGGGGCCAGGATAGGCTTGATCGTGCCTGCTTATGTCAACGCCGCCAGTATCGTCGACCTGCCTGCGCAAAAAGCCGCGTTCGACGGCCGCATCGTCGGCATCGATGCCGGCGCCGGCGTCATGACCAAGACCGAGCTGGCGATCAAGGACTATGGCCTCGACTACAAACTGATGCCGAGCTCGGGCAGCGGCATGGTGGCCGAGCTGGAGCGCTCGATCCGCAACAACAAGGCGATCGCGGTGACGGGCTGGGTGCCGCACTGGATGTTCGCCAAGTGGAAACTCAAATTCCTCGACGATCCGAAAAAAGTCTATGGCGAAGCCGAGCATGTCGACAGCATCGCCAATCCCGGACTGGAAGCGAAAGCCAGGCCGGTCAACGATTTTCTGAAGAATTTCTCATGGCAGCCAGGCGAGATCGACAGCGTCATGCTGGCCATAGAAAACGGCGCCAAGCCGGAGGCGGCAGCCAAGCAGTGGGTCGACGCCAATCCGCAACGTGTCAGCCAATGGCTGCGCAAGTGAACCGGCTGTCATCTTGGCGGCTGCGCGGCAGTTGATGCTGTCGCTGTGACAGTATCGCCGCCCAAAGCCTGATACAGCTTGACCTGGCTGGTCAGCAGGTTCAGGTTGTTGTCTGCCACGGCGATTTCAGCGTTGCGCCGGGTTTCCTGCGCGTCCAGCCAGGTTTTCAGCGGCACCGCGCCGGCGCGATAGCGTTCCTCGTATAAACCTTCGATGCGGCTTGCCGCGGCCAGCGCCTGGCTCAGTTTTTGCCCCTGGGCCTGGAATTGGCTGCGGGCGGACAAGGCCGTTTCGACGTCATTCAATGCCTTGTAAAAGGCCTGGCGGAAATCGATCGCCGCTTTGTCGTAGTCCGCTTTGGATAACGCAATATTCAGCTGCATCTGATTCCATTGCAGGAACGGGAAAGCCAGAGTCGCTCCCAGCGTCCCGATCGGATTCTGCAGCAGGTTAGACAGCGCCGTGCTGCTGCTTCCCAGCGTACCGGTCAGGACCAGCGACGGATAATAGCTGGCGCGGGTGTCGTCGATGCTGGCCAGCAGTCTGCGCAGCCGCAGTTCTGCCGCGTGCAGGTCGGGCCGGCGGCCTAGCAGCTGCGACGGCAGGCCGGCGTCGACCGCCGGCAGGACAGCGGCCGCGAGCTTGCCGCTTTCCGCATAACGCAGTTCCGGCGGTCCGTCGAACAGCAACGCCAGCGCGGCGCGCGTCTCCACCAGTTCTTGCAGCAGCTGGGTATGGCTGGCCTGCTGCGACGCCAGCGAACGCTCCGCCTCCAGCAGCTCCAGCGACGACACCGCGCCGGCATCGTATTGCAGGTGCACCAGCTCCAGGATCTTGCCGACATAAGCCATGCTTTGTTCGCTGACAGCGATACGTTGTTGCAGGTTGGCGATCTTCCAGTACAGGGTAGCAGTGGTGCCGACCAGGGCCAGAGCAGTGCTGTCGCGGTCTTCGGCGGTTGCCAGGGCTTCCCATTCGGCGGCGTCGCGCCGGCTTGCCAGCTTGCCCCACAGGTCCAGTTCGTAGGAGACGCTGCCGGTGAGGGCCTGGTTGCGCGTGCCAACGGGTGAACCGCGCAAATTGCGGCTGTTGCTGCTGCTGACGTTCAGCGCGACGGTTGGGTTGATGACTGCCAGGCCGGCTTGCAACTGCGCGCGCCGCACCAGCACCGTCGCTGCCGCCAGGTCGTTGTTGCGGGCCAGCGCAAGCTCTACCAGCTGATCCAGTTGCGGGTCGTTGAAATTGCGCCACCAGCGGTCTTGGCGGATGGCGTCGCCGGCGTTCTCCGCCAGTTTGTTTTGCCAAGCCGGCGGCGTTGTCACCGCCACCGGTTGGTAGGGCGTGTGCAGGGTGGAACAGGCGGCCAGCAAGCTGCAGGCCAGCAGGCACAGGGAAGGTTTGAGATAGCGCATGTTTTTCATTCTCTAGCCAGGGCTTCCACCGGATCCAGTCGGGCTGCATTGCGGGCCGGCAAAAAGCCGAAGATGATGCCGATCAGGGTCGAGCAGGTGCAAGCCACCACGATCGAGGTCAGCGAATAATGCATCTGGAAACTGCCGTTGACGCCGGACCAGCTGGAAAACAGCGCGCCGATGCCGAGCGCCAGTGAGATGCCGAGGATGCCGCCCAGCAGGCAGACCAGTATCGCTTCGATCAGGAACTGCCGCATGATGTCGGACTGGCGCGCGCCTACCGCCATGCGCACGCCGATTTCCTGGATCCGCTCGGTGACCGACACCAGCATGATGTTCATCACGCCGATGCCGCCGACCACCAGCGAAATCACGGCGATCATCGACACCAGCAGCGTCAGGGTGGCAGTGGTCGATTCGATGGCCTTGCGGATGCTGTCGCTGTTCTGTATGAAAAAATCCTTGCCGCCATGGCGCTGGGTGAGCAGCTTGACGATGCTTTTTTCGGCAGCCGCAGGCGAGGCGGCATCGCTGACGCGCACTGAAATCGATTGCAGGTGGGACTGTCCTATGATGCGCGTCAGGGCCGTGGTGTAAGGGACCCACAGGGTGAGGCTGCTGCCGCCGCCATAGGCATTCTTTTCTTTTTTTGCGACGCCAACGATGCGGCAGGGAATGTTCCCGAGCATCAGCACCTGTCCGATCGGATTGTCGTTCTTGCCGAACAGTTTCTGGCGCATGTTGTGGTCGATCACCACCTCCTGCGTCTGCTGCTTGACGCTGGTCGCGGTGAACGGCCGGCCTTCCGCCATCTGCACGTCGTGCACGCGAAAATGCTGCTCGCCCACGCCTTGCAGCGAAGCGCTGACCGAGATGTTGCGGTAGCGTACGATAGCCGCGGTGCTGATGCCAGGAGTGGCGCTGTCCGCGTATACCTGCTGCGCCAGCACATCGGCATCGGCGGAAACCAGCGAACGCACCGCCGCTGCTTTTTCATCGCCCCAGTCCTTGCCGGGATAGATGGTGATGGTATTGGTGCCCAGGAAACTGATGTCCTTGAGGATCTGCCGGCGCGATCCTTCGCCCAGCGCCACCACCGACACCACCGAAGCAATGCCGATGATGATGCCCAGCATGGTCAGGAAACTGCGCAGCCGGTGCGACTTCATGGCTAGCCAGGCCATCTTGCAGGCTTCGACCAGGCTGGCTGCAGTGGCGCGCCACGACGATTCCTGGCCGAGTTCGATCTGCGGCCGGTCGCGCGCAGCGGCGTTTGAAGATGCATCGGCGGCGCTGTCCTGGCGCAGGCGGTCGGCGACGATTTCACCGTCGCTGATTTCAATGATGCGCTGCGCATATTCGGCAACGCGCATGTCATGCGTGACGATGATGACGGTATGGCCTTCGGCATGCAGCTCTTGCAGGATCTTGATGACTTCCTGGCCGCTGTGGCTGTCCAGCGCGCCGGTCGGTTCATCGGCCAGTATCACCTGGCCGCCGTTCATCAACGAGCGCGCAATGCTGACGCGTTGCTGCTGCCCGCCCGACAGCTGGCTGGGCCGGTGATGGGTGCGGTTGGCCAGGCCGAGCCGGCCCAGCAGCGCTTGCGCGCGCTGCTTGCGCACCGCTGCCGGTTTGCCGGCATAGATTGCGGGAATCTCGACATTGCTGGCGGCATCCAGGTCGGGCAACAGATGGTAGCGCTGGAAAATGAAGCCGAAATGCTCGCGCCGCAAATGCGCCAGGGCGTCGGGTTCCATGTCGCCGGTAGCCTGGCCGGCCACCAGGTAGCTGCCGCTGCTGGGACGGTCGAGGCAGCCGAGGATGTTCATCAAGGTCGATTTGCCTGACCCGGATGGGCCGACCAGCGCCACCATTTCACCGGCGCCGATTTTCAGGTTGATGTTGTTGAGCACGGTAACGGTTTCTTCGCCGGACGGAAATTGCCGGTACAGTCCCGTCAGCTCTAGCAAGGCTGGCTTCATGCTTAGTCCATTATCACGGCAGCGGCATCAGTCGGCGGTGTGCCGCTATCCTCTCCCACAATGACTTTTTCTCCGGCCTTCAAGCCATCCAGCACTTGCGCACGGACGTTATTGATGCCGATCCGCACCTGGCGCGTGGCGACGCTGTGCTTGCCGTCCTTGGTTTCCAGCACCTTGACCTGGTAGCGGCCATCCTTGCCGCGCTCGCCCAGCGCCGTCGACGGGATCACCAGCGCCGCCTTGACTTCGCTCAGCACGATCGAGACCTGCGCTGTCATGGAAATGCGCAGCTTGTTGTCGGGGTTGGGAATGTCGAACCGGGCGCTGTAGTAGATCGGCGCGGCGTTGGCATCGCTTTTTTTATTGCTGTCGCTAGCATCGCTGCCGATCGAATCCGGCGCCAGCTCGACCGAGCGCAGCTTGCCGTGGAAACGGTGATCGGGGTCGCCCAGGATGGTGAAGAACACCGGCTGCTGCGGCTTGACGCGGATCACGTCGGCTTCCGACACCAGCGCTTTCACCGTCATGGTTTTCAGTTCGGCGAGGACGATGATGGTTGGCGCCAGCTGGGCCGAATTGACGGTTTGACCTTCCTTGGTCACGATCGACACCACCTTGCCATCTATGGGCGCGGTGATCTTGGTATAACCGAGGTTGAGCGTGGCGGTGCTGACGGTGATCTTGGCTTGTTCGATTTGCGCATTCAGCGAATCGATGTCGGCCAGCGTGGCCTGCAGGGTCGCTTCCGCGGTTTCATAACTTTCGCGCGAACCGGCGTCGCCGGCCAGCAGGCGCTGCTGGCGCTTGAAATTCTGCTGGGCCTGGACCAGGCTGGCTTGCTTGGAGCGCAGCTGGGCGCGTACTTGCGTGAGCGCGGATTCTGCGTTTTGCAGCGCATTTTGCTGCGTCAGCGAATCGATTTCGGCTACCAGCTGTCCCTTTTTCACTTCCTGTCCCAGCACCACCTTCAGCGATTTGAGCTGGCCCGATGCCTGGGCGCCGACGCTCACCTGCTGCAGCGCTTCGAGTGAACCGCTGGCCAGCACCGTATCCTGGATATCGGTGGTGACGACTGGAGCGGTGAGGTATTGCGGTTCTTTGCCGCCATGGAAGAAAAACCGGTACAGGGCAAACGCGAGCAGCAAAAGCAGCGCTGCGGAGACGAGATAGACGACGATTTTTTTGTTGGAAGGACGCATGGCGGAAGTTGAGGGATTGCTCGGCGCGCCATTTTTCACTGCAAAAAAATAGAAAAAATAGCATGATGCGGCATCTTAGCATCATGCTATGAAGATTCTATTAAGATGCGGCGGGGTTTCGCGCAGCCGCTGCGCTAAGGCCGTCCAAATGCCCAACTTATTCCCTAACGGGCCCTAAGGATTATTTGACGGCGATTACCTTGATTTGCTTGACTTCCAGTTTCGAGCTGCCGAAGCGTTCCTTGTCGAATTTTCCGCTAAGTTCGACTACGGTATTGGCATCGATAGTCTGATCCTGCGGGAAATGCCTGGCCGAAATGTCGGCTTGTATTTCGCCGCTGGCGTCGGCCAGCACATAATGGTCGCCGCCGGTATGGCGCACCAGTTTCCCGGTCAGGGTCACGTACTGGTCGTCGACGCCGTTCGCCAGCAGCTGCTTGGCGGTCATGCTTGGCACAGTCGACGGACCGGCGTAGCGGGCCGCGGCAGGCGCCGCCGAAGTGGCGGACGGGCCGCTATAGCCTTGTGCGACAGCCATGGTTGCGGCGCTGGCGAGAACGGTGATGGCGACAAATTTGCTGATACGGTTCATGGTGTTTCCTTTTCGATGAGCTGCGTTTTAAGATCGTTCGATTCGCTGATGCGCGACCTTGATCGTTATTAGACGCCGCCAAGCTTAACGTTATCTTAAGGACCACAAAAAACCGCTTGCCTGGGCTGCACGGCTCATTCGGCAGGAAAATCCAGGAATACGCCGAGGCCGCGCCCGTCCAGGCCGCTGCCGAAGGATAGCCTGGCGCCATGCAGCTCGGCGATGCGGCGGACAATCGATAAACCCAGTCCGCTGCCTTGCTCCCCGCTACCCAATACGCGGAAGAAGCGTTCGCTCAACCTGTTGCGTTGTTGCGCAGTTACTCCGGGGCCATTATCGCAAACCGCGATGCGCTGCCGGCCGGATGTGCTGCTGCAGGCAATCGTCACCGTGCTGTGCGGCGGACAGTAGCGCAAGGCATTGTCAAGCAGGTTGCGCAAGGCAATCTGCATCATCTCGGGATTCATCTGCATATGATCAAGCTGGGTATCGATGTGCAAGCTGATGCTGCGCTGCTCGGCCATGGTCGAATGTGCCCGCAGCAATTCCTGCAGGAAGGGCTGCAGCGCTACCGCTTGCCGCTCCAGCTTGTCCGGGCTGAGCGGGTCCAGGCGCGCCAGGGCCAGCAGGTTCTCGACCAGGGCGGTGCTGCGGTCGATGTCGTCGCGCAGCTTCTGGAACGGCGCGGACAGCTCGCTGTGCTGCCGCTGCAGCAGTTGCACATGCATGCGTAAAGCCGCCAGTGGCGTCCGCAGTTCGTGCGCCGCATCGGCGGTAAACCTGCGTTCTGCCTGCAGCGCGCTTTCCAGGCGCAGCAGCACGCCGTTCAGCGCGCTGACGATGGGGCGCAGTTCGCGCGGCTGGCCATCCAGCGATACCGGGGTCAGGTCGCCCGGAGATTTGGTGGTGAGCGCGTAGGCGGTGTTGCTGATCGGTTTCATGACCTGGCTGACGCAGTACCAGCTTAGTGCGGCTAGCACCGCCAGCAGCAGCAATACCGGCAGCGCCAGGCTGTCGGCCAGTTCCTCCAGGATGTCCAGGCGCTTCTTGAATTTCTGCCCGACCTGGACTTCAAAATGCGCATCCTTGCTGCGCAGCACGAAGATGCGCCAGCGTTTGCCGTCGATATCGATGTTCTTGAAACCCTTACGTTGCTCGAAGCCGGCAACGAAGGGCGTGGCCGGTGCTTTGGCGGTGCGCTGGATGACCTTGCCGCCAATCACGATCTGATACTGGATGTCGACCTTGCGCGGCTCTCCGGCGGCGGTTTCGGTCTGGCTCAGCAAGCCGCGTTCGTTGAAATCGGTGGTGGCGGCCATGATCAGGTTGCTGGATTCCTTGAGCGCGTCGTCAAACACCTCGTTGGTTTCGTTCCAAGCGATGAACACCATGATGGTCAGGCTGGCCAGCCACAGCAGGGTGCTGGTGCCGACAATTGTCCATAACAGGCGCAGGCGCAGCGAATGAGAGTGCGGCTTGGCGCCAGGCTGTTGCAAGGGCGTTTCAGCCATGTTCTTCTTTTAAACGATAACCGAGGCCGCGCACCGTCACGATGGATCTGGCGCCGAGTTTTTTCCGCAAGTGGTGGATGTGCACTTCGATGGCGTTGCTTTCCACCTCGTCGCCCCATCCATACAGGGCTTCTTCGATTTGCGCGCGCTTGACGATGTGCTGGCGGCGCAGCATCAAGGCATGCAGCACCGCCAGTTCGCGCGCGGTCAGCAGCACCGGTGCGCCGGACAGGGTCACGCGCTTGCTGGCAAGGTCGAGCGCGATCTCGCCATGCCGCAGGATGTTATCTGCCTGTGAGGCGTGGCGCCGCACCGCGGCGCGGATTCGCGCCGACATTTCTTCGAGGTCGAACGGCTTGACCAGGTAATCGTCGGCGCCCAGGTCGAGGCCTTCGATACGGTCGGCCAGGGTGTCGCGGGCCGTGATGATGAGCACCGGCACCAGGTCTTTGCCGCTACGCAAGCGGGACAGCAACTGGTCGCCAGTGGTTCCGGGCAAGCCGCGGTCCAACAGCACGCAGTCGTAGCCATGGGTTTGCAGCGCGGTGGCGGCCGAGTCGCCGCGTTGCACCCAATCCACCGCGTAGCCGTCAAGCTGGAGCCAGGATTGCACGGTGGCGCCGAGCGATGGGTCGTCTTCTACAAGGAGGATGCGCATAGGCAGAATCCTAACATGGGCTGGTTTAAGCCAATCTTAAGAAGCCGGAAATGGTTGTGAAAGCGGATATGAAAAGAGCCGAAGTCAATCTGCGGACAGAAGACTTCGGCAAAAACGCATCGGGTGGTGGATGGTCACGGATACGATGCGTCAGGGGGAGAAGTCTCAGAAGGTCTTGGTCAGGGACAACACCAGGGTGGTGGCCAGCGGATTGGACACTTCGGCCTGGCCTGCTGAATTGAGTACGCCGGTAGTGTAACGGTCGTAGACGCCGTTCTTGCCCCAGCCTTTGGTCACCGCGCCGGTGACTGTCCAGCCGCCGTCAAACGCCTTGGACAAGGCGACTTTGCCGTCCTGGAAACTGTAGGCGGAGAAATTTCTCACCCGCTCATTGCCGTAGTGCAGCAGCAGACTGTAGCCGCTGCCGAGGTCGAACGTGCCGTTCAGGTCCAGGTAGCCGGAGCCGCGGCTGTGCTGGCCGCTGCCTATGCCCAGCGTCGCGCTGTTGTAGCCGAAATAGTCAGGCGTGTAAGTCAGCCAGTATTTGACGTTGAACCATTTGTAGGTGAGCGAAGCGACCGCTTCGCCGTAGTTGTATTTGGTTTTTGCAAACGATGCCTCTGCGCCAGGGTAGAGGTAGTAATAGATCTGTCCGGTGTAGGTGAAATCTCCTGCCGTGCCGGTGTAACCGCCATACAGATCCCATTCGACCGAACCGCCTTCGATGAAATGATCGCTGACGCTGGACATCCAGGTGCCGGCAAACAGGCCGCTCGGATGCGCATAGTCGACGCCGCCCTGGATCGCCGGTTTGCCCCAGGTCTGGCGAAAGCCGCGCGACACGTATTGCGAGGCGATGGTGACATTGGCGGTGAACGGAGATGCGGGTGCGGCGGCGGCCGGCGCAGTCGCCGCGGCATCCTTGGCGGCGGCGCTGTCCGCGGTCTGGGCCAGCGCCGGTAACTGGAAACTGAATGCGACGGCTGCGGCGAGCCACGGATAACTGCTGATTTTTCTGGTTTTGCTGAATTTCTGAAGCATGCTGGCAACTCCCCTTTGATATGTTTCCATTTTGATATCAATCGTTTGTTTTGTCGATTGCGCCTTAGCGATATCGTGATAGCAAGCGATTGCTGCAAATGGGAACAAGGCTGGCCTGGTTGCTCGCTTCGATACCTGCAGATAATTATTGTCCCGGCGGGAAAACCTAACTCCCTGCAATTGCGACTAAAAATGATGGAATTGCGACATAAGAAAAATCTGTAAACCGTGGCTAGTCATGGCACGACAAGTGCTTCGTCGTTTTTGATTAAGTGCTTGTCGTAAATCGTCATCCGGCAAAAAACCTTTGTCGCGACTATGTGAATAACGTAAGACGAATTTTTTCCATGGATTTCCCGCCGTCGTGAGGGCGCCGGACCCGTCTTTGCCGCTTGTCTTCCACGCAGTGCTGCACATACACTCTGCAGCAGTGGATTTGAGACAAGCGGGCAAGGATGGCCAGACCCGTACGCTAGCGATATGTTGCAACAAGGAATTATCCAAGCTGCAATAGCGTCGAATGCACAATCAGGAGACCGGTAATGAAGTCTGCAAAAGTAGTAGTTGACCGTTTGTACAAGGTCTTCGGCAATAACCCGCAGTTGGCCTTGAACATGCTGGAAAGAGGGCAGTCGAAGGACCAGATATTCGCCGAGACCGGGCAGGTGGTCGGCGTGCAAAACGTTTCGTTCGAGGTGCAGGAAGGGGAGATATTCGTGCTGATGGGCTTGTCCGGTTCCGGCAAGTCGACCCTGATCCGCCTGATCAACCGCCTGGTCGATCCCAGCGCCGGCAATGTCCTGGTGGACGGCCAGAACGTGGCGCAGATGACGAATTCGCAACTGATCAAGCTGCGCCGGCGCGACATGAGCATGGTGTTCCAGTCGTTTGCGCTGATGCCGCACCGCACCGTGCTGTCGAATGCCTCGTTCGGGCTGGAAGTGGCCGGCATCGGTAAAAAGGAGCGCGAACGCCGCACCATGACGGTGTTGGAACAGGTCGGCCTGGCGCCGTTCGCCAACAAGCTGCCGTGCGAACTGTCGGGCGGCATGCAGCAGCGGGTCGGCCTGGCGCGGGCGCTGGCGGTGAATCCGTCGCTGATGATCATGGACGAGGCTTTTTCCGCGCTCGATCCGCTCAAGCGCAAGGAAATGCAGGACGTGCTGCTGGATTTGCAAAAGGAACAACAGCGCACCATCATTTTCGTCTCGCACGACCTGGAGGAAGCGCTGCGCATCGGCAGCCGCATCGCCATCATGGAGGGCGGCCGCCTGGTGCAGGTCGGCACTGCCCAGGAAATCATCGACCATCCCGCCGAAGAATATGTGCGCGCCTTTTTCGACGGCGTCGACACCAACCGTTACCTGACCGCCGGCGACCTGATGCAGACCGATGCCGTACCGCTGGTGGCCTCCGCCGGCGAGGTCCACGCCAACGGCGACCTGTACCGCAGCAGCCGCTCCGATTATGCCTTCGTGGTGGATGCGGCGCGCAAGGTGCAGGGCATCGTCGCCACTCGCCGCCATGCCGACGCCAGCGGCAACCTGCAGCTGAACGGACTGGACCGGATCGACGTGATCCACCACCGCAGCAACCTGGAAGACGTAATGGACCGGCTGATCAGCAGCCGCAGTCCTTTGCCTGTCGTCGATGGCGACGGCTGCTACTGCGGCGCGATCAGCCAGTCCATGGTGCTCCAAGCTTTGTCAAAATCCCGAGGTTCGCATGTCTGAACACCTTCCCCTGGGGCGCTGGGTCGACCAGTTCGTCCATTACATCCTCGATAAGCACGGCAACAGTTTCGACAGCTTCGGCAACGCCATCAGCTGGTTTGCCGAATCCATTGAACACGGTTTGCAAGTGCTGCCCTTGTGGCTGCTGATGGGATTTTTCATCGTGCTGGGCATCTGGCGCGTCGGCTTCAAGTTTGCGCTGTTTACCATCGTGTCTTTTTTCGTGATCTACAACACCGGTTTCTGGGACCAGACCATCGTCACCCTCGGGTTGACCATTTCTTCCACCCTGATCAGCCTGGCGCTGGGCATCCCGGTCGGTGTCTGGGCCGCCAAGAGCAAGCGGGTAGCGATGGTGGTGCGGCCTATCCTGGACTTGATGCAGACCATGCCGGCCTTCGTCTACCTGATCCCGGCCGCCATGATGTTCGGCCTGGGCCGGGTGCCGGGCATCCTGTCCACCGTGATCTTTGCGATGCCGCCGGCGGTGCGTCTGACCGCGCTCGGCATCCGCCAGGTCAACAATGAAATCGTCGAAGCCGGCCAGGCCTTCGGCTGCACCGGCTGGCAGCTGCTGTACAAGGTGCAGTTCCCGAACGCCTTGCCGTCGATCATGGCGGGCATCAACCAGACCATCATGATGGCGCTGTCGATGGTGATCATCGCCTCCATGGTGGGCGCCGGCGGCCTCGGCAACGACGTGCTGGCCAGCATCCAGCGGCTCGACATCGGACTGGGTTTCGAGAGCGGCCTGAGCGTGGTGCTGCTGGCGATCATCCTCGACCGCATCACTGAAAGTTTCGGCCGCACGCCGGAAGCCGGCAAGGTGCAGCGCTTTTTCCGGCTGCGCAAGTGGTTTCGCAAGAGCCCTGCGCTGGCCACCGGCTAAGGGCAGGGAAGCAGCTGGCAACAGATAGCAGCAACACAGATAGCAGCAACGTGATCCGCGCGCTGGAGGTCCAGCGCCGGTAGCCATAGATGGAGGCAGGATGTCTTCGTACCAAGCCGCTTCGAACCCAGGGCAGCAGCCAGCCCCCATGCTGCCGCAAACCGCCGCGCCTGCGCCGGTGGTGCATTTCGGTTTCCTGACTTTGCCGAATTTTTCGATGATCGCATTCGCCAGCGCGATCGAAGTCTTGCGCATGGCCAATTACATCAGCCGCCAGACCTTGTACCGCTGGTCGGTGATCAGTGTCGACGGCGCCCCGGCGCTGGCCAGCAACGGCCTGCCGATTACGCCGACGCTGACCCTGGAACAGGCCGGCACGCCGGATATCCTGTTTGTCTGCGGCGGCGTCAAGATCCATGAGGCGGTCAACGAAAAACTGAACGCCATGCTGACCCAGCTGGCAAGGCGCAACGTCAAGCTGGGCGGCATCTGCACCGGCAGCTACGCGCTGGTCAAAGCCGGCCTGATGAACGGTTACCAGTGCGCCATCCACTGGGAAAACATTTCCGCGCTGCGCGAGGAATTTCCACGCGTATTGTTTACCGAGGGTCTGTTTGCGGTGGACCGCGACCGCCTCACCTGTTCCGGCGGCACCGCGCCTATCGACCTGATGCTGAACCTGACCGCTAACCGCTACGGCAAGACGCTGGCGGCCGAGATTTCCGAGCAGTTCATCCTGGAACGCATACGCGACGGCGCCTACCAGCAGCATATCCCGATTGCGGCCCGGCTCGGCTTCAGCCGCAAGGAATTGATCGAGGTGGCCAGGCTGATGGAAACCCATATCGAAGAAACCCTGTCCTTCGAGGAAATCGCCAGGCTGGTCGGCCTGTCGCAACGCCAGCTGCAGCGCATGTTCAAGTACTACCTGGACGTCACGCCTACCCATTATTACCTGCAGCTGCGCTTGCGGCGCGCGCGCGAGCTGCTGCTGCAGACCACCATGTCGATCATGAGCGTGACGGTGGCTTGCGGTTTCCAGTCGTCCTGCCACTTCAGCAAGGCCTACCGCAACCAGTTCGGCCGTTCCCCCAGCAGCGAACGGCACCTGCGCCATCCCTACCTGTCGGCGGTGGATGAACTGCCGTCTTTGCCGGTCTTGCCGCTGGCGGTGGATGAGCTGCTTGACGCTGGCAGGCAATAGCATGTCGCAATCGGTCTAAAGCCAGGTGCGGATGCGATGTAATTTCTTACCTGTACCTACCGCATGATTGATTTCTCTTGCGTCGGTGTGCATGCCCTTTCCATTCATCTTGTACCGGTGCCTACATCGGACTTTCGTCTTTGTTTCAGGAGAAAAAAGCAATGAAATCATTCAGCTTGATGGTCGCCGGCGCCGGCGTGGCGTGCAGCCTGCTGGCGCCGGTGCAGGCGCAGGAACCGAAATCGTGCCAGACCGTGCGTTTCGCCGATGTCGGCTGGACCGACATCGCCGCCACCACCGGCCTGGCTTCTGCCGTGTACGAGGGTCTGGGCTATCACACCACCAAGACCATCGCCTCGGTGCCGATCACCTTTGCCGGCGTCAAGAACAAGCAGATCGACCTGTTCCTCGGTTACTGGGCGCCGACCATGGATCCCATCATTGCTCCCTTCGTCAAGGAAAAATCGCTCAAGGTGCTGGCCACGCCGAACCTGACCGGCGCCAAATACACGCTGGCGGTGCCGACCTACGCCTACGACGCCGGCCTCAAGACCTTCGCCGACATCGCCAAGTATTCGAAAGAGCTGGACGGCAAGATCTACGGCATCGAACCCGGCAACGACGGCAATGCCCTGATCCAGGGAATGATCAGCAAGAACCAGTTCAACCTGAAGAATTTCAAGATGGTGGAATCGAGCGAGGCCGGCATGCTGATCGAGCTGGGGCGGGCGGTCAAGCAAAAGAAATGGATAGTGATACTGGGCTGGGAACCGCACCCGATGAATGTGCAGCAGAAAATCAGCTACCTGAGCGGCGGCGACGATGTGTTCGGCCCCAATTACGGCGAGGCCAAGGTCTATACCGTGGCGGCCACCGACTATGCGACGCGCTGCCCTAACGCCGACAAGCTGGCCGGCAACCTGCAGTTTTCCACCGGCATCGAAAACCAGCTGATGGGACGCATCATGGACAAATCCGATCCCAAGACTGCGGCCAAGGAGTGGCTGAAAAAGAATCCGGACATCCTGGAGAAGCTGCTGGCCGGGGTAAAGACCTTCGATGGCAAGGACGGCCTGCCGGCGGTCAAGGCTTCGCTGGGCATTTAGTGAATTGCGGTAACGCTTAATGGTTTCAATAGCGGCTTCAATCTTCATAACAAAAGAAGGAGACACAATGTCAGAAAATCGTGGCGTGGTTTATATCGAACAGGGCAAGGTTGAAATACAGTCGATTCCATTTCCCAAGCTGGATAATCCGCAGGGCAAGAAAATCGAGCATGGCGTGATCCTGAAAGTGGTGTCCACCAATATCTGCGGTTCCGACCAGCACATGGTGCGCGGCCGCACCACCGCCCAGGCCGGGCTGGTGCTGGGCCATGAAATTACCGGCGAAGTGATAGAAGTCGGTTCCGATGTCGAAACCATCAGGAAGGGCGACCTGGTTTCGGTGCCGTTCAACGTTGCCTGCGGCCGCTGCCGCACTTGCAAGGAACAGCATACCGGCGTCTGCGAAACCGTCAATCCGGCGCGCGCCGGCGGTGCTTACGGTTATGTCGACATGGGCGGCTGGATCGGCGGCCAGGCCGAGTACGTGATGGTGCCTTACGCCGACTTCAACCTGCTGCGTTTCCCCGATAAAGAGCAGGCGATGGCCAAGATCCGCGACCTGACCTGCCTGTCGGATATCCTGCCTACCGGTTACCACGGCGCGGTCACGGCCGGCGTTGGTCCCGGCGCCACAGTGTATGTCGCCGGCGCCGGTCCGGTCGGGCTGGCCGCGGCAGCTTCGGCGCGCTTGCTGGGAGCGGCGGTGGTGATTGTCGGCGACGTCAATCCGTTGCGCCTGGTCCATGCGCGCAGCGTCGGTTTCGAAACCGTGGATCTGTCCCTCGATGCTTCACTGAGCGACCAGATCACGCAGGTCCTGGGCGTGCCGGAAGTCGATTGTGCGATTGACTGCGTCGGTTTCGAAGCGCGCGGCCATGGCCATGCGGGCGCGCAGTCGGAAGCGCCGGCAACCGTGCTCAATTCGCTGATGGAGGTGACCCGCGTGGCCGGCAAGATCGGCATTCCGGGTTTGTATGTCACAGACGATCCGGGCGCGGTCGACAGCGCCGCCAAGGGCGGCAGCCTGAGCATCCGCCTCGGGCTGGGCTGGGCCAAGTCGCACAGTTTCCATACCGGGCAGACGCCGGTGATGAAATACAACCGGCAGCTGATGCAGGCGATCCTGTGGGACCGCATCAAGATCGCCGACATTGTCGGCGTTGAAGTCATTACCCTGGACCAGGCGCCGGCCGGGTACCAGCAGTTCGATGCCGGCGCGCCGAAGAAATTCGTCATCGATCCGCATCATTTATTGAAGAAAGCCGCCTGAGCCCGGCCTGAGTTATACCGGCTTGATTGCCTGCTGACGGCTTTTTTGGGCCGTCAGGGGCAATCTCACACAGGCGCGAGTAGCGCCTGGAACTGGTCCAGGATAGCGGCAACCCTGGCGTCGGACAAAGACAGCAGCGCCTCTCCCACATACCACTCTACATAACTCTGCTGCGGCAAGGCCGTATGCCTGGCTTCGCCAAACAGCCAGATCCCGTGCTCCCGGGCCAGCTGGTCGCGCGCCGCATTCGCCGCATCGCGGTCAACCGGAAAATAGAGATGCAATATATTGCAATGCGGTTGGCGCGGATTGACCTGCCACAGCGGGTAGCGCGCCAGCAGCCGATAAAGATCCCGGGTGCGCTGCAGGTAAGCCGGCATACACGCCAGCTTCTGGTCGAACCGCATCGCGGCCGCTACCACGTAGGGCGAACGCTGGTAGATATTGCCGCCCATGCGTTTCATCCATATCGAAGTGCGGTCAATGAAGTCGCGGCTGCCCAGCAGCATGGCGCCGCCGAGGCCGCCTATGCCCTTGTAGAACGAGACATAGGCGCTGTCGAAGCCGGCGGTCACGCTGTCCAGCGGCTTGCCATAACCGGCGGCGGCTTCCCACAGGCGGGCGCCGTCCAGGTGCAGATGGATGTTTTGCTTGCGGCAGTGGTGCTTGACCGCATCCAGTTCTTCCCATGCCGGCAGCTGGCCGCCGATCTCACGCATGGGCAACTCGTACAGCGCCGCGCCCAGGCGATCGGGAATGGCTTTGAGGTCATCGGCCGTCCACGGCCGCTGCGGGCTGCCCACATTGAGCGAGGTGAAATGGTCGAGCAGCTGGTAATTGCTGTTCTCGTGCAGCAGGATATGCGCAGTAGGGTGGAGCGCTACCAGCGGATTGTTGCGGTCCAGGCAGGCAATGCGCAGCGCGACGGTCTGGGCAAGCGTGCCGGTAATCACGAAGCGGGCCGCTTCGAAGCCCAGCAGCGTAGCGATCTTGTTTTCGAAATCCTGGACCAGCTTGCCTTCGCCGTAGACATCGTGCTGGATGTCATGCGCCTGGCACCAGGCAGCCATCTCGGCAAAATCCTCGGCGGCTGGGCGCGGTGCAGTGCCGGAAAAAAAGGTATGGCACTGACTGCGTAGATTGGTGTTTGACATAGCTTGCGGCAAGCCTTCTTGGGAGGTTTGAAAACGGGAGCTTGCTATCCTACCCGATTTATTATTGCCGTCGCTCGTACCGTTTTCTTTCGTGGTAAACATCCCGGGAAAGCAAAGCCGGCACCGGGATGAATTGATCGCTTCGGCCGAAAATATCTAATTGACAATATTTCAACGTTTGACTTATGCCCTACAAGAAAATGTCATCGCGCCGCGGCTGTCACTTGGTCGTAAAATCAAAAAATGTCGCGCTTGTCGGAAAAGGACAAACACTTGTCAGCTACGGGAAATAGGCCAGCCTGTGCAAGGACAAAATGATGCCAAGGAATAGCACTGCAACACGAGATGGTTTGAGACCGAAATCAGCCGTGTTGCGCTGTACCCTGGCGTTGTCGTGTCTCGTGCGCTTGCTGCCGTTTGCCGGGAAAAATACTTCAACCCAACCAGGAGTTGTCATGAACCTAAGCATCATGTTTTACCAGCGCATTTGCCAGTACAGCCAATCGGATTTTCTATGAACATCAGCACATTCGATTTATTCAAGGTCGGCATCGGCCCCTCCAGTTCGCATACGGTGGGACCGATGATTGCCGCCAATCGATTTGCTGCGCATTTGCATGATGCCGGCCTGCTCGATGCAGTGCATGCGGTCAGGGTCGAGCTGTACGGTTCGCTGGGCGCGACCGGCAAGGGCCACGGCAGCGACAAGGCCGTGCTGCTTGGACTGGAAGGCAACCTGCCGGACAGCATCGATCCGGACCATGTCGAGCCGCGGCTGGCGGAAATCCGCAGCTCGAAGAAACTGCTGCTGAATGGCAGCCACGCCATTGGCTGCGTGGAAAAAGAGCATGTACTGTTTTTCCGCCGCGAAGCCTTGCCGCAACATCCGAACGGCATGCGTTTTGTTGCCCTGGATGCTGCCGCCAGCGTGATTGCGGAAAAAGAATACTACTCGGTCGGCGGCGGTTTTGTGGTCAGCAAGGAAGGCCAGCGCGTCAATCTGGTGCAGGCGGGCAGCGTGCAGAGCGAAGGCGGCCTGCCGTACCCGTTCCATTCTGGCGACGACCTGCTGCGCATGTGCACCGAAAGCGGCTTGACGATTGCCGCGCTGATGATGGAAAACGAAAAGCACTGGCGTTCGGCGGAAGAAGTGCGGACCAAGCTGCTGGGCATCTGGGATGTAATGGCGGCGGCGGTAAAGCGCGGCTGCTCGATAGACGGCGAACTGCCCGGCCCGATGCGGGTCAAGCGCCGCGCCTCCGAGTTGTACCGGCAGCTGAAGGATCGCTCCGAGGAATCGTTCACCGATCCTTTGTCGATGCTGGACTGGGTCAACCTGTATGCGATGGCGGTGAATGAAGAAAACGCCGCCGGCGGACGCATCGTCACGGCGCCTACCAATGGCGCGGCAGGCGTGTTACCGGCGGTGCTGCATTACTACACCAAGTTCATTCCGGGTTCCAACAAGGATGGAGTCATGACTTTCATGCTGACGGCGGCGGCGATCGGCCTGATCTACAAGGAAAACGCTTCCATCTCCGGCGCCGAAGTCGGCTGCCAGGGCGAGGTCGGAGTTGCCTGTTCGATGGCTGCGGGAGCCTTGGCTGCGGTCTTGGGCGGTACGCCGGAGCAGATCGAGAATGCCGCTGAAATCGGCATGGAACACAACCTCGGCATGACCTGCGATCCGGTCGGCGGACTGGTGCAGATTCCCTGCATAGAACGCAACGCGATGGGTGCGGTGAAGGCGATCAACGCTGCCCGCATGGCTTTGCGCGGCAACGGCAAACATTATGTATCGCTGGACAATGTAATCAAGACCATGATGCAGACCGGCGCCGACATGAAGACCAAATACAAAGAAACATCACGTGGTGGTTTGGCGGTAAATGTGATTGAGTGCTGACTTTGAGTGCTAACTAATAGCGGACTGTAACAGCGGTTCCGGAACTTTGAGGAGTGTATGAGCAATTATTCGATATTCAGCCTGATCCGCAATGGGCTCTCCTATCATGAGAACTGGCAGCGGGCCTGGAAAAGTCCGGAACCGAAAAAGGAATACGACATCGTCATCGTCGGCGGCGGCGGCCACGGCCTGGCTACTGCCTATTACCTGGCCAAGGTGCACGGCCTGCGCAATATCGCGGTGATTGAAAAAGGCTGGATAGGCGGCGGCAACACCGCGCGCAACACTACCATCGTGCGCTCGAACTACCTGTGGGACGAGTCGGCCATGCTGTATGAAAAAGCCATGCAGCTGTGGGAAGGCTTGTCGCAGGACCTGAACTACAACGTCATGTTCAGCCAGCGCGGCGTGATGAACCTGGCGCATACCTTGCAGGACGTGCGCGATACCGACCGCCGCATCAACGCCAACCGCCTCAACGGCGTCGATGCCGAATGGCTGACGCCGGCGCAGGTCAAGGAAATCGTGCCGATCATTAACCTGAACAGCCATTACCCGGTGCTGGGCGCTTCCTTCCAGCGCCGTGGCGGCGTGGCGCGGCACGATGCGGTGGCGTGGGGATTTGCCCGCGGCGCCGACGAGCGCGGCGTCGATATCCTGCAGAACTGCGGCGTCACCGGGATCCGGCGCGAGAATGGCGCGGTGACCGGCGTCGATACGGTCAAAGGTTTTATCAAGGCCAAGAAAGTAGCGGTAGTGGCAGCCGGCCATTCCAGCGTATTGGCGGCCATGGCCGGCATCCGCCTGCCGCTGGAGAGCCACCCTTTGCAGGCGCTGGTGTCGGAGCCGATCAAGCCGATCATCGATACGGTGGTGATGTCGAATGCTGTGCACGCCTATATCAGCCAGTCCGACAAGGGCGACCTGGTGATCGGCGCCGGCGTCGACCAGTACACCGGCTACGGCCAGCGTGGCAGTTACCACGTGATAGAAGGAACTTTGCAGGCGATTGTCGAAATGTTCCCGGTGCTGAGCCGGGTCCGCATGAACCGGCAGTGGGGCGGGATCGTAGACGTTTCGCCGGATGCCTGCCCGATCATTTCCAAGACCCCGGTCAAGGGCCTGTACTTCAACTGCGGCTGGGGCACCGGCGGCTTCAAGGCTACGCCGGGCTCGGGCTGGGTGTTCGCCCACACGATTGCCAACGACAATCCGCATCCCCTGAATGCGCCGTTTGCGCTGGACCGTTTCTACAACGGCCACCTGATCGACGAACACGGCGCCGCCGCCGTGGCCCACTGAAATTCACTAATTCCCGCTATCTGCCTGGAGATCCATCATGTTATTGATTACCTGCCCTTGGTGCGGGCCGCGCGCCGAGAGTGAGTTCCATTGCGGCGGCGAAGCTGACATTGCACGCCCGCTGGACACCGAAAACATCAGCGACGAAGCCTGGGGCGACTACCTCTTCATGCGCAAGAATCCGCGCGGCGTGCACCGCGAGCAGTGGCTGCACAGCCATGGCTGCCGGCGCTGGTTCATGGCCGAGCGCGACACCGTCACCTACGAATTCCTCGGTTACAGCAAGTTCGGCGAAAAGACTGAAACAGGGAGCGCAACATGAGCAACAGTCAAACGCATCGACTGCAGAGCGGCGGCCGCATAGACCGCGGCGCGGCGCTCGGTTTTACCTTCAACGGCAAGAGTTACCAGGGTTACCAGGGCGATACGCTGGCATCGGCGCTGCTGGCGAACGGCGTGCATTTTGTGGCGCGCAGCTGGAAATACCATCGTCCGCGCGGCATCGTCACGGCCGGCGTGGAAGAACCGAATGCGCTGGTGCAGCTGGAAACCGGCGCTTATACGGTGCCGAACGCGCGCGCCACCGAAATCGAGCTGTACCAGGGCTTGAGCGCCACCAGCGTCAACGCCAGTCCCAGCATCGAGAATGACCGGATGGCGGTGAACCAGCTGTTCGCCCGCTTCATCCCGGCCGGTTTCTATTACAAGACATTCAAGTGGCCGCGCAGCTGGTGGGGCAAGTACGAAGAAGTAATACGCGAAGCAGCCGGTTTCGGCAAGGCGCCCACCGCGCTCGATCCTGACCGCTATGAAAAGACCTATGCCCATTGCGATGTGCTGGTGGCGGGCGCAGGCCCGGCCGGCCTGGCTGCGGCCTGGGTCGCTGCCAGTTCGGGTGCACGAGTGGTGCTGGCCGACGACCAGTCGGAACTGGGCGGCAGCCTGTTGTCCGGGCCGGCCATGATCGATGGCTTGCCCGCTGCAGCGTGGGTGGCAAAGATAACGGACGATTTGCGGCGTTTGCCGGAAGTCACGATTTTGTCGCGCAGCACGGTGTTCGGCTACCAGGACCATAACCTGCTGACCGTGACCCAGCGTCTGAGCGAGCACCTGCCGCTGGCGGCGCGCGGACCGGTGCGCGAGCGCTTGTGGAAGGTGCGCGCCAAACACGTGATACTGGCCACCGGCGCGCATGAGCGGCCTATCGTATTCGGCAACAATGACTTGCCGGGCATCATGCTGGCGTCGGCAGTATCGACCTATATCCACCGCTACGGCGTGCTGCCGGGGCGCAAGGCGGTGATCTTCACCAATAATGACGATGCTTACCAGACCGCGCTGGACCTGAAGGCTAACGGCGCAGAAGTGACGGTGGTCGATCCGCGTCCGGCTGGAAACAGCAGCGGCAGCAGCTTGCCGGCCGCCGCCAGGAGGCAGGGCGTCAACATCATCAACGACGCTGTGGTGGTGACTGCCAGCGGCAGCCGCCATGTCAAGATGGTGGAGGTAGCGCGCCACCAGGACGGCGTGCCGGGGCAGTTCATTACCTCGATCTCCTGCGACTTACTAGGCGTGTCGGGCGGCTGGAACCCGGTGATCCACCTGTTTGCGCAATCCGGCGGCAAGGCGCACTGGAGCAATGAAAAAGCCTGTTTTGTACCGGGCTCGGCGATGCAAAAGGAAACCAGCGCAGGCGCCGCCAATGGCGATTTCAGCCTGAGCGGCGCCTTGCGCGACGGTGCCTTGGCAGCACAGCAAGCGATTGTTGCAGTAGGGTTGAAGCCGGTAGCGCTGCCCAGCTGGAAAGTGGTGGAGTTGTCCGAAGCCGCCATCATGCCTTTGTGGCTGGTGGGTGACCGCAAGCAGGTGGGCCGCGGCCCCAAGCAGTTCGTCGATTACCAGAACGACGTTTCGGCGGCAGATATCTACCTGGCAGCGCGCGAAGGCTATCATTCGGTGGAACACGTCAAGCGTTATACCGCACTGGGCTTCGGCACCGACCAGGGCAAGCTCGGCAATATCAACGGCATGGCGATCCTGGCTGAAGTGCTGGGCAAGACCATCCCGGAAACCGGCACCACTACCTTCCGCCCGAACTACACGCCGGTGACCTTCGGCACAGTGGCCGGACGCGAACTGGGCGAGTTCCTGACGCCGATCCGCAAGACCTGCATCCATCCGTGGCACCAGGAGCAGGGCGCCTTGTTTGAAGACGTCGGCAACTGGAAGCGGCCATGGTATTACCCGCGCGGCAAGGAAGACCTGCATGCCGCGGTGGCGCGCGAATGCCTGGCAGCGCGCAACAGCGTCGGCATCCTGGATGCCTCGACCCTGGGCAAGATCGATGTGCAGGGACCGGATGCGGTGACCTTGCTGAACTGGATCTACACCAATCCGTGGAACAAGCTGGAAGTCGGCAAGTGCCGCTACGGCCTGATGCTCGATGAAAACGGCATGGTGTTCGACGACGGCGTCACGGTGCGCCTGGGCGAACAGCATTTCCTGATGAGCACCACCACCGGCGGCGCGGCGCGCGTGCTGGACTGGATGGAGCGCTGGCTGCAGACCGAATGGCCGCACCTGAAGGTCAACCTGACGTCGGTGACCGATCATTTCGCGACCTTTGCAGTAGTCGGGCCAAATGCCCGCCGCGTGCTGCAGAAGGTGTGCAAGGACATCGATTTCTCGAACGAGAAATTCCCGTTCATGTCGTTCCGCGAAGGCAGCATCAACAGCGTCTTCACCCGCATCATGCGCATCAGTTTTTCGGGTGAACTGTCGTATGAGGTGAACGTGCCGGCCAATATGGGACGCGCCATCTGGGATGCGATCATCGAAGCCGGCAAGGAATTCGACATCACGCCTTACGGCACAGAGACCATGCACGTGCTGCGTGCAGAAAAAGGCTACATCATCGTCGGCCAGGATACCGACGGTTCGGTGACGCCGTTCGACCTCGGCATGGGCGGCCTGGTCGCCAAGTCCAAGGATTTCCTCGGCAAGCGTTCGCTGATACGTTCCGATACTGCGCGCAGCGACCGCAAGCAGCTGGTCGGCCTGCTCAGCGAGGATAAGGATGTTGTGCTGCCGGAAGGCAGCCAGATCCTGGCAGAGCCGAGCAATGAACCGATCGCCGACATGATTGGCCATGTGACGTCCAGTTATTTCAGCCCGATCCTGCAGCGTTCGATCGCGTTTGCGCTGATCAAGGGCGGCCTCGGCAAGATGGGGCAGGAAGTCAGCATTCCGCTGGCGAACGGACGCAATCTCGCGGCCAAGATCAGCAGCCTGGTGTTTTACGATGCAGAAGGAGTCCGTCAACATGTTGAATGAAACCCAGCTTTTCCAGGTGCAGCAAGAGTCGCCGTTCACCGAACTGACGCAGATGCTGGCGTCGCTTGCGGTCGGCGCCAACGCGGCCGTCAGCATGGAAGAGAAGCCCTTCCTCGAATTGATCAACCTCAAGGGCGAAGCGGATTCCGCTGTGCTGCAGAAGGCGGTCAAGGGCCTCACCGGCGCGGTTTTGCCGCTGCAGCCGAACACGGTCACGGAGAGTGAACAGTTCACCATCTACTGGCTGGCGCCCAATGAATGGCTGATCCAGTCGAAACAGCCGCGCCTGCCGGCGTTAGGCAGCGACCTGGCCGGCGCACTGGCGGGACAGTTTGCCTCGGTGGTGGATATCAGCAGCGGCAACACCAGCCTGGTGCTCAGCGGGAAAAAGGCGCGCGAGGTACTGCGGAAAGGTTGTCCGCTGGACTTTCATCCGGCCGCGTTCAAGCTTGGCCAATGCGCCCAAAGTCATTTCTTCAAGGCTGGCGTCTTGCTGCGGCCGTTGGCCGATGATGCGTATGAACTGGTGATCCGGCGCAGCTTCGCCGATTATTTCGGCCGTATCTTGCTGGACGCCTGCCAGGAGTACCTCCGATGAAAAACGAAAACATCGCCAGCGGCGTCCGCTGGCAGATCTTCGTCGAAGCCTTGTCGACGACGACGCGGGTCGGCCTGCATCCGCACGAGCATGAGAAGGCGCAGGCGGTGGAGCTGGATATCGAGCTGTCCTACCGCACCGGCGGCCAGCACGATGACGATGCCGCTTCGGTGATCGACTACGATCATTACTGCGGCGTGGTCACGGCTTTCCTGCAGGCCAAGCCGCACACCCGCCTGCTGGAGACGCTGGCGTCGGAAGTCGCCAGCCTGTCGTTCCGCGAATTCACCATGCTGGATGAAATCCGGGTTGCGATCCACAAGCCGAAGATCCGTCCGAATACCGCGCGGCTGGGCGTGGCTTCGAGCTGGACGCGCTGGAGTTATGAGACCCTGCTGGTGCTGCAGCCGCTGGAAAGCAGCGTCGCAGCTTGACATTGACATGATGGCAGTGAGCTTCTGATGGCAAGCCCGCATGCGCGGGCTTTTTTTATGCGGCACTGCGGGATAAATCAGGCCGGTATTTTTCGCGGTAACGCTGCAAGTTGCCCGGGATTCGTCTACCATTTGCCATGAGCCGCACAATTCAAACCACGATCCCACGAGATAATTTCCCTTTCCGAACAGCATCTTCCCCAGCAGAGATATCGGCCGCCGGGAAACCGCATCGATAGACATTGTGATAATGTCGCTGCCACCGAATTTTCATTAGCGTATCCAGGAGACCATCAATGAGCACCCCAACCACTCTTTCTGCGGCCGAACAGGCCCTGCGCGATGCGGCGCTGGAATATCACCGCAGCCCGACGCGCGGCAAGATCGCCGTGGTGCCGACCAAGCCCCTGTCGAACCAGCGCGACTTGTCGCTGGCGTATTCGCCCGGTGTGGCGTATGCCTGCCTGGCGATCCACGAAGATCCGGAAATGGCGGTGGAATACACTTCGCGCGCCAACCTGGTGGGCGTGGTCACCAACGGCACCGCGGTGCTGGGCCTGGGCGACATCGGCCCGCTGGCCGGCAAGCCGGTGATGGAAGGCAAGGGCTGCCTGTTCCACAATTTCGCCGGCATCGACGTGTTCGACATCGAACTGGCCGAGCGCGACCCGGACAAGCTGGTCGAGATCATCGCCGCGCTGGAGCCGACCCTGGGCGGCATCAACCTGGAAGACATCAAGGCGCCGGAATGCTTCTATATCGAAAAGAAGCTGCGCGAGCGCATGAAGATCCCGGTCTTCCACGACGACCAGCACGGCACCGCCATCATTTCCTCGGCGGCCCTGCTGAACGGCCTGGAGCTGGTCAACAAGAAAATCGGCGAAGTCAAGCTGGTGGCTTCCGGCGCCGGCGCTGCGGCGATCGCCTGCCTGGACCTGATGGTCGAGCTGGGCGTCAAGCGTGAAAACATTTTTGTCTGCGATTCGCGCGGCGTGATCCATGACAAGCGCGAAGACAAGCTGGATGTATCCAAGCAGCGCTACCAGCAGACCACCAATGCCCGCACCCTGGGCGATGCGATCGTCGATGCCGACGTGTTCCTCGGCTGCTCGGCGCCTGGCGTGCTGACCCAGGACATGGTCAAGGCCATGGGTTCGCAGCCCATCATCCTGGCGCTGGCCAATCCGGAACCGGAAATCCGTCCTGAGCTGGCGCTGGAAGCGCGGCCGGACTGCATCATCGCCACCGGCCGTTCGGACTATCCGAACCAGGTCAACAATGTGCTGTGCTTCCCCTACATTTTCCGCGGCGCGCTGGACTGCGGCGCTACCAGCATCACGGAAGCGATGAAGGTCGCCTGTGTGCGCGAGATCGCCGACCTGACCAAGGCCGAGATCAGCGAAGAAGTGGCGTCCGCCTATGCCGGCCAGGAACTGCATTTCGGTCCGGAATACATCATTCCGAAGCCATTCGATTCGCGCCTGATCCTGCGTATTGCGCCTGCGGTTGCCCGCGCCGCCGAAGAATCGGGCGTGGCGACACGCCCGATCAAGGACATGGAAGCTTACCGCCAGTCGCTGATGCGTTTTGTCAGCCATACCGGCATGTTCATGCGTCCGGTGTTCGTTGCCGCGCGCGGCGAGCCGCAACGCATCGTCTACGCCGAGGGCGAGGACGAGCGCGTATTGCGCGCGGTGCAGATCGCACTGGAAGAAAAACTGGTGCGGCCAATCCTGATCGGCCGTCCGGCAGTGATCGAGGCGCGCATCAAGCGCGCCGGCTTGCGCTTGCAGGCTGGACGCGATTTCGAACTGATCAATCCGGAAGACGATGTGCGTTTCCGCCAGTACTGGGAAACCTATCACGAGATCAAGGCGCGCGACGGCGTCACGCCCGAGATGGCGAAGTCGACCTTGCGCCGTTCCAACACCACCATCGCTTCGCTGCTGGTCAAGCTGGGCGACGCCGACGGCATGCTGTGCGGCCTGGTGGGACGTTTCGACAACCACCTGGAACATGTGAGCGACATCATCGGCCTGCGCGAAGGCGCCAAGTGTTTCGCCACCATGAACGGCCTGGTGCTGGACAAGCATACCTTGTTCATCGCCGATACCTTCGTCAACGACGATCCGGATGCCGAGCAGCTGGCCGACATCGCGGCGATGGCGGTGGAAGAGGTAAGGCGCTTCGGTGTGCCGCCCAAGGTGGCGTTCCTGTCGCACTCGATGTTCGGTTCCAGCACGCGGCCGTCGGCCAAGAAGATGCGCGCCGCGCGCGACTTGTTCGTCAAGCGCATGCCGGATGTCGAAGCCGATGGCGAGATGCACGGCGATGCAGCCTTGAGCGCAGAGGTGAGGGCGCAGTTCCTGCCGAAATCCACGCTGAGCGGCGACGCCAACGTGCTGGTGACGCCTAACCTGGATGCCGCCAATATCCTGTTCAACGTGTTGAAGATGACTGGCGGGCAGGGCGTTACGGTGGGACCGGTATTGCTGGGCGCCGCAGCGCCGGTGCATATCCTGAATCCGTCGGCGACGGTGCGCCGGGTGGTCAACATGACGGCGCTGGTAGTGGCAAACGCCATCTCTGCCAAGCAGGAAGTGTAAACAAGGACGGGGGACAGGATGCTTGATCCTGTCCCCCGGCTAGTCCACATGGTTCAGTCGAACAGCTCTTGCCAGAAACTCTCTTTTTTCTTCGGCCGGCGATGATCGTTGTACTGCGCGCTGTACTGCGATCCGTGCTGCTCGGGGCGATATTCAGGCTGGTGCCGTGCCGGAGCTGCCGGTTGCGCCCTGGCGCTGGTCAATTCATGGGTTGATTGCTGGATGATCTTGTCCAGTTCGCCGCGGTCCAGCCAGACGCCGCGGCAACCAGGGCAGTAATCGATCTCGATACTCTGCCGTTCGCTCATGACGAGCTCTTTGTCCTTGCATACAGGGCAATACATAAACATTCTCCATAATAGTCAAACGTAACGCGGGCAGGCCGTGCAGGCCCTGCCGCAGGTTTACTCTTTGTTGACGAATCCCAGCAGCTGCAACAGGCTGGTGAACAGGTTGAAAATCGAGACGAACAGGCTGACGGTAGCCATCACGTAATTGGTCTCGCCGCCGCGCACGATATTGTTGGTTTCAAACAGGATCATGCCCGACATCAGCAGCACGAACACCGCGGATACGGTCAGCGACAAGGCCGAGATGCTGAAGAAGATCGCCGCCAGTCCGGCCACGAAAGCCACCAGCACGCCAACCGTCAGCATGCCGCCCATGAATGACAGGTCACGCTTGGTGACCAGCGCATAAGCGGACATGCCGAGGAAAATGACGGCAGTGCCGGCCAGCGCCATCATCACCGTCAAGCCGCCGTTGGGCAGGCTCAAGTAATGGCTGACGATCGGTCCCAGGGTGTAGCCCATGAAGCCGGTCAGGGCGAATACCAGTCCCACGCCGAGCCCCTGGTCGCGATACTTGGTCACCAGGAACAGCAAGCCGAAATAGCCGATCAGGGTAATGATGATGCCGGGCGCGGGCAGGCTGAACGCTATCGAGGCGCCGGCGACGATGGCGCTGAAGCCCAGGCACAGCGACAGCAGCAGGTAGGTATTGCGCAGGACCTTGAGCGCAGCGCCGTCCATTACCGTGGTGGCGGCATACCTGGCGCTGCTGTTTCTGAGAGTGTTGTAACGGTTATTCATGATGGTCTTTCGTAAAATTAGATAAGGGCTGTTTCGCTGATCGGCACCGTGTATTTGGTATGCCGGATCGATTTGGCGCGCGACAGCAGGCGGTCGATGGCTTGTGCGGCGCGATGCGCGGCCTGGTCGACCATGGCCGCGACATCGTTTCCTTTTTCGGTGACGACCACGGTCGGCAAGCCCGGCAAGGTCAGCTGGATCTGGCAATGCTTGTCGATGCCGCCCTTGGGGCCGTTCTGGTCGCTGATGCGCACTTTCATGGCCTGGATGCTGTATTGCCTCCGATCGAGCGCCAGGCTCAAGCGATGGATAACGTACTCGCGCAGCCTGCGGCTGAGTTTTACACCTTTGGTAGCGACGATGGCGATAGTCGGTTTCATCAAAGACTCCAGTTCGTTTCAGGAGAAACCATCATATAACCGCGACATAAACTTAAAAAGCGAAGATAATCGAAGAATTACTTCGGAAAAACGGAACAATGAAATCATCGGGACTGAATTTTCGCCACCTGCATTATTTCTGGGTGGTGGCCAAGGAGGGCAGCGTTACGCGCGCTGCCGAACGGCTCGGACTGGCGGTGCAAACCGTCAGCGCCCAGCTGTCGCTGCTGGAGCAGGCGGTAGGCAAGTCGCTGCTGGCGCCGCAAGGGCGGCGGCTGGTATTGACCGAAGCGGGGCGCCTGGCGCTGGGTTATGCCGACCAGATTTTCCTGCTGGGCGAGCAGATGCAGGAGGCGCTTGCCGCTGCGGACGATGAGCCCACCTTGCGGCTGGCGGTCGGCATTTCGGATTCGCTGCCGAAGCTGATTTCGTCGCGCCTGCTGGAAGCGGCATTGCGCTTGCCGCAGCGGGTGAAACTGGTGTGTTTCGAGGACAAGTTCGAGTCGCTGCTGGGCGACCTCACCATGCACAAGTTGGATGTGGTCCTGACCGACCGCCCGGCGCCTTCCGGTGCGGCGTTACGCGTGTTCAGCCATTTGCTGGGAGAGAGCGACATCGCGCTGTTCGGCAGCAAGGAGCTGGCCAAGCGTTATCGCGCAAAATTCCCGGCCAGCCTGAGCGGTGCGCCTCTGCTGCTGCCGACCCGCAACAACGTGATCCGCGGCCGCATCGACCATTGGTTCGAAGCGCATGAGCTGCGGCCGGATGTGGTCGGCGAGTTCGATGACAATGCGTTGCTGAACACCTTCGGCCGCAACGGTCTGGGCCTGTTCCCGGCGCCGTCGGCGCTCGCCGCGGATGTCGAGGAACAGTTCGGTGCGGTGCTGATCGGCGAGCTGGACCAGGTGCATGAGCAGTTTTATGCAGTGTCGAACGAGCGCAAAATCAAACATCCGGCGGTGGAGGCGATTCTGTCGGCGATACATGGAAGGGTATTCACTCCGGTCAAGCGCAAATAAGCTAGGCCCCTGACAAAATCCGCCGATGTTCGCCCGGACTGCTTCCCGTCCATTTCTTGAACGCCCGGTGGAAGGCGCTGGAATCGGCGAAACCAAGGCTGATGGCAATGTCTTCTATGCTCTTGACTGAGCCGCTCAGGTAATTGATCGCCAGGTCGCGCCGCAAATTGTCCTTGATCGCCTGGTACGACTGGCCCTCCTGGCTGAGCTTGCGGCGCAGGGTCGAGGCCGGTGTGTTGAGCTGTTTCGACAAGCTGTCGAAATCTGACCATTCGGTCAGCGGCAACTGGCGCAAGCGGCGGCGGATGGTCGCCGCCAGGCTGTCGTGGCTGCTGTATTTCACCAGCAGGTTGCCGGGCGCTTCGCGCAGGAACGGTTGCAGGGTGCGCTGGTTCTGCACTATCGGCAAAGCCAGGCAAGTCGCGTCGAAAGTGATGCTGGTCTGTGGCTGGCTGAAGCGGGCCTGGTCGCAAAAGCGGATCTTGTAGTCCAGGCTGGCTAGCGGTTCCGCGCAGCGGAAATCCGCCGACAGCAACTGGATGCGGCGTCCGATCAGCCAGCTGCCGATGCCGTGCACGATCATCAGGAAGGCGCCGTAGGCAAACATGCGGCGCGGATCGCCGCTGTCGCTGATGGCGATGCGCGCCAGGCCGTCTTGTTCGGAGAGCGTCGCCGACATGTCGTCCAGCACCAGCCGCAGGAAATCCAGCATGCGTTCCAGGGCTTTGCCGAGATTGGCGCTGTGCAGGGCGCCGCGGCACAGCATGTTGAAGCTGCCGACCCGCATGGGATGGCTGTCCATGCCGAAGAATTCATCGTCCATGGCATGCGCGATCAAATACCACAGCCGGCCGTAGTTGGCGGCGGCGACCCGGGCATGCGGTTCTTTCAGCCAGCGCGGTGCGATGCCGGCCTGCAGCAGCAGCGATTCGGTATCCATGCCGCGCTCGCGCATGCTGTGCAGCGCTTCATCGACGAAGCTGATGGCGATCGTTCCCTTTTCCCAGTCTTCCATAAGTCCATTTGCCTCGGTATTGCAATTTCGATCAAGCCTGCTGATCGCTTTTGACATGGCTGCCAGTCACTAAGTATTCTAGACTTGACTGCAGCAATTTTATTTCTGACAACAACAAGAGCTGATTAAGCCTGCCATTTTAGGTTAGAGGAGAACACCCATGCCATCTGCTTTTCCAGGCGAGGCTGCAACTGCGCACGCCAGCATTCCTGAATATGACCGGTTTTATGCGGACTTCAATGTCGACAGCATCGCCGCCGAGCTGTTCGGCAGCCTGCAAACCGGCATCAACGCCTGTGTCGAATGCTGCGACCGCCATGCCACGCCCGGCCGCATTGCATTGCTTTGGGAAGGCAAGGATGGCCGCAGCGCCAGCTACACCTTCGCCCAGCTCAAGGAATTGTCGGGGCGCTTCGCCAATTTCCTGAAGCAGCAGGGCGTCCAGCCCGGCGACCGCGTCGCCGGCTTGCTGCCGCGCACCCCGGAACTGCTGGTTGCCATCCTCGGCACCTGGCGCGCCGGCGCGGTGTACCAGCCCTTGTTCACCGCCTTCGGTTCGAAATCGATTGAATACCGGGTAGCCGCCAGCGAGGCGAAACTGATCGTTACCGACGCCGATAACCGCCACAAGCTGGAGGAAGTGCTGGATTGTCCGCCTGTCATGACCGTCGCCGATGCAACACCGGCCGGCGACTTCGGTTTCTGGCCGGAGCTGGAACATCAGTCGAGCGAGTTTGCGCCGGTGATGCGCAAGGCTGACGACGCTTTCATCATGTTGTTTACCTCGGGCACGACCGGGCCGGCCAAAGGCGTCGCAGTGCCGCTGCGGGCGATGCTGTCGTTTTATGTCTACACGCGCTACGCAATGGATGTGCGGCCGGAAGACGCTTTCTGGAATATCGCCGATCCCGGCTGGGCCTATGGTTTGTACTATTGCGTGACCGGGCCGATGCTGATGGGTCACGCGATCACCTTCTACGAGGGTTCGTTCACGCTCGAGAGCACCTACCGGATCATTGAGAAATACAAGATCACCAATCTCGCCGGTTCGCCTACCGCGTACCGGCTGCTGATTGCCGGCGGCGCCGAAGCAGCGGCGCCGGTCAAGGGCCAGCTGCGCGCCGTCAGCAGCGCCGGCGAACCGCTGAATCCGGAGGTGATCCGCTGGTTCCGCGAACACCTTGCCTGCCTGATCAACGATCATTACGGCCAGACTGAAACGGGCATGGTGTTGTGCAACCACCATGGCTTGCAGCACGAGGTGCACATGGGTTCGGCCGGCCTTGCCATGCCCGGCTACCGGCTGGCGGTGCTGGACGACGATCAAAACGAGCTCGCGGCGGGGCAGCCAGGCGTGCTGGCGATAGACCGCCGCCATTCGCCGGTGTACTGGTTCCAAGGGTATTGGCAGCAGGATGCTGGCGACAGCGATTATTACATCACCGGCGATACGGTCGAAAAGAACCAGGACGGCAGCATCAGCTTTATCGGACGCGGCGACGATATCATTACTTCCTCCGGTTATCGCATAGGCCCGTTTGATGTCGAAAGTGCGTTGCTGGAGCATGCGGCGGTGATGGAAGCCGCGGTGGTCGGCAAGCCGGATCCCGAGCGCACTGAACTGGTCAAGGCTTTTGTCGTCTTAAGTACAGGCTGCCAAGCCAGTGCGGAACTGGTCGCCGAGCTGCAGCAATACGTCAAGCATCGGCTGGCGGCGCATTCTTATCCGCGCGAAATCGAATTTTTAACTGAACTGCCAAAAACCCCTAGCGGCAAACTGCAGCGCTTCATCTTGCGCAACCAGGAAATCGCCAAGGCTAAAATTTAAAGAAGAGAAAAACCATGCAAATCGAAAATAATGTATTCCTGATCAGCGGCGGCGGTTCCGGCCTGGGTGCTGCGACTGCCGCCATGCTGGTGCAGGGCGGCGCCAGGGTGGTGATCGCCGACATCAACCAGGAAGCCGGCGCCGCACTGGCGACGCAGCTGGGCGCCAACGCCCGTTTTGTGGCGACTGACGTGTGCAGCGAGGCCAGCGCGACGGAAGCCGTCAATACGGCGCTGACGGTGTTCGGCGGCTTGCACGGACTGGTCAGCTGCGCCGGCGTGGCGCCGGCCAAGCGCATCGTCGGCAAGGAGGGGCCGCATGGCCTGGAAGATTTCGCGCGGGTGGTCCAGATCAACCTGATCGGCACCTTCAACATGATGCGCCTGGCTGCCGATGCGATGAGCAAGGGTCAGCCGAATGCCGACGGCGAACGCGGCGTGATCATCAATACCGCCTCGGTGGCGGCGTTCGACGGCCAGATCGGCCAGGCCGCCTACGCCTCGTCCAAGGGCGGAGTAGTGGCCTTGACCTTGCCGGCGGCGCGCGAACTGTCGCGCCACGGCATCCGTGTGATGACGATTGCGCCAGGCATCATGGAAACGCCGATGCTGCTCGGCATGCCGGCAGAAGTGCAGGACGCGCTCGGGAAAATGGTGCCGTTCCCGCCGCGGCTGGGCAAACCTGCCGAATTCTCGGCATTGGTGAAGACCATCGTCGAGACGGTCTACCTGAACGGCGAAGTGATCCGCCTCGATGGCGGGATCCGGCTGGCGCCGAAGTAACAGCTCGATCTAACAGGCAGCCGGGACTGCAGGAAACCGGGGCAGTTGGGCGTGAGCTTAGCTGCCTTGCCGTTTTACGATCTCTTTGTTGAAGAAGTCATAGATGCCGTTCTCGCCCATGCGGCGGGCATCGGCCAGCTCGCCGGCCTTGGTCGAATACAGGATCTTGTTGTCGGGGCTGAGCAGCACCGCGGCCGGGATGCCCTTCTTGATCGGGTTGCCGTAAGACTGGGCGACATCGAGATTCTTGTCGAAATTGCCGACATCGACTTTCACCAGGATGAATTTGCCATCGATCAGCGATGCGCTTTTGCCATGGATCGCCTTGTCCAGTTCGCGGCAATCGGTGCACCAGTTGGCGCCGAACACCAGGATCACCTGCTTGTGGCTGGCCTGGGCCTGGCTCAGCGCCTGGGTCAGGTCGGTCTTGGCGTCGGCCTTTTCATCATAGGGCAGCGGGGCGGCGGCTACCGCTTGCGCCAATAACAGTCCCAGGCAGAGGGCGAAGAATTTTTTCATCATGGAATCCTGTTCAGGTTGGATATTTTACGGATACGGCCGTATGCCGAATAGTATATTTCGTTTTGGCAATTGGTGGCGCTGCCTCGATTTTGACTGAACGATAGGGAGTTGTCAGGATCAGAACACAGGCATAGTGCAGTGCTACGCAAATGAGGAAACCCCATAAGCACTGCTTTTTTGAACCATGCGTCGTTGCAAATCCTCGCGATAGCACCACTATCGCTCCGGTTTGCGCCTAGCCTGGCACAAAAAATCAGCACTTCTGGGATTCCCTCATTTACGTAGTACTGCACTGTAAAGCAACGTGAGTTTGCCAATTTATGGCAAACTGCGGGCTGATTTCGGGAGCCTTGTTTGAGCATCTTAAAAAATTTACCGTTTGAGTGGCTGGTCGGCATTCGCTATACCCGTGCGGGCAAGCGCAGCGGCCGCAACAGCTTTATTTCCTTCATCTCGCTGATTTCGATGGCCGGCATCGCCCTCGGCGTGGCGGCGCTGATCGTGGTGCTGTCCGTTATGAACGGTTTCCAGAAAGACGTGCGCGACCGCATGCTGTCGGTGCTGGCGCATATCGAGGTGTTCGACGCTTCCGGCTCCATGCCGAACTGGGAAGAGGTCGCGCGCCAGGCGTTCAAGAACAAGGAAGTGATAGGTGCGGCGCCCTATGTCGACGCGCAGGCCATGCTGGTGCGCGACGGCGTGTTGCGCGGCGTCGCGGTGCGCGGCGTGCTGCCGGCGGAAGAGCCGAAGGTGTCGGACGTGGCCAGCAAGGTCAAACGCGGCAGCTTCAACGACCTCAAGCCGGGCGAATTCAATATCGTGCTGGGGATAGAGCTGGCGCATGCCTTGAGCGTCGGCATCGGCGACAAGGTGACGCTGATGGCGGCGCAAGGCCAGGTGACCCCGGCCGGCGTGATTCCGCGCCTGCGCCAGTTCACCGTGGCCGGGATTTTCGAGGCCGGCCATTTCGAATACGATTCGACCCTGGCTTTCATCCACCTGGAAGACGCGGAAAAGATGTTCCGCCAGGACTCGCCATCCGGCGTGCGCCTGAAAGTCACCGACATGCTGCAGGCGCCGCAGATCGTGCAGCAGCTGGCGACCACGTTGCCGCCCAACCTGTACCTGCGCGACTGGACCCAGCAGAACAGCAACTGGTTCGCCGCGGTCAAGACCGAGAAACGCATGATGTTCATCATCCTGACCCTGATCATCGCGGTGGCCGCCTTCAACCTGGTGTCGACCCTGGTGATGACGGTGACCGACAAGCAGGCTGACATTGCGATCCTGCGCACCTTGGGCGCATCGCCGGGCTCGATCATGAAGATCTTCATGATCCAGGGCGCGCTGGTGGGTTTGATCGGCACCGCCATCGGCGTCGGCGCCGGGGTGCTGGTGGCCTTGAATATCGACGTCATCGTGCCGTTCATCGAAAACCTGCTGCATGTGCAGTTCCTGCCCAAGAGCGTGTACGTGATTACCGAATTGCCGTCAGACCTGCGCTGGCCAGATGTCTGGACCATAGGCGGGGTCGCCGTGGTGCTGGCTTTCCTGGCCACCCTGTATCCGAGCTGGTGGGCTGCCCGGGTGAAACCTGCTGAGGCATTGCGTTATGAATAATACAAATAATCCGGTTGTCCTTTCCTGCCGCAACCTGGGCAAGACCTTCACCCAGGGCAGTTATTCGGTCAAGGTCTTGAACGGCATCGATATCGATGTGACCAAGGGCGAGCAGGTCGCCATCGTCGGCGCTTCCGGCTCCGGCAAGTCGACCCTGCTGCACCTGCTGGGCGGCCTCGATACGCCGACTGCCGGCAATGTCAGCCTGCTGGGCAAGGACTTTACGACGCTGGGCGAAAAGACGCGCGGTGACCTGCGCAACAACGCGCTCGGTTTCGTCTACCAGTTCCATCACCTGCTGCCGGAGTTCTCCGCGCTGGATAACGTCGCGATGCCGTTGATGATCCGCCGCCTCAAGCGCAGCGATGCGCAGCAGCAGGCGCGCGAGATCCTGGCGCGGGTCGGCCTGGCCGAGCGGGTGATCCATGTGCCGGGCGAACTGTCCGGCGGTGAACGCCAGCGGGTGGCGCTGGCGCGGGCGCTGGTGACGCGGCCGGCTTGCGTGCTGGCTGACGAACCTACCGGCAACCTCGACCGCGCTACTGCGCAAATGACTTTCGACCTGATGCTGGAACTGTCGCAGACCCTGGGCACGGCGTTCGTGATCGTGACCCACGACATCGAACTGGCGCGCCGCTGCGGCCGCATCCTGCGCTTGTCAGAGCGCGGGCTGGAGCCGTATCAGGACTAGGCAAGAGGTAGGGTGGGCATCTGTGCCCACGCGGTGCTAAAAGGAAATCAGGAAGCCGGCGTCGCCAGATTGCCGGCTTCCTTGTTTTGCAGGCTGCCGAAAAACAGCGCGTACTGGCGCGTGAACTGGGCGCCGAAAAAGAAGATCTGCGCCGAATAATAAATCCACAGCAGCAGCGCGATCACCGAGCCGGCCGCGCCATAGCTGGAGGCGACGCCGCTGTTGCCGAGGTAGATGCCGATCAGGTATTTGCCCAGCACGAACAGGGCGGCGGTGCCGATCGAACCTATCCAGACATCGCGCCATGGCAATTTGACCTGCGGCAGCATCTTGTAGATCGAGGCGAACAGGCTGGCGATCACGGCGAACGAAAACAGCTGCGACAGTGGCGAGACAATCACCGTCACGCTGAGCCACATGCCGCCCAGGTATCTGGCCAGCAGCGCCAGCGCCGCGCTCACCACCAGCGAGGTGAGCAGCAGGAAGGCCAGCACCAGTATCAGCCCGAACGACAGCAGCCGGGTGCGGATCAGGGCCGTGAAGCCGGAGTGGCGGGTGATCGGCACGTACCAGATCTCGTCCAGGCTATCCTTCAGCTCCGAGAATACGGTAGTGGCGCCGACCAGCAGCACCGCCACCGCGATCATCGCCGCGATCGGCCCCGAGCGGTTGCTGTGGGCCGCTGCCAGCAGCAGCTGGATGGCGTCGGCCCCGGTGGAGCCGATCAAGCCCGACAGCTGGCCGAAAATCTCGCCGCGCGCAGCCTGTTCGCCAAATACCGCACCGGCAATCGCGATCACCAGGATCAGCATCGGCGCCATCGAGAACAGGGTGTAGAAGGCCAGGGCCGCGCCCTTGCTGCCGCAGCGCTGCTTGAACCATTCCTGCAGGGTGCCGGCCAGCATGGCCTGGATCCGTTGCCGCTCGGGGAATTTGATCATGCAGTCGCTCTCTTTAAAATTTACCGGCCGAAGCGGGAGTGTTCATAACGCGGATCGGGGCCGTTTTCCAGCTTGCGGACAATACCGCTGTCGTCGAAATACACGGTCATCTCCGAATTCCAGACGCCGGCTTCCTTGTAGGCGTAGTTCCAGCCGTTCAGCTTGACCCGGTCGTAATAAACGGTTTCGAACGGCTTGCCGATGGTACGCAGCACATCGGCCTGGTTGAACTGGCCGACCTTGATGGTGGCGAATTTCTCCAGGGTCAATACTTGCTCATAAGAAACTAATCTGTGGTCGGAGCCGATTTTCGCCATATACGTCGCCTGGCCGTAGGGGCCGCGCGCGTATTCCCATAATACATCATTGCCGTCTTGATAAGTCCCGGTAGGTTTCCCCAGGCGCGCCAGCACTTGCGCTTCGGGTTCGCCGGGATTGACCGGCGGCGCCAGCAGCGAGGCGCAACCGCCGAGGCTCAGCAGCAAACCGGCCAGGAGAAGGGGAAAGGGTTGCTTCATGGCGATACTCCAAGATAAATTGTTATTGGTGCGACGCTGAGGGGCTGTCAGGGTGTAAATTGAACATTTGTGCTGGCTGTAGCTGGCGCGCTGCTACGTTAGCCGCCACTTGCAGTGCTCGCACTGCGGCGTGTCGTCTGCCTTGCTTCGCATCCAGCTACAACCGCCCAAATATCCAATTTACACCCCGACAACCCCTAAGTATTTGAATCCGCAGGATTTTTGCTATATACTGCGCGTCTGGTCAAGTTTGACCGGATTTTCTAATTGTTTGTTCACGGTGCATAGGGTTACGTACTCTGTACACCGCTTGTGAAAGGTAAAGCATGACTATCGAAAAAACAGCCAAGGCCGCTATTATCACTGATAATGCGCGCGGTCAAAACGACACCGGCTCCCCGGAAGTGCAAGTTGCGCTGCTGACAGCCCGTATCAACGACCTGAACGGTCACTTCAAAGCCCACGCCAAGGATCACCATTCCCGCCGCGGCCTGATCATGATGGTTAACCGTCGTAAAAGCCTGCTGTCCTACCTCAAGGGTAAGGATCTGAACCGTTACCGCTCGCTGATCGAAAAACTCGGCTTGCGTAAGTAATCGTCAGTGCGCGACTCGTCGTCGGCCGACGTTATTTTCTGCGACATCCTGTTTCGATATTTCGCGACGATGTCCTTGGTCCGTCGATAAGTTGAAAAAAATGCCTGTATCAGTTTCTGATGCGGGCATTTTTGCTTTTGGCAGCAGCTTTTTTGCGGCTTATCTGCACAAGTTTCAAGAAGTTGGTTCTAAGCATGGAGACGGCAATTCATTGGCAGCAGCCAGCGATGAATCGTCAGTGGTGAGGTGAACGACAGCGCCTGAAAATCTGTCGGCATATAAATAATTGCGGGAAAGAGTTTAAGAGTCGCAAGCGTTAGCCTGAGGCGAATTACTCTGTCCCCAACTAATGAGAAGGATATATTGTGTTTAATAAAGTTACTAAGACATTCCAGTATGGTCAGCATCAGGTCACGCTGGAAACCGGCGAGATCGCTCGCCAAGCCTCCGGCGCAGTGATGGTATCGATTGAAGATACCGTTGTGCTGGCTACCGTGGTGGCACGCAAAGATGCTAAGCCAGGTCAGGATTTTTTCCCATTGACCGTTGATTACGTTGAAAAGACATACGCAGCCGGCCGCATCCCAGGCGGTTTCTTCAAGCGCGAAGGCCGTCCTTCCGAAAAAGAAACCCTGACATCGCGCCTGATCGATCGTCCGATCCGCCCGCTGTTCCCGGAAGGTTACCTGAATGAAGTGCAAGTCATCATTCACGTGCTGTCGGTCAATCCTGAAATCGATCCAGACATCGCCGCAATGATCGGCGCTTCGGCTGCCTTGTCGGTTGCCGGCATTCCTTTCGCCGGTCCGGTCGGCGCTGCGCGCGTCGGTTATATCGACGGCCAGTACGTGTTGAACCCGACCACATCCCAGCTGACCAAGTCGGCCATGGACCTGGTGGTTGCCGGTACCGAAAGCGCCGTGCTGATGGTGGAATCGGAAGCCAAGCAATTGTCGGAAGAAATCATGCTGGGCGCGGTCGTCTTCGGCCACGAGCAATCGAAGGCAGTCATCAACGCTATCCATGAACTGGTGCGCGATGGCGGCAAGCCTGAAGTCGAATGGAGCCCGGCGCCAAAGAACGACGCCCTGATCGCGCGCGTTGCGCATTTCGGCGAAGCCAAGCTGCGCGAAGCCTACCAGACCAAAGACAAGCAAGCCCGTACTGCCAAGCTGAAAGACGCAACCGCAGAAGTCAACGCGGCGCTGGCTGCCGAAGCTGCATCGATCGGCGGCACCGCACCTGATTCTTCGGAAGTCAGCGGCATCCTGTTTGACCTGGAAGCCAAGATCGTCCGTTCGCAGATCCTCGAAGGCGAACCACGCATCGACGGCCGCGATACACGTACCGTGCGTCCGATCTCGATCCGTACCGGCGTCCTGCCGCGTACCCATGGTTCGGCACTGTTCACCCGCGGCGAAACCCAAGCGCTGGTAGTCGCCACGCTGGGCACTGCACGCGACGAACAGAAGATCGACGCGCTGATGGGCGAGTATTCGGACCGCTTCATGCTGCATTACAACATGCCACCGTTCGCTACCGGCGAAACCGGCCGCGTCGGTACGCCAAAGCGCCGCGAAATCGGTCACGGCCGTCTGGCCAAGCGCGCTCTGCAAGCAGCACTGCCGGCGCCGGAAGATTTCAGCTACTCGGTGCGCCTGGTATCGGAAATCACCGAATCGAACGGTTCGTCGTCGATGGCTTCGGTCTGCGGTGGCTGCCTGGCCCTGATGGACGCCGGCGTGCCGATGCAAGCGCACGTGGCCGGTATCGCCATGGGCCTGATCAAGGATGGCAGCAAGTTCGCCGTCCTGACCGACATCCTGGGTGACGAAGATCACCTCGGCGACATGGACTTCAAGGTAGCCGGTACAGCCAACGGCATCACTGCGTTGCAGATGGATATCAAGATCCAGGGCATCACCAAGGAAATCATGCAGGTCGCGTTGGCGCAAGCCAAAGAAGGCCGCATCCATATCCTCGGCAAGATGCAGGAAGCGGTTCCGCACGGTAAAACCGAGCTGTCCGATTTCGCACCACGCCTGATCACCGTCAAGATCAATCCGGAAAAAATCCGCGACGTGATCGGCAAGGGCGGCGCTGTGATTCGCGCCCTGACGGAAGAAACCGGCACCCAGATCGATATCAGCGACGAAGGCGTCGTCACTATCGCTTCGGTGGATGCTGCTGCCGGCCAGGAAGCCAAGCGCCGCATCGAAGAACTGACGGCTTCGGTTGAAGTCGGCAAGGTCTACGAAGGCACAGTCTTGAAGCTGCTGGACTTCGGCGCGATCGTGCAGGTATTGCCGGGCAAAGATGGTCTGCT